>NZ_JACRVS010000006.1:0-156902 GCF_018811985.1 Acetobacter sp. P5B1 | reverse complement strand
AAGCTGCGCCGCCCGCCACCACGGACCCAGCTCAGCGGGGATACTTCGCCATTTCGCACCATTCTCATGACGCCAGAAGATCGCTGCTATCGTACGCCGCAGATCATGGGGCGGTGTCTTGCCCCTTGGCCGAACCGCCTCAATCAGCGGTTCCCAGATCGCCCATGTCTCATCAGTGAAAGTGCCTGTTCCGTCTCCTTCTTCAATCCATACAATATAGGAAGTATTTTAAGATCTAACAGGCCCTAGTGTTTTGTTATGGAGTCTCAATAACTAACAGAAAAAATCAAACACAAGAAAAATTAGATTCTGTATTTTGCAGTTATTTTTTCTCCTTACTTTTGTTAAAACAATAAAATAATATTTTTTAACTAACCAAAATCAATTGAAAAAAAGTTTTATAGCCTTAACCGTTTAGTTAAATATTAGTTAATCTGTTGATAACATAGATAAATTTATGTTGTCTTTTATTAAAATATTATTTTTTAGATGGAGTTCTCAATAGTTAGTTATTATATTCACTGAGAATCGAATAAGAATATCTTTGTATTTCTGCGCTGAATGACACAATTAGACCAATTTTTTATTATATAATTACAAAAAGCCATTTTTATTTTTAGGTGGCGTGGACGGTTTGAAATGAGAGAGTTGCCGTCTCCCCGTGACAGTTTCCGCTCTTTTGACGCATGATGGGCGGAGTTCCCCCTTTATGGAGAAGAGAGCAATGACACAGCCCCTCAAGACAGTTCTCGTCACCGGTGCCACGGCAGGGTTTGGCCATGCCATTGCGTTGCGGCTGGTGAAGGATGGCTACCGCGTAATTGCTACGGGCCGCCGGCAGGAGCGGCTGGATGCGCTGGCAAAAGAGGCTGGCCCCGCACTGCTGCCGTTCAAGCTGGATGTGACAGACCTCGCCGCAGTAAAGGCGCTCCCGGCCTCGCTGCCGGAAGGCTGGCAGGAGGTGGATGTGCTGGTGAACAATGCCGGGCTGGCTCTCGGGCTGGGCAAGGCGTGGGAAACCCAACCCTCTGACTGGGAGCGCATGATTGCTACCAACGTGACCGGCCTTGTGGAAATCACCCGTGCGCTGCTGCCGGGCATGGTGGCGCGCAATAGCGGGCACGTGATTTCACTGGGTAGTACGGCGGGCACGTATCCGTATCCGGGGGCCAATGTTTACGGGGCCAGCAAGGCGTTTGTGGAACAGTTTATGCGCAACCTGCGGAGTGATCTGCTGGGCAGGCAGGTGCGGGCCACAACCATTGCGCCGGGCCTGTGCGGCGGCAGCGAATTTAGTGAAGTGCGTCTGGGCGACAAAGAGAAAGCGGATGCCGTGTATAACGGAACCAAGCCGCTGCTGCCGGACGATATTGCGGAAACCGTAGCGTGGGTTCTCGCACTGCCCGCACATGTGAACATCAACCATGTGGAAATGATGCCCACCTGTCAGGCCTCCGCCGGTCTGGCGGTCGATCGGACGATGGCGAACTAAAAGCCTCTTTGCGTTCCAAATAAAAATGCCGTGCCTCTTTTAAAAAGGGCACGGCATTTTTTGTGTCAGGAGGTCTGTCTTGCGGAGCGCGACTTATTTGGTCGGGGCGATTTTTTCCGCAATGGCCTGCTGGCGGTCCCGCAGGGCTTTTTCCTTGGCCTGTTTGGCAGCAATTTTCTCCGCAGCCTTGGCGGCCTTTCTGGCCTGCATGCGTTCCAGCCGTTCCTTCATGGCCATGCGTTCATACCGGATGCGCTGGCGGATCCAGTTGAGCAGGCCCGAGAGGGTGACAACCACAATACCCACAAAGGTCCAGCCATCCAGCGGCTGATGGAACACCAGATAGCTCAGCGCCACGCCCCATACCATCTGACTGTATTGCGGCAGGGCAACGCGGTTGGCGGGTGCGCGGGCCGTGGCCATCATCATCAGCAACTGGCCGAGGGCAGCCAGAAAGCCATAGCCAAACAGATAAACCCATGTGCTGACACCGTGCGGCCATGTGGCGTGCGCCCACATCAGCACACCATTACCTATCAGCGGGCCAACCAGACTGGAGCCAAACAGGGAAAGCCGCGCGCTGTCCTGCCCGGCCAGACGGTAGGCAATCACGCTCACAGCGTTGGCAACGGCGGCAATCAGGGCGCACAGATGCCCAAAATGCAGGGCGCGCACGCCGGGGCGCAGCACAATCAGCACGCCAATAAAGCCCAGCACCACGGCCAGCCAGGCCCAGGCGGTCACCTTCTCCTTGAGCAGTACCACGGAGAGAATGGTGACAAACAGCGGCATGAGGAACATCAGCGAGAGCGCTTCGGGCATGGACAGCAGCATGAAGGCTTCCACGCTGGCTGCCGTGGCCACAAATGTACACACCGCCCGCAGCACCCACATGGCGGGTTCCTGCGTGCGGAACACGTCGCGGTAGGATTCCTCAGGCTTGCGGATAAATGGCAGAAGAAGCAGGCCGAAGACCCCGCCGGAGAAGGCGACCTCAAACGGGTCGAGCCGTCCCCCAAGCAGCTTGGAGAAGGCATCACTAATAGCGAAGGAGGCAAATGCCCCCAGAGCCAGCGTAATGCCGGAGAAGAGAATTTTGGGGTCCATATACTGCCTGTACTGTTCTGGTGGTCGAGCCGCGGGTGAGAGAAGAGTGTTCTTGCACACCGGCATGTTCCGGCTTCTTCTCGCGCAATAAGCAAAAAACGGCGCGGGTTGGAAGTACATTTGCACAGGTTTTGGGGAGGGCAGAGGAGCCCTGCGCATTCTTAATGGCCAGCGCGCCCGGAAGAGACGATTGAGCCAGCGGGCCGAACACCCTATAAAAGCAGCAAGGGGATGGGGTTCCCCCTTTAACCGCCCTTGCAAGGGCTGATGACTCCTGCCGTAACCATCTGGCGGGAGACGTGCGTCTTTTTCCCGCCGCAGCACGGCGGGCGTTCTGGAAAGCCCGCCAGAATGAAAGGCCCGAGAATGTCTTTTGCCTCCTGTCTTCTGGTCATGCTTGGCGGTGCGCTGGGCACGCTGGCGCGTTATGTGATGACGATGCTGACCGCCCCCCTCAGCCGCATGATGCCCTGGGGCACCATTGTGGGCATTAATGTGGTGGGGTCGTTCATCATCGGCTTTTTCAGCACGCTCACGCTGGCGGACGGTCGCTACCCGGTTTCTGACAACACGCGTCTGTTTGTCATGATGGGCCTGTGCGGCGGCTACACCACCTTTTCGTCCTTCAGCCTGCAAACGCTGGACCTGCTGCGCAGTGAGGCGTGGGGGCGGGCGCTGGCTAATGTCACGCTGTCTGTCCTGCTGTGCATCAGCGCGGTCTCGCTCGGCCACCTGCTCGCCACGCACCTGAACGGCCAGTATGTGCAGCTGACACAGGCGGAGGAACAGAGTGATATGGAAGGGGAGATGGAGGGGTAAAACCGGTCCTGCTCTTGTGTTGCAGGAGTGTGCGGGGCAATCTCATTTCTTATTCGGAATGAGAGGCGTGATGAAGCAGGTTTTGTCCGGGGCCATGATGCTGGCGGTGATAATGGGGAGCCTGAGTGCGCCCGCTCTGGCAACGCCCACCGCTGAGCAGCGGCACAGGCTGGACCAGAAGCTTCAGGCCATGGGTCTGCCGCCGGGGCTGGAAAGCTGGGTGGATGATCCGGCAGAAATTCATCAGGTCACGCTGGCTCCCCTGTTTGAGAAGCCCTATGCCTGCACGGAGCACCCGCTCGGCCAGTTGCACGGTGCGGGGGATGCGCTGGGTACGGACTGCATGGTGGTGGGTGGTTTTGAAAGTGACCACGGCTTTGCCAAAATGTATCGGGGTGACGGCACGAAAAATACCGACTGGTATGGCTGGCACACCCCAGTGCATGCGCCGATTGATGGCGTGGTGAAATATATTCACCTCAACACCGAGACCAACACGCCCGGCACCATGGGCAAGCCACCTGCCAGCATGATGGTGTTTGAGCGGGCTGACGGTGTGACTGTTGTCTACGCGCATCTGACCGAGCCGGTTGTGAAGGTGGGTGACCACGTGACGGCCGGGCAGGTTGTGGCGATTGATGGCAATAATGGCGTGGCGCGGAATCCGCATATTCATGTGGGGGCGTATCGTGGGGGTGAACCCCTGCAAATCCGCTGGGATCTGCGGGCTATGGGCAAAGTTCCGGGGATGACTGATAATTGATTTTACTCTGAATGCGGAATTCCCTTGCATTCCATCCCGGATAGGCGCACCACAGTGGCCAGCGGGTGCTTTTATCCGGGTTTTCGGCGCGTGTTGCGTTCGGTATATCTCCTTAAAAGTTATGATTTCGTGTGTGTTTTGTGCACGACCGCATTTGTTTGTGAAGGAGCCTTTGTTATGGCAACAGGCACCGTAAAATGGTTTAACCCCACCAAGGGTTTTGGTTTCATTCAGCCGGAAGATGGTGGTCAGGATGCGTTCGTTCACATCTCTGAACTTGAGCGCGCTGGCATGCACACTCTGAACGAAGGCCAGAAAGTCTCTTACGAGCTCGAAGCTGGTCGTAACGGCAAGACATCTGCAGTGAGCATTAAAGCACTCTAAGTGCTTTAGGCCGCAGATTTGCTGTGTGGAAAAGCCGCCCTTTGGGGCGGCTTTTTCTGTTTCAGGTGTTTTTCGGCTCAACGCTCTGAAAACCGTAGGTTTCGTAGCGTGTTTTCAAAACACCATTATCCACATCCACCACCATAAAGCCCTCTGGCGTGCCAAGCCGTGTGCCATGCCACCAGTTGCCGCACACTGCACCACCGGTAATGTAGGGCACACCATGCCACTCCACCCGTTCCACAATATGGGTATGGCCCTGTAGCACGCCGATAACGTTATACGTGTCGAATAGCGGCAGCACTTCATACGCATTTACCACACTGATGCCGTGATGTTTTTCCGGCTTTGTTGAGCGCACGTCGTAATCTTCTATCGCAGTCACCAGCGGGATGTGGGTGACGATAATAATCGGCGTCCCTTTGGGCTGGGCGGCAAGATCCCGGCTCAGCCAGCCAATCTGCTGCGCATCAATCCGGCCTTCATACATCCGGTCATCCGTAATGCCGATGGAATCCAGCACCACGAAATGCACGCCTTTATGGTCGAAGGAATAATAGAGCTGGCCGAACTGGTCCTCGAAATATTTCTTGCCATAAAGCGGGTCCGTCGGTTGCGCACCGCTTTTGGTATACACGCCAAAACAGTCATGATTGCCAATGGTGTGATGCACCGGCAGCGTGAGGTCATCTGCTGTGCGCTTATACAAATCCATTAGCATGTTGGCGCGGCCTGCATTTACGCCAAGCGCGTCATACACATGGTCACCACCCTGAATGGCAAAATCGGCCGGAACCGCGCGGGCTTTCAGGAAGGCGCTGTGGCAGCCGGCGTTGGCGTTCAGTTCCGGCTGGAGGTGCGTGTCGGTAATGAACAGGAAGGTGAACGGATCATGCTTGCGCAGCGGGGGCCGGTTTGGCACGGCGGCGAGGGAGCGCGTGAGCGGGGTAAAGGCAAGGCCCGCAGTCAGCGAGAGAAACGTACGGCGGTTGAACTGGACCATGATCGGCGGTTCCATATGCGGGAGAAGGAAGTGAACAGGCCCCCACTGTGCGCAAAATGGCGCGCACTGCCAGATCTGTCATAAATGTTTCATACTCTGTGCGGCTTCTGGCGGACGTGCCGCTGAGGCGCAGACACAAAAAACCCGTTTCCTGAGAAATAAAGTCAGAAAACGGGCTTAAAGTTTTTAACCTTTCCGCTGCCGGAAAGCAGGGTTATTTGGCAGGCATGACGTAGAGCGCGCAGAGCTTGTTGCCGTCCGGGTCACGCAGATATGCCAGATAAAGATCCCCATTGGGGGTGTGGCGCACGCCCGGCGGGTCTTCAATGGCTTCCCCGCCATTGGCAACGCCGGCTTTGTGCCAGGCGTCGGCCTCTTCCGGGCTGGCCATGGCAAAACCAATGGTGCTGCCATTGCCAGCAGTGGCGGGCTCGCCGTTCAGCGGTTTGGTAATAACCAGTCGGCCTCCGCGATGCGTATAGGCCAGACGACCCTTGGCGTTGGGTTCCGCAGGGGCGCAGCCCATGGCGCCCAAAGTGGCATCATAAAACCGTTTGGAGCGGGCAATATCGTTACTGCCAAGCATGATGTGGCTGAACATGAAGCGTTTTTCTCCTTACCCGGTATGGGAGGGTGCAGAGTAGCGCGATACCGGGCGTCGTCAAATTCTGTGCGGAGAACTTATGGCAGGCCGACGCCGCCATTGGCGCCAATAATCTGGCCTGTCATGTAGCTGGCATCATCCGAGGCCAGCAGCACATAGGCCGGGGCCAGTTCCACCGGCTGGCCGGGGCGCTTCATGGGCACGGTTTCCCCAAATTTCTCGACATTGTCCATCGTCTGGCCACCGCTGACCTGCAACGCCGTCCAGAACGGGCCGGGGGCAATGGCGTTGACGCGAATGCCTTTGCTCACAAGCTGCTTTGCCAGACCTTTTGCAAAATTGGCAATGCCTGCCTTGGTAATTGAGTAGTCCAGAATATTGGTGGAGGGGTCATAAGCGTTGGTGGAGGAGGTGAAGATCATCGCGGAACCGGGCTGCATGCGCGGAATAACCGCTTTGGTCAGCCAGAACAGGGCATAAAGGTTGGTCTTCATCGTCCAGTCAAACGCTTCTGTCGTCACATCCAGAAGGTCATCATGCGTCTGCTGGCGGCCTGCACAGTTGACGAAGATATCCAGACCATCCAGTTCCACAAAGGCTTTTTCTACAAGCTGTTTGCAGAAGGCTTCATCCCGCAAATCCCCCGGCAGCGCGACAAACTTACGGCCTTCCTTGCGGACCAGATCACCCACTTCGGCAGCGTCGGCTTCTTCCTGCGGCAGATAGTTAATGGCGACATCCGCGCCTTCCCGCGCGTAGGCAATAGCGGTGGCGCGGCCAAGGCCGGAATCCCCGCCGGTAATCAGCGCCTTGCGCCCCTTGAGTTTGCCGCTGCCAACATAGCTTTTTTCACCATGGTCGGGCCGAGGGTCCATTTTGGAGGCAAGGCCGGGCCAGGGCTGCGGCTGGGCTTTGAACGGGGCATGCGGATACAGGGTGCGGGGGTCTTTAAGCGGGGAGGAAGACATAGCATTCTCTTTCACAGTCTGGGCCGCGGCAAGGTTGACGAAGACGGGCGTGCCAGCCGCTGCCGCCACGCCTGCCATTTTCAGAACGGTGCGGCGGTAGGTGCTGTGTTTGGGGGCCGGTGTTTCGTCAGTCATGCGGAGGTCCTTTCGCATCAGGCCACAAATCCGGCCTGAATGTGTCTGTCTGGCCAGCGGCTTTAAGGGTTCACACAAACTGACGTTCCGGCAGCGGAGGGGTTCCCGGTTGCGGGTTGTGTGCGCTGCATGGCAGTTGGCAAAGAAACAGGCTGCACAAAAGGGTGATTGCAGAAGGAGTGTTATTCGTTAAATGATGAGAACGAATAAAATCAGGCCGATGCGCCCTGCATGTGTGATGCGGAAAGACTGAGGGAAAAGGGTTTAGGAATGTCTGAAGTGCCGTCTCTGGAAACGGATCGTCTGCTGTTTCAGGCCCCGCGACGGGAGGATTTTGAGGATTTCGCCGTCATGCGGGCGGACCCGATTGTCGCGCGCTACACCTCTGGCAAGCCGGAAAGCGCCAACGCCACATGGGGCAGGCTGCTGCATTACAGAGGGCTGTGGGGCATTATGGGCTTTGGCTTCTGGATGGTGCGGGAAAAGCAGACAGGCCGCTTTGTGGGCACGATCGGTTTTAATGAGGCGCATCGCGGGCTCACGCCGTCCATGGATGGCATCCCGGAAGCAGGCTGGGTTCTGGCCTCATGGTGCCACGGCAAAGGCTTTGCGACGGAAGGCGTGAAGGCCGCCTGCGCGTGGCTGGACACACAGACGCCATATAGACGCTCCGTGTGCATTATTGCTCCAGCCAACACACCCTCAATCCGCATTGCAGAGAAAAACGGATTTTCACAGTTTGCAACCACGCAGTATCTGAATGAAGAAACGCTGATGTTTGAGAGAAAGGTTGCGCTCTGAGAGGCTTATTCAGCAGGTTTTTTGAACGCGGCCTAAACGCTGGCGCAGGGTGCGGTTGAGCGGTTCAGAGAAGTGGCGGCTGATGAGGCTGGCCAGCAGGCCGGAACCGATGAGGAAGACGGGCAGGAGAGCCAGCCTTTCAAACCCGGTATCGGGCAGAGTGCCGCGTGGCAGCATGGTACGGAGCAGGCCCAGAATAATCAGGTGGAACAGGTAGAGTTCATAACTCAGGCGGCCGGTCCACTCTATGCCGCGCAGCAGGCGGGAGCGGGTGGCGAGGGGGCCGTTTTCATGGTGGGCCGAGGCAATCAGCAGCACCGCAGTCCCCAGCGCCATGGCGGAAACGCCCCAGATATTGGTGGCCCCAATGGACTTCCAGAGATACAGCGCCACCATGCCCGCAATCACGACTGGCTGAAGCAGGCGCGCTGCAAGCCCGTCCAGCCGCCAGTGTGTGGCCACAACGGCGGCCATGCAGCCAATGGCAATGCCGTCGAATGAGGCCAGATAGGCAAACAGGAAACCGGATTCATCATCCTGATGCGCCATGCGGTAAAACGGACCAACCACAGCAATCAGCGCCCAGAACAGCATGATAAGCGGCTGGCGACGCAGTAGGAGCGCGACCAGTGGGAAGGTGAGATAAAACACTTCCTCCACGGACAGGGACCACAGCACGCCAAGCGCGTAATTGGCCCAGTCATACTGCGCAATAAACACGTTCATGCTGAAGGTGAGGGCGGCCAGATTGGCCCGCATCATGGCGGCAAGGGGAGACAGGCCGGGGATGTGCGTGGCGAAAATGGGAATGCCCGCCAGAGCAAGGCCGTTGACCAGCGCCAGCAAAAGCAGCAGACACGGCACAATGCGCGCAATGCGAAAAGCGTAGAAGGTGCGGGCCTTGATGGCGGCCAGACTGCCATAACGGGCCAGTGTGTTGCTGGTAATCAGAAAGCCGGAAATGACAAAAAACAGCGTGACGCCATAATTGCCGTTGCGGGCCACGGCCCGCACGCCCTCTGGCGTGAGCAGCGTGCCCAGTGCCGAATGGCCCAGCGGATAGGCAATGCAAAAATGGTGGAACAGCACCAGAAGAATGGCAATGCCGCGGAGCAGATCAATCCGTCGGTTGCGGTGGCCGGGGGTAACCGGCGGTGGTTCGGGCGGCTGGAGGGGCATGAGGAACCTGTCTGGCGGGAGGACAATCCAGACGGTTCTGTCAGCGGTTCGTGGTTAAAATACGGTTTTGCAATGAAATAACGCCGCAGGCGTGGGGTCAGGAGACCCCGGCCACGCGGGCAAATTTACGCTGGCGGCTGAAGAACAGCTTTTCCGTGATGAAGAACGCCAGATCCTGAATTTTGCTGTGCGGCGTCAGGCCAATGGTCTTGAACACCATGCTCGTCACGCGGCGCAGGTGGCGCGGCTGATAGTTCTTCATGGCGCGGGACATGTAGGCCGCAATGCAGCGATTGTGGTCGTAGGGCAGGGAGGGCGGCTCGTTGGTGGTGTAGTACGCGGAGGCGAGTTCATCATCCTCGCTTTCCGTCACCCGGCCCAGAGCGATGCGGGCGCGCTGGAGCGTGCTGATGCGCTCGCGCTTCAGGTAGCGGTGCATGTGGTCATAAAACAGTTTGAAATGCCGGAATTCATCGGCGGCAATCTGCTTGCACAGGGCTTTCAGCACCGGTTCATCCGTCGCGTCGGCCAGCGCGGAATAGAAGGAGGACGTGCCGGTTTCCACCATGCAGCGGGCAATCAGTTCCCCGGTGCGGGAACCACGCACGGATTCTTCGACTTCCAGCGGGATATGGTAAAAGTCCCGGTACCGCTGGAAGGCGGCCTGATAGTCCCATTCCGGGTCGGCCAGCATGGCCCAGCGGCCCAGTCCGTCCCCGTGCTGGATTTCTTCCACAGCCCAGTGGTCCGCCGCCTGTTTGAAGTCCGGGTCATCATGAAACACGTTGTTCAGGTAGATGGCGTAGTCCACGCTGTTGCGCTCCACCACGGCGGCCGCCTTGATGGCGGGCACAAGCTGCGGGTCCACGCGGGAGGGGTCAAATTTATCCCAGGGTAGCTGGTCAATCTGCCAATGTTTCATCTGCGCCGGTCTCCCGTCCTGCTGCTTTACAACCGTTAGCCGTCTGGCCTTTCCCACGGTGCGCGTATTCGCGAGATGGCCCAGACTGTTGCTCTAGACCATTCCCCGCTGAGACGGAATGCCATGACAGAAAAAAGACAGGCAGAGGAGCCCCGCAGGCTTTCAGACCGTGGGGGCGCTATTGGGCGAGTTGCCGGGCGTTGCGGGCGGCAGCGGGCGGGGGCGGCGGTTTTCATCCAGCGCCACAAAGGTAAAGTCGCCTTCCGTCACCTTGGAGGTCAGGTGCGTGTGGCGGGCGCGGCGCCATGTCTGCACATGGATGGTCATGGATGTGCGGCCCTCACGGGTGATGTGGGTGTAGATGCTTACCTCATCCCCCACCACCACGGGTTCCAGAAAGACAACGCCGTTAATGGCGACGGTTGCGGCACGCCCGTTGGCCCGGAAGGCTGCGGTGGTGCCGGCGGCAAGATCCATCTGGGAGATGATCCACCCGCCGAACACGTCCCCTGCGGGGTTGGTGTCGGTCGGCATGGCGATGACGCGGATGGTGGGAACGCCTTCCGGCAGTTGTGAGGCAGAAGCAGCAGGCATGAGATTAAAGCCCTTTATCAGAAAGAATCAGCATGTGTGATGCAGGCGGTTACCGGAAGGGGGGCTCATCAAACCCACGCAGTTTGCGGGAGTGCAGCCGGGTCACACCCTGCTGCCTGAGCAAATGCATGGTCTCGATGCCCACCATCAGATGCTGGCTTACACGCTCACGATAGAACGCATTGGCCATGCCGCGCAGCTTCAGTTCTCCGTGAAGTGGTTTATCCGACACACAGAGCAGCGTGCCGTAGGGCACCCGGAAGCGGAAGCCATTGGCGGCAATGGTGGCGGATTCCATATCCACGGCAATGGCGCGGCTCATGTTGATCTGGGTGAACAGATGCGCCAGACGCAGCTCCCAGTCCCGGTTGTCGGTGGTCATCACCGTGCCGGTGCGCAGGCGGGTCTTGATGGCGGACTCGGGCAGGCCTGTCACGAGTGACGTCGCTTCCTGCATGGCCACCTGCACCTCGGCAATGGGGGGCACGGGCACCCATGTGGGCAGGTCGGCGTCCAGAACGTGGTCATCCCGCACATAACCGTGGGCCAGAACGTAATCCCCCAGCATCTGGGAACGCCGCAGGCCCGCACAGTGGCCAACCATCAGCCAGCAATGCGGGCGCAGTACGGCCAGATGGTCCGTCATGGTTTTGGCATTGGCGGGGCCAACGCCGATATTGATGAGCGTAATGCCATCCCCGTCCGGGCGGCACAGATGATAGGCGGGCATCTGCGGCAGGCTGCCAGAGGGCGCGTCCGCAGGGGCGCTGCCGGGGCCGGTATAGATCTGCTCTCCGGGTTCGATAAACGCGTTGTAGTCTCCCCCGGCATCCACCTGCGCGCGGGCGTAATCACGGAACGTATCCACATAGCGCTGATAGTTGGTGAGCAGGATAAACCGCTGGAAGGAGCGGGGTGTGGTGCCTGTGTAATGGTGCAGGCGGGCGAGGGAGTAATCCGTGCGCTCTGCTGTAAACAGTGCCAGCGGGCGCGGTGTGGTGGCGTCGGGCAGCAACTCGCAGTTGGCAATGCTGTCATCCGTGGCGTGCAGATTGGGCAGGGCGAACTGCTCCTGCAACAGCCGCAGGTCGGCTTCCGTCAGGCCGGTGACGGCATCTTCCATAACATAAGGCAGCGGGATGGGGTGGCGGGAGCGGCCCACCAGCACCGGCTGGCCGTAATGGTGCAGCAGCGGCTCAATCTGTTCCCGCAGATACTCCCGGAACAGGGCGGGGCGGGTGATGGTGGTGCTGTAAAAGCCGGGGTCCAGAATAACATCAAACGGCGGGCGGCCCTGTATGGGGGTGCCGGGGGGCAGTTCAAGCGCCAGACACGGATAAGTCGCCTCCTCCGGCGGGCAGCCCTGCCGGGCGCGGAAGGCGGCGTGGAGCCGCTGGGCACTCTCATCATACAGGGCGCACAGGCGGTCAATGGCGGCGGCTGCGGTGGTGAAGGCTTCAAAATCCGTCCCGGCGGCGGCGCGGAGGGCGAGCATATCAGGCTGTGTCATGGGTCTCCTGTGGTGACGGGGTGACCAGATTTATCCTGCCACCTTAACGCGAGAACGGGCCGGATGTGCAACCGTGCCGGCAAAGCCGGGCTGCTCTGAGAACGGTTTTCTGCGCCGCGCGGCATATCTGCGCACGAAAAAGTGCGCTATACGCGCGCCACCGCTGACAGATGAGGGCCAGAAAAGCGCGATGATTGCCATCACCCCGGAACAGACCGCCATTCTGGACACGCCCCCCACCGCCAGCTTTCGCGTGATTGCCGGGGCCGGGTGCGGCAAGACCTCCACGCTGGAATGGTTCAGCAAGACATGGACGCGCCACCGGGGGCTGTATCTGGCCTTTAATACTGCCATTGCCAAAGAGGCACGCGCCCGCTTTTCCAACCAGATTGAAGCGCGCACCGCCAATAGTTACGCCTATCGCATCCTGAATATCGGGCAGCTGAACCGCAAGGTACAGGGGCGCTATCTGGTGCGGGATATCTGGCGGCTGGAAAAGGTTCTGGGCATGAAGTCCGGCGGGGCTGCGGATGCGGTGCTGAAAACGCTGAGCAATTTTCTCATCAGCGAAGGTTCCAAAATTACCGCCACCCATTGCCCGGAGCCTGACAGCGGGCGCAACCGGGAGATCCGCCTGTTTGTGGCGCAGGCTTACAAATATCTGGCGGCACTTGAGAAACATGATTTTCCCATCACGCATGATCTCTATTTAAAGAAGTTTGAGCGTGAGCAGAAAATTACCGGCTACGACTATATTATGGTGGATGAAGCGCAGGACCTGAACCCCGTTCTGATTTCCATCCTGAAAAAATCCGGCTTGCCGATTGTTGCCGTGGGGGACCCGAACCAGTCTATCTACGCTTTTCGCGGTGCGGTGGATGCCATTAGCGACCTGGAAGGCCCGTGCCTGCCGCTGACGCGCAGCTGGCGGTTTGGTGAACCACTGGCCCGGATGGCCAACGCCATTCTCGGGCACCATTCCCGCAAACCGGCGCACAGCCTGCACGGCAACCCGGCGGTGAAAAGCCGGGTGATGCTGCATAAAAAGGGCCTTAAACCGGAGCACAACACGCTGGTTCTGGCCCGCACCAATGTCCGGCTGTTTGAAGGGCTGGCGGACAGCACCCGGCCCTTCCATGTGCTGGGCGGGGTGAATGACATGGTGCAGGAAATTCTGGCCGCCTACAGCCTGTATCAGCGCCAGTTTCAGCCGTCTTTAAAGCCGCAGGGCGCGGCGCTGGAATACGGCACATGGCGCGAGCTGGAAAATGCCGCAGAGGGCCGCGACGGGGACCCGGTTGCCAAAAGATTGTTTGGCATTGTGGATAAACACAAAGAGACGCTGGATAAAAAGATACACACTATCCAGACGCTTTATCGGGACGACCCGGATGAGGTCAGTCTGGTCTGCTCTACCGCGCACAAGGCCAAGGGGCGGGAGTTTGATGCCGTCATCATGCTGGATGACTTTCTCTCCCCCGAAGAATGGAGCCGGCGGCGCACGCAGTTTCAGGACCGCGCCAGAAAAACCGAGCAGGAACACGGCCCGCTCTCCCCGCGCCTGAAAGCCCGGTTGAAGCGGGATCTGGACAACTGTGATCAGGAAATCAATCTGCTTTACGTGGCCTGCACCCGTGCGCGGCTGACGCTTTCTCTGCCGGAGGCGTTGTTTGAATTCTGGAAGAAAATCTAGGCACATTTTATGTCCGGATTTACAATTTAAGCGCCTTAGAGATGTGTCCTGTCGAAATGGAAGATCATTGTCTCAGGTTCTGGATTTTTGAGGCATCCGCAAAATTAAGGGGAACCCGTGCGGCGTTGTGTGGTTGAAGGGGGTGACAGACTTGTGATGCACAAAGGAGAGACCCCATGAAACGTCCCATTCTGGCGATGACGGCCCTACTGGCAACCTGCGCTCTGGCTGCATGTGAACCGCCGCCGCCCGGTGGCATGGGTGGCCCCGGTGGACGAGGCGGGCACCATGGCGGCCCCGGTGGTGATGGCCAGCAGGGCGGCAACGGCGGCTGGCGCAACGGTAACAGCTCCGGCAACATGCAGGGCGGCGGCCCCGGCATGGGCGGCCCGGCCATGCAGAATGGTGGCATGGGTGGCGGGAACGGTTACTAACCGTTCTGCCCTGATGGTTTGGAAAAGGCGGCCTTTTGGGCCGTCTTTTTTGTGAGTGGAGTTGAGTAATTACTGAAGGGAGAAAGGGATAGTAGATTTAATATCCTTCAACTCTGCTGTCAGTCTGTAATTCTTGGAAACAAGTCACACATTATGCTTTAGCAGGTAGTGAATTATATACACGCAGTGATGGTTAGACCTTAGGTGGTTCAATTTCTGGGGTTTTCTCGACGCTATCGCACAAATGCATGATTGTATCCTTTAATCCTTCCCGGAACAAAGGTGAGCCGTCAGATTGCGAGATAGTAGTTACGAGAGCCTTGCTAAGTTTATGAAACCAAGCGTATTCAGGATATAGCGTATTGCCACGATGTATCGTTCTGTCGAAGCGTTCTTTTAAGCATGAGATGAGATGCATTCTACGATTTGCGGGAAGATTAATAATCTGATTAGAGAATTTCATCACGTTTAAATGTTGCAGAATTGGCGTGTGCTCATACATCGCTTGTGTTTCTCCCTCTCGGAATAGAAGGGATATAAAATTCTTAAAATCATCCTGCAGAATATTTTCAAGTTCGGCAGATTTTATTCTGAGTTCTCTATTCAACCATGATTTTTGTTCAGAAAAATAAAATTCCATAATTGTTTTAAAAGCAGTATTTCCTTCTTCGCTGAATTGTTTGCCGAAAGGGGCAAAAAAGGAAAGGTTGGACGGATTGGCGTCCGCCATCCGTATTCTGTCTCTGGTGAGAGTTCTTTTTGCAAAAACATCCCTGATGTAAGACTTTGCGCTTTCAACAGGGTCTATTACATCATAGCCCTTCTGACCAACCCGGTGAAGTGTTAGATATAGGCTACACGCGTGCAGCATATCAAGATCGACAAATTTCCTATTTTTGAAGTCAATCGTGAATGCAGCGACGGCATTGTCTACCTCCTGTTTTGATGAGCGCGGATAGTTCCATACACGCACCCATGAGGGTAGTTCCTGTTCCTTTGTGAAGCGGTTATCCAGAGCCAACCCCGCATTAATGGATTCTGTGTGGACAACGCCCCGCATTACGAGTGATTCGAGATCATTTGTCGAAATAAGTCCTGAATACAGGATCATGTAATTATACGTTTTTAGTCTATTTTTAATAATTTCTCGGTTTTTATCCGTCTGATCTGGAGCTTGTTCATCAGTTTTTTTTAAAAATTTCGAAATATTTAAAGGACTTTTCATTATTCCCATTAAAATATCAAATTTTACTCCATGTATACGATTTTCTATTAACACAATGTAAACGCGCATAAAAAGTTCAGACAGCGCCGTATAATGATCTTCTGTTCGGTATGCTGGCTTGATGGCCTTAAATAAAGTCTCTCCAAGAGGGACGAAAAACGAAAGCAAGCGCAGGTTGTGCGCACCGGTCTGAACAGTGAGTGGTTCAAGCCGCTTTCCTAGCTCGGCTAGAAATTTCTGAAAGGTGGTATCTTTAACTTTCGAGCTTATACAAGAAAAAGCCGATTTAAAATCTGGCTTTACTTCAAGGGTTAGGCAGATAGTTTTTTCTTTGGTGCGTCGATAGAGCTCTGCGTCGGTTTTATCCTCACCAATGATTTCTGCTTCATTAGCTAGGAGGATAACCCGGTTTTCCCCACTGCTGACAAGCGGGTGAATTGCAGCCAAAATATCTGTTGCAGACATTTTAGCGCGTTCAAGATCATCAAAAACGATGATACGGCGAGATGGTTTCCCATCTGACCCACGGCCGCTCAGCTCTGCACCAGCCAGTGTAATGCTCTCGCCGTTTTTGCCTGCATTTTTTTCAGAAAGATCCTTTAAATCAATTTTTAACGTGGTCTTTAGTAGGCTTCTTACAACAAAGCTTCCGACCTGTCCGGGTTTGCCCGCCAGAATTGGATGCAATTCGGCGTAAAGAGCGTCACCGATCTCGGCG
The DNA here is from genome assembly GCF_018811985.1 of Acetobacter sp. P5B1. Classification (NCBI taxonomy): domain Bacteria; kingdom Pseudomonadati; phylum Pseudomonadota; class Alphaproteobacteria; order Acetobacterales; family Acetobacteraceae; genus Acetobacter; species Acetobacter sp. P5B1. The sequence continues at coordinate 140,551 of NZ_JACRVS010000006.1, read as the reverse complement.
GCGGATGATATCCCGAAGAGTGAAACGCGTAATGGAAATTCAGCAGCATTATCATTTTTGCGGTTTAATTTCTTTTGCTTAAAAAATTCGTCAACTAACCAAGTTTTTCCACAGCCCCATGTTCCTTGGAGCATCAGGGCAAATGGAATAGCCTCTTCCCCGTAGCAATAGTCATCCAGCGTTCTAACCAGCTCTTTGTTGGGGCCGTCCCATGTCAACGTGGATGACTTCATGTGTCTTTCTTTCCGGAAACGCTTGCATATAAACGGATTTGTCTACCAAAACTGCTATATTCTAGAGGCGTATAAAGTCAGAAAGCCTCAGATTTTCAGATCGGGAAAATCACTCTGGGAGACCAGATTTCCCAAAAGCTAGGCTAATGCCGAATCAAAATATAATTAATCGTCAGATCAATATCAAAGTGGTTGCCCTTCATGTCCGGTGGGACAGGCGGGAGCTGGGAGCCGCGGAACATGCCGGAGGTCGCGGCATCCAGATAGTAGGAGCCGGCTGAGCCTGTCTGGTAGACGGACTTCACGCGGCCCGTGCGGTCCAGCACCACATGCACGGAGGAGCTGCCTTCTTCCCCGTTTCGGGCGGCCTCTTCCGGGTAGTACATGTGGCGCTGAATCCACTCGTTAATCTGCTCACCATAATCATCGCTCACACCCCGCACGGAGGTGCGGGAGGTGTAGTGCGCGTTAATCTGGCCGTTCTCCACCACGGGGCCAACGGAAAGGTCAATCGGGCCGCCAGAACCACCCGGTCTGCCATGGCGGGAGCGGCGCGGGGCCGGGGCCTCGTTGAAGGAGAGGTCCATCGGGTTATCAAACGGGGAGGCCGCGTGGCGGCTGGGCGTCTGGGATGGGCGTGCGTGCGTCGTGGGGCGCGGCACCGCATGCGCCTGCGGCTTGTGGCCGGAGGGCGGGTGCGCGGCCTTCACCGGTTTGGGCGGCTGCGGCACGGATTTGGTCAACCCGTCATCCGCTTCCGGCAGCGGCGGGGTGGCCGGTGTTTCTTCCGATGGCACAGTGGGGGAGGGCGGCCCTTCCGCCGGCGTCGGTTCAGCCTGCCCGGCCTTGCTGGGGGCCTTGCCGGAGTTGCCGCCACCGGCCTCATCAGAATGCGGGCCGACCATGCCGCTGGTGGATTGCGGCTGCGCGAAGACCATTTCCACTGGCGAGGGCTGCTGGCCATCCGGTGTGCCATGCGGCTGGTGGTGCGCGGCCTGCCATAGCAGGGCCCCCAGCAGCAGGAAATGCGCCAGGGCAGAGGCCGTCAGCACCGGGCCTATGGTGGGCTCGGCGTAAACTTCCCGGCGGATAATCGGCGTAGAGGTGCCTTTTACGCGGCGATAGCCGGAAGCCGGGCGGGCGACGGGCGTGGGGGAGGCAGTCAGCCGGTCCCGTTCACCATCCTGCGGGGCAGGTGGCGGCGTGGCAGCGCGTGCGGTGCCGGATGCGGAAGGGGAAACCAGTCGTGGTTCCTGCCCGTCCCGCCTGCGCGAAGAAGGGCTGAGCTTCGCCGTCATGAAGTGCCGGATCTCTCCTCCGCAAAAACCGTGCCAGTGGCTGACCGGTTGAAGCGGCTATTTTGCCATTGCTTCTGCATTGTTGCCACCCTGAATCCTAATTTGCTTTCATAGCAGGCTGCGGGGCGCTGTGTAATGCATCTTCTGGCGGCAGGTGGCCTGTGGGAACCGGACCTGTTGCGGGCTTTGATGTGTCTTGCGAGACATCCTGTTCCGGTGCCCTGGGGGCGGAGCCGGGCTGCGCCGGGGCCGGGTCAATCGGGGTAGGTGGCGCGCTCTGCATGGTGGAGGGCGTCAGCCGCTTGCGCAGATGGGCCACATCCACATCGCTGACGGCAGAGGCATCATTCCCCCATGCGTGGCGGATAAAGGTGACGACAGCCGCCACCTGCGCATCACTCAGCCGTTTGCCAAAGCCCGGCATGGTAAAGGCGGAGGGTGCGCCCTGCGTGCCATGCAGGGTGGCACCCGTCAGAACGATATGAATAAGGGAGTCCGGCGCGGCATTCATCACCACCGGGTTGCCCGCCAGCGGGGGGAAGGCCGGGGCGTAGCCTGCGCCGGTGCTGCGGTGGCAGGCCGCGCAGTTATCCAGATAGAGCCGCTGCCCCTTTGTCAGCTTGCCGCCTGCGCGGAGGGCGCGCGTGGCGGCCGGGTCTGTCTGCCAGTTTTGTTCTGCGCCATTGGCAGCGGGCAGGGCCTTCAGGTAGCGGGCCATGGCTGTCAGATCATCATCCGTCAGATATTGCGTGCCGTGATGCACTGCCGTGTCCATGTTGCCAAAGGCGCTGCCCCGCATGTTCCGGCCCGTGCGCAGGAAGGCGGTCAGATCCGCCACGCTCCATGCGCCCAGACCCGTGCGGGGGTCTCCGCGCAGAGAGGGCGGGGTCCAGCCATCCACTGCCGCACCGCCTGCCAGATACTGCGGGCCGTCCTGTGCCGTCAGCGCGGTTTCCTGCATGGCGAGGCCGCGTTTGGTGTGGCACGCGCCACAATGACCGGGGCCTTCCACCAGATACGCGCCCCGCGCCAGTTCCGGGGTGGGGAAGCTGCGTTCGGCTGATTGTCGCGCTGCATCGGGTGAGGGCGCAAACATCCACCGCCACACCGTCAGCGGAAAGCGCATGGAAAGCGGCCACGGGATGCCATTAGGTCGCACGGCCTGCGCCACCGGCTGCACGCCATGCATGAAGTAGGCATACAGCGCGTGCAGATCCTCGTCCGTCATGCGGGCGTAGGAGGGGAAGGGCATGGCCGGGTACAGCGCTGCCCCGTCAGGCCGCACGCCTTCCCGAATGGCGCGGACAAACTGCGCTTCCGTCCAGTTGCCAATGCCGTTGGTTTTATCCGGCGTGATGTTGGAGGAATACAGCGTGCCGATAGGCAACTGGAACGCATACCCCCCGGCAAAAGAAGCGGAGCCGGGCACGGTATGGCACGCCGCGCAGTCCGCAGCGGCGGCAACATAGCGGCCTTTGGTAATCAGATCCTGAGCGTTCGTGCTCGTGGAAGCGCCTGCGCTGGTGTCTGAGCCAGTGTCAGCGCCTGAGGGGGCAGACGGTGCTGCCGCCGCAAAAACCGGAGTGGCGAGGATTGTGGCAAGTGCCAGACCAGACAAGACAGATGCAGAAAAGTTTTTGCTCTTACGTTGGTTTTTTCGAGTATCAGAACGGACTGGGGGTTGTGCGCCAGCATGCATGGGCGGGTTTGCAAAACGGCTCATAGCACCACCAGTGGGCCGCCATTGCCCTTTAGCCATTGGGTGCGGATATGGTGGGCGGACCAGTAGGCGAGGGCGGCGACCAGCCCCGTAGGGTTGTAGCCCATGCCCTGCGGGAAGGCGTTGGCCCCCACGACGAACACGTTCGGCACGTCCCAGCTTTGCAAATAGCGGTTGAGGGCTGAGGTTTTCGGGTCATCCCCCATCACGGCACCGCCGCACAGATGCGTTGTCTGATAGTCCCGCACGTCAAACGGTTTGCCCGGCTCCCGCATGCCGTAATGGGCATCCTGCGCGCCAAGGGCTTTCACCACGTTGGCAAGCTGGCTGATGACGTAGCGGTTCATGCGGATGTCGTTATCTTTCCAGTCAAACGTCATGCGCAGCATGGGCTGGCCGTAGCTGGTGCGCCATGTGGGGTCGAGGTCCAGATACACATCGCGGTAGGCCATGTTGGAGCCTTGCGCATTGATGGTGAAGGAGTGGCGATACGTATCAATCGCCGCCTTTTTCCATGCACTGCCCCAGCGCGGCGCGCCCGGTGTGGAGGCTTTGGCCCCGGCAATGGGTTTCACCCCGGCCTGATTGACCCACAACGGCGAGCCACCAATAAAGCCGAGCGGCCCGTGGTCAAAATTGTCGCTGTTGAAATCATCTATCGCAACACCGCCAGCGGAGCCAATAAACTGGTCCGTGCTGCGCGTGGGCGGCATCCAGACCGTGCTGTTGGTAATGTTCTGATAGGTAAAGTTGCGCCCCACCGTGCCCGTGTTGCTGACAGGATCATACGCTTTGCCAATACCGGAGAGCAGCATGAGGTGGACGTTATGGAACTGGAAGGCCGCCAGAATAACCAGCCCGGCCGGCTGGGTAATGTGGTTGCCCTCGGCATCCTGGTAGACAACACCTGTGGCTTTCTTGCCCGTAGAGTCCAGCAGCACTTTCAAGACATGCGCGTTGCTGCGGAGCGTGAAGTTTTCATGCCGCCGGAGGGCGGGCATGATGTTCACGTTGGGTGACGCCTTGGCATACATGTAACAGGCATAATCGCTGCAATAGCCACAAAAGTTACACGGCCCCATCTGCGCGCCATACGGGTTTGTATAAGGCTGGGACGCATTGGCGGCGGGCATGGCGTAGGGGTGATACCCGGCCTCTGTCGTGGCATGGCGGAACAGGTGCGCGGTATAGACGTCTTTCAGCGGCGGAAGCGGGAAGTCATCCGAGCGGTCAGGTGCGAAGATGTTGCCCTTGCCAGTCGCTTTGCCATTGACCGTATACGCTTCCCCCGACGTGCCGAAGACTTTTTCCGCTTTATCAAAAAACGGTTCCAGTTCCGTATACGTCACGCCGTAATCCTGAAGGTTCATGCCTTCGGGGATAAACTTGCGGCCATAGCGCTCAATAACATGACTGCGCAGGCGGAGGTCCTGCGGCGGCGCGCGGAAATGCACGCCCGTCCAGTGCAGGCCCGCACCACCTACACCGGCACCCGGCAGGAACGCCGCCAGCCGACGATACGGCACAGCTTCCTGATCCGAGCGATTGCGGACTGTCACAGTCGTTTGCGCCGGGTTCTGGAACAGCTTGTAACGGACCGCGCCTTCCAGCTCATCCAGTGAGGACGGATAGGCTCCATCCCGTGCGGTGGAACGACGCTTGCCGCGTTCCAGCATGACGACAGAGAGGCCTGCCTCGCACATCTCCTTGGCCATGATGCTGCCAGCCCAGCCGCTGCCAACCACCACAACATCCACGGGGGGAAGCGTTTTTTCAGCCATGCTCAGCAGTCTCCCCGGCAATGGAAACGGGGCCGTAGGGGTAGGGGGTGTCATACCGGTCTACCCAGTCCATGTAATCGCCCCGCGCACCGGGGAAGCCCATCATCAGCCAGCCCGCCATGTGGCGGTTGCCGCCGTGGAGGGGGTCGGCAAAGGCGCCCTCAATCGTGTCGGACCGGAGTTGTTCAAAAAAGGTGGCAGCGGGGAGCGCGTCAAACTGCGTGGCGTTCTGTTCCAGTGCGGTCAGAATGCTGTCCTGCACCTCTGGCGCAAGGGTTTCAAACGCGGCCTGATGCGTCTGCTGCACCCATCCCATCACGCCCGCCAGACCCACCTTGTAAATCTGCTGCGGGCTGTAGGGGAGCTGATAGCCCAGATTGGCCGGGGCGTCCGTGCGGTGCGGGCCTTGCATGTACCACAATTCCCCACGGCCCCACGGAGTGTCCATCTGCCCATCAATAAAGTGCGGCACGCCCAGCGCGATAGCCCCCGGTCCCTGCGCATCCGCCGGGAAAATCCGCTCACACGCCGCGCTCAGCAAGGCAAATTCCGCCGGGCTGAAAAAGCGTGGGGTGTTGGGCTGGATGGGCGGAGCTGGATGTGTGGACGGGGCGGTTCCCGGTGCAGCGTGGTCCGCTGCGGCCTGCGCGTCAGCGGGGGCAACCACCGTGCCCAATGCCAGCGCGGCGGCACCGGTGCCCAGACCCTGCACCACATGGCGGCGGGTGGGAGGGCATAGAGTTGTGGCTGGTTCTGGGGGCTCGGCACTCTGCTGTGCGGACTGGGTCTGGGCAGGGCTGGCCGGAGCGGCATGGGTATGCGGCGGCTGCTCGGGCAGCGGCGCTGCGGGATAAAGGCGGTTCGGCATGTCAGGCATCGGCGGCTCTTTTTCGTGGACGGGGGATGACCTCAGTCGGTCCCCGGCCCCGCTCCAGCAGCTCTGTTGCGTGACCGTTCTTTCTCCATGGTTAGCGGACCGAGGGCGCAGAAACAAGGTTGCGCCCGCGGTCTGGCATGCCCGGAGCGGCGGATACAGGCGGCCTGAGCCCAAAAAAAGGGCGGCTCCCCGTAAGGTGCCGCCCCCTTTCTGCTCGTGCTTAAAAGCTGGTTTATTACCAGATTTTCACGCGCTGCTTCGGCGTCAGATACAGGGCCTGACCCGGTTTGACATCCCATGCCTTGTACCAGGCATCAATGTTGTGCATCGGGATGTTCACACGCGCTTCCGGCGGGGAGTGCGGGTCGGTCACGATCAGGTTTTTGACCGTGTCGTCACGCAGCTTCTCGCGCCAGACCTGTGCCCAGCCGAGGAACACGCGCTGGTCACCCGTCAGGCCATCAATGACCGGAGCAGGCTGACCGCCCAGAGAGGCATGATACGCATCCAGAGCCAGCGTCAGGCCGCCAAGGTCAGCAATGTTCTCGCCCATGGTCAGCTTGCCGTTGACGTGCACGCCCGGCAGCACTTCAAACGCATCGTACTGCGCACCGAGGCGATCAGCCAGCTTCTGGAAGCGGGCGGCATCGGCCTTGGTCCACCAGTCACGCAGGCGGCCATGTTCGTCAAACTGACGGCCTTCATCATCGAAGGAGTGGGTCATTTCATGACCAATCACCCCACCAATGGCTCCGTAGTTGACGGCGGCGTCGGCCTGCGGGTTGAAGAACGGCGGCTGCAGGATGGCGGCGGGGAACACAACCTGATCAAACAGCGGGTTGTTGTAGGCGTTCACCGTCTGGGGCGTCATGTCCCATTCGTTCCGGTCCACCGGCTTGTCCAGACGGGCCAGCCAGTAATCCCACTCAAACGCAATGCCATTTTTGGCGTTGCCGTAGACATCACCCTTGGTGACGTTCAGGGTGGAGTAGTCGCGCCATTCGTTGGGATAGCCGACCTGAACTTCAAAGTTTTCCAGCTTGCGCAGGGCGGCTTCCCGCGTTTCCTTGCTCATCCATGTGTTGTGCTGGAGGCGGATGCGGAAGGCGTCCTTCAGGTCACCCGTCAGCTTCTGCATGGCGGTGCGGTTTTCTGCGGGGAAGTAGCGCTCCACATAGACCTTGCCCAGCGCCATACCCATCGCGGCACTGGTAGACTGCACGCCACGCTTCCAGCGCACGGGCAGAGCCGGCTGGCCGGACAGGGCTTTGTTGAACGTAAAGCGGGCCTGCACGAAGGCGTCCGGCAGGTAGGTGGTGGCGTTTTCTACCGTATGGAACGCCTGCCATGCCTGAAGCAGGCCGATATCTGCGGTGGCGAGAATGGCGGCTTCACCCGTAATGGCCGTGGGTTCACCCACAATCACGGTGCGGTTTTCAAGCCCGTCTGCCGGCAGGCCGGCGGCGGTCAGCCAGGCAACCCAGTCAAAGCCCGGAGCGGCTTTGGCCAGCGCGGCCACCGTCATCGGGTTGTAGGTTTTCTGCGGGTCACGCAGGTCAGTGCGGGCCCAGTGGACTTCGGCCAGTTTGGTTTCAAACGCCACAATGGCAGCAGCGGCGTTTGCCGGTTCCGGCCATTTGATCAGCGTGAGCGCCTGCGTGATGTAAGCCTGATAGGCGGCGCGCTTGGCGGCGAATTCCGGCTTCAGATAATAGTCACGGTCCGGCAGGCCCAGCCCGGCCTGATCCACATCCAGCGCGTAGCGGGTCGGGTCCTTGGCGTCCGGGTTGATGCCCAGAGAGAACGGGGACGTCATAAAGTTGGTGGACGCAGAACCGGAGAGCGTTGCGAACGCTTTGGCGTCGCGCATCTTCAGGATGCTGTCCAGATCGCCCTTCATGGGCTTGGTGCCCTGCTTCTCGATGGATTTTTCATCCATGAAGGAGGCGTAGAAGGTGCCCAGCTTTTCCTCAATGCTCCTGGGGTGCTTGACCGGGTGAGCGGAGAGGTCGTTCAGGATGCTCTGCACCCGCGTGCGGGAGAGTTCAGCCAGCGCGTTGAACGGGCCATAGCTGGTCATGTCTGACGGAATGGTCAGGTGGTCCAGATAGGTGCCGTTGGCGTATTTGAAGAAGTCGTTGCCCGGCTTTTCTGCGGTGTCACGCCCGGCAAGATCGACACCCCATGTGCCAAAGGAGGCCGGGGGCACAGCCGTGGGGGCTGCGGCCTGCGGGGCGGTGTCTGCACGGGCAACGCCTGCAACGCTGCTCAGGCCGAGGCCGGCAGACAGAAGCAGAGCCACACGACGTGACAATTTGGCATGACGGCGCACTGTCATGAAATCTTCCTATATCCTGGTCGGGGGCGGGAACTGAAGCTCCTCCCCCGTCGTTTTGTGGAACAGACTGTTCCGGTGTGGGGATAAAAGCATGCCATGCCGGAAATGCCTACCCTGCGGAATGAATTGGCTTTCCGGGGCCAGAGCCGGTCCGGAGAGGCTTTTTCTGAGCGGTTGCAGCCAGCGGGAAGGGAGGGACGGATGGCCTCATGCTTCCGGGTGGAGGCGCAACTGAAGGGGTGCGCGCCCATTGTGCCGGGATACGGAATGGTGGGTGCGGTCTGTCTGTCAGAACCTTAACGGCCCTGATGCGTGCGGTCGGGGTCGGCGCGATGCACAACACGGTGCAAAGCAGCGGGTGAGGAAGAGAGATGCGTCGTGCAGAAAAGGAAACGGACGGAGCTTTAGAGCGCGCTGAGGGATAGGGGATAGATTAGGGGGAGAGCGGAGTCGTCTCTTGAGGCGGATAGATTTCGTGAAACATAAAAGTTTTCACTGAGGGTTTTAAATTCAACAATGATGAACTTTTTGTCCGGATAGAAAGAAGCTGTGTCTGAATTCTTTTTTGAAAACAGTAGCTTGCTCGGTGGGATCTTACGGGAATTTTGAGTAGTTCCCTGAGATTTTCACCAGAGATAAACGAATTTCATGTAGTAGGCGTTGGTTTCCGGCGTGTTCCGCCCTTCCACGCTATGGGAATAACGCGTTGTCAGGCTGATGTTTTTGGTCAGCGTGAACATGGCGCCCACCCCCATGGCGACCTCCCGGCTGCTGGAATTATCAATCCAGTTCTGCACGGTGCGGTCCCGCGTGCCCGCAGTATTCTGCCAGTCAAACGCCAGGAAGGGTTCAACCACGCGGTGGGCTTTCCAGCTGAAGCGCAGGTTGCTGTGGAATGTTGTGCCGGGTGTGTAACTATGTTGCCCATCAACGTGTTTTGTCATGTTGACGATGGCGCCAAGATCACCATCAAAGCTGAAATGCTTCCATTCATAGTCAAAAATGAAGCTGGAAAGGTTGGACCAGTAATGGGTGGCGAGGGCGTCCCGCGTGCCGCTGGGGGTTTGTAAAAAGGTCTGAATCCCGAAGGTGCTGTGTTTATTGGGCTTGAACCACACCGCCGGACCGCTGATGGTCCCCCCAAGCCCGCCATAATTGGTGCCGTTGGCCAGCGTGTAGGATTCGGTCTGGATGACTTCAAACGCAAAGCCGACATGGGGGAGGGCGTCAAAACTCCTGAAATGCACGTATTTTGTCATGCCTGCCCAGGTGTGGCTGCCGCCCTGTGCCTTGCGTGCGCCCTGGCTGTTATAGGTCGATCCGGCCGCATTGCCGTCCCCATACTGGACCAGAACATTAAAAGGCTTGAAATCGACCGGAAGATCGTATTCATGCGGGCCGATAATAGCCAGAGGAATATCCGCCGCCTTCGCGGTGGAAACACCGGAGAGCCCCGCCAGAATCGTAAAGAACGCAGCCTGACGAATAGGAAAAATATCCGTCGGGCACAGGATTTTGCGCGGGGAGAGAGGGCTGAAAAGGGCGAACAATACGGAGCGGGGCATAACGGACTGATACTTTTTAATTGGCAACGGTTTCAAACACATCCTACACAGCGCGGCCTGCGCTTATGGCCAGCGTAGTGGAACGTCGCATCCACTAATGAAGATGTTTAGGAAGGACAGCGTATCACGAACAGGTGATCATTTTATAAATCACACAAAAGTTATTTAAAGCTTGTCTGAATGAATGATCAGTAGCAAGGGACAGTGAGACGCTGACAGAGAAGGAAAAGGAACAGGGTATCATAAAGATTTTGGTAAAATTCTGTCGTTAATGCATAAAAAATTGTGAGGTTAAAATGAAGCCGACCTTAACGAGGTCATTAGGGCTTATAACCGGTGTAGCGCTTGCGTTGGTGGGGCTATACCTCGTCATCGCAGGCGGGCAGCTCGCGTTCCTTGGCGGTTCGCTGTTCTACCTGTTTGCCGGTCTTGTCCTGATTGTAACGGGCGTTCTTGGCCTTGTGCGGCCAAAGACGGCACCGCTTGTTTATGCCGCCCTTATGCTGGTGACCCTTATCTGGGCGCTGGCCGAAACGGGCCTGAACATCTGGGGTCTTGAAGTCCGTCTTATCACCTTCCTGGTGTTTGGTGTGTGGCTGCTGGTTCCGGCTGTATGGGCAACGGGCCGCGGCTGGATGGCGGATAAAGCAGCCCTTCTGGGCAGCGTTGCCGTAACCGGCGTCGTGCTGCTGGCAAGCTGCTTTACGTCCTATTCCATCAACGGCACCCTGTCCCCCGAGCGTATGGCCGCGAGTGACCCGACTGCCGAGACCGATAACAACATCGCCAATGCTGACTGGCATTATTACGGTCGCACGGCGCATGGGGACCGGTATTCTCCGCTGAGCCAGATCACCCCGCAGAACGTCTCTCACCTGAAGCTGGCCTGGCAGACGCAGACGGGCGACACCGCCCGCGCGGGTGAAGCTGCTGTGGCTGGCCCGGATCAGGGGCATGAGTTCAACCTTGAGGTGACCCCCATCAAGGTGGATGACACCTTGTATATGTGTACGCCCCACAGCTGGATTGTGGCCATGGATGCCGCAACCGGTAAGATCAAATGGACGTATGACCCGCATCCCGACAAAAAGGATGTGGCGGCAAACGTGTATCTGGCCTGCCGTGGCGTATCCTATTATCAGGCCCCGGAAGGCGCTCAGACTTCCTGCCCGAAGCGCATTTTCTCCCCCACGGCCGATGTGCGTCTGGTGGCTGTGAATGCAGAAACCGGCAAGCCGTGTGATGACTTTGGCGATCACGGGTCCATTTCCCTGCGCACCTATCTGGGCAATGTGCCGCTTGGCTTCCACTTCGTCACCTCTCCGCCGCTGGTTGTGAAAGACCGCGTGGTGCTGGGTGGCTGGGTGATGGATAACCAGGCCAACTTTGAACCCTCTGGTGCTGTCCGTGCGTTTGACCCGATGACGGGTGAACTGGCATGGGCCTGGGATGCTGGCCACACGCCGGAAAACTGGAAGCCCGGCCCGAATGACGAGCTGACGCGTGACACCCCCAACGCATGGGGCGTGTATACGGCAGATCCGGAACTCGGCCTGCTCTACATCCCCACGGGGAATTCCCCGCCGGATAACTGGGGTGGCACACGTCGCCCGTTTGACGAGGCAACCTCCAGTGCCACCATTGCTCTGGATATTGAAACCGGCGAACGCAAATGGACCTTCCAGACCGTGCATCACGATCTGTGGGACATGGACATTCCGGCTGGTCCGTCTCTGGTTGATCTGCCCGGCCCGAATGGCGAAAACATTCCCGCACTGGTGCAGGCAACCAAGCGTGGCGAATTCTTCGTGCTCGACCGCCGTACCGGCCAGCCTGTTCCGGGCTACCCGGTTGAAGAAAAGCCGGTTCCGACAGCTGGTATTGCACCGGATGACCATGTGTCTCCCACCCAGCCGTACCCGGTTGCCATGCCCTCTCTCACCCCGCCGGATCTGAAAGAAACGGACATGTGGGGGGCAACGCTGCTGGATCAGCTCATCTGCCGTATCCAGTATAAATCCTCCGCGTATGAAGGGCAGTTTACGCCCCCGCACGTTGGGAAAACCACCATTGTTTATCCGGCCTTCTACGGCGTAGTGGACTGGCAGGGTGCAACGGTTGACCCGGTTCGTAAGGTTCTGCTTGCCAACGCCAGCTACCTGCCGTTCCGCATCAAGCTGGACCACCGCACCGGACTGGAACAGAGCGGCGCTCTGCCCAAATGGAATGGTGACGGCAATGAACCCACACCCAAGGGGAACGCTCTGGCGATCTCGCCGGATTACGGCACCCCGTATGTGGCCTACACCAACCCCTGGCTGAACCCGCTGCAGATCCCCTGTAAGGGGCCTGTCTGGGGCACCATGACGGCGATTGACCTGGTGACGAAGAAAATCATCTGGCAGCACCCGATTGGTACCACGCGTGACACCGGGCCTTTCCGCACCCACAACAATCTGCCGCTGCCCACGGGCATGTATAATATTGGCGGTAGCGTTGTGACCAAGGGCGGCATGGTCTTTATCGGCGCAACGGCTGACGACTATCTGCGCGGGATCGATCTTGCCACGGGTAAGGTGATCTGGCGTGACCGTCTGCCCGCTGGTGGTCAGGCAACGCCGATGTCCTACTCCGTCAACGGCAAGCAGTATGTGCTGATTGCCGCCGGTGGGCACGGTGGCCTTGGCACCCGCTCTGGTGACTATATCCGCGCGTATGCGCTGGATGACGCCGCCGCAAAATAACGCGGTAGGTCTGGCAGTCTTTTAAAGGACTGCCAGCCTTTCCGGGCGGTTTGAAAAGCCGGTTCCGACCTTTTACGAGGTTGGGGCCGGCTTTTTTTTACGGGGTGTGCGGGGGGCTGCTGATGTGCGGCCTTGCGGGCGGGATCGGGCACTCAGCAAAATGGCGCTGCGCAGGTGGGTATACATTTCTGCCCGCGCGACACCGGCATCTCTGCGCCGGATGGCATCCAGAATGCGCTGGTGGCCTGCAAGGGTTTCTTCCACCGAGTAGTCCGGCAGGGATACCAGATTACCGACGCGGGAAAACCAGATCTGGTCATAACTGATTTCAAGCTGACGGCGGAGGAGTTCGTTTTGCGCGCCCTGGGCAATCAGCACATGGAACTGGGTGTCCAGCCGTTCAAACTCATAAAACTGTTTGGCGTGTCCTGCTTCGGCCTGTTCATTCAGGCAGGCCTGAATGGTTTCAATCAGGGCTTCATCCGCGCGTTCGCAGCACAGGGCGACGGAGGCCGTCTCAATCGCTTCACGAAATTCGTAAATCTGCCGGATGCTGTCATGAGACGGGGAGGCGACAACATAAAACCGCCCCTTCCGCCCAATCAGCTTATCCTGATGCAGGCGTTGCAGGGCTTCACGCACAGGCGTACGGCTTACGCCATAGCGGCGGCCAATCTCCTCCTCCTGCAGGACGGTGCCGCCCTGCACGCGGCTGTCAATCATATCGCGGCGGAGGGCGGTATACAGCTCTTCACCAGTCAGGGAGGGGCGACTGTCAGTCATTGGTCCATCATAGCCGGTTCCGGGGGGACAAGTATGAGGGCTTCTTATCTGAAAGTCATGCTGTGGTGAAATAACACGGGTCAGCGACCCGCAGAGGTTTCTCCATTGCAGCCAAAACGCTCCAGTGTGAAATGTTCGCGCCCGAGCGTATCCTGCTCCCCGGCAATCAGATTGGCCATGAGTTTACCGGCAGCCGGTCCCACCCCAAACCCATGCGCGGAAAAGCCGGTCGCGACAAACAGGCCGGGATAGCGGGCAACGGGGGAGAGAATGGGCAGGGCGTCTGGCACAACATCAATCACGCCCGCCCACATGGCGGCAACACGGGTTTTTTCAAACACCGGCATGTCTTCCCGCAGGCGTTGCATGGTGCGGGCCAGTGTCTTGCGGTCCGGGGCCGGGTCACACGCGCGGTAGTGTTCAAACGGGTTGGGGCGGCCTTTTCCGAATTGTCGTTCCTGTTTGAGTTCTTCCACAAAGGAAGAGCCGACACGCACGCTCAGCAGTTTTTTCTGTTTCAGAAAATTCGGCATGAACTCCCGCATGAAGCGGAAAGAATCTGGCGTGACGTATGTGATGGAGGAATTGCGCTGGGCAACCGTATAGCCGCCGTCCATCCGTTTCCGCACGGAAAAGCGGGATGAGGCGATAATCGGGTCCGGTCCGCCCTCCATAGGCTCCGTGCGCAAAACGGAGGCAATCACCTTGAGTTGTGGCAAGACAATATCAACCGTTTTGCACAACCAGCGGGACCAGATGCCCGCCGCAACCACAACGGCGGAGGCGCTGATGCGTCCGGTTTCTGTTTCAAACCCACAGGCGCGGCCCCCCTGAATATCAATGCTTTTGACCGCCGTATCCGGCAGGATCGTCACGCCTGCGGCTTCGGCCTTGCGCACCAGAAAACGCATAGCGAGATCAGGCTCCGCCCGCCCATCACCAGGGCTGTAAAGCGCGCCAGCCCATTGGCCCCGGCTTTGTGGCAGCAGGGTGTGTATTTCCGGCTGGCCCAGTTCACGCGCATCAAACCCATGCGTGCGGGCGGCGGCCAGCCAGCCTTCCAGAGTGTTCCACTCTTCCTTATCCTGCGCGAGGGAGAGCAGGCCACAGCGCGTATAGCCAAAATCGCCTTCTTTTGCCCATTGTTGCCAGAGTGGACGGCTGGCGACAGCCAGAGGCAGTTCCTCCATGGCCTGACTGATGGTGCGCACCCAGCCCCAGTTGCGGCTGGACTGTTCATAACCTGGGCGACCTTTGTCCAGAACAGCAACAGAGAGGCCTTTTTCGCGCAGAAACAGCGCAGTGCACAGGCCAATAATGCCACCACCAGCCAGAATAACATCATAATGGAGCGGTGCAGACGACGGCTTTGTCATGATGACCAGAATCTCCGTTGCAAAGCGTTTAAGAGCAGAACTTTTTCGGCATACTGAAAATAGGGATAAACGCTGGCGTGAGTCTTGGGAAGAAGTTTTTGTATGCTGAATTGTATGAGTCTGGGTAGAAAAGCAGACTCTTTTATGAACAGGAAATGGATTTAAATTTTGGAAAATATGACTATTTAAAAAGAATAAAATCACAAACAGGAAATAATTTTTTGAGGTTATTCAGGCCTGAAAGATACGGAAAAGAAAAGATTTTTGGAGGCCGGTGAAGATGCTGGGGTGAGGGGGGAAGAATCAGATTGGGGTTCTTCCTCATAAAGAAAGTTAGGAGATTTTCAGGGGTGAGGGCTTTTTGGGAAAGCTGAGAATCCTGTAGCGGAAATATTATATTATTTGGAAAATAAAAGATAAAACCCTTTTCTCATAAGGGTATGTGCAGATTTTCTGTGTTGGGTTGCCGGAAATTAATAGTTCCGTTTTCAAAACATGATTGACAGGCGTGCGCCGGATAAGACTAATCTCGGTATACCGAAATTTGGGATGAAGAATTGCCAGTGTGATGGTGCCGGTTCCCCGTATACCGAAGACCCGGCGGGGGCGGACCGTGGCACACTCTCAGACCAGACAAACAACGCCTTGGCCTGTGACAGGAGACGTAATGTGCGCCGTCTTTCAGCAAATTCTGTAAGTCTTTTTTGTGTTGCGGTTCTGGCGGCGGGCAATACGGCCTCCGCACTGGCGGAAACCGGTAAGGATACTGTGCGCAAGCGGACGCCCGTGAGAGCAACAGGCCGGGCTTCCTCCAGTCCTGCGTCCGTGCGTCCGGCACGGAAAGCGGGCCCCCTGATGGCGGGAAAAGCTGAAGAAATTACGGTCAGTTCCGGCCTCACGCCAAATGGTGTTTCTGGCCGTTCCGCTGGTGGCGGCATGATGCCGAAGCAAACAGATCCCTTTGCAAAAAGTGGTGTGACACGGGACTATATTGCCGCACAGGCCCCTGCAACCAATGCGCTGACTCTGTTGCGGAATGTGCCGGGGGTTGTGGTGGCCTCGGCTGACCCGACGGGGGCGACAGACCGCATGAGTGTCTCCATTCGCGGGATGAACCAGAACGAACTGGGTTATGAACTGGAAGGCATGAACCCATCGGACGTTCTCTACTACTCTCCGACGTCCTCCGGCTGGGCGGATACGGAAAATGTCGGGTCTGTAACGGTAACACCCGGCGCGCCGGATCTGATGGCCCCAACCTTCAGCGCGGTGGGTGGGCTAATTAGCGAAAAGCTGCGGGATCCGTCCCATAAATTTGGCGGTTTGCTAGACCTCACCTATGGCGGCAACAACATGCGGCGTGAATTCCTGCGGCTGGATAGCGGGGAATGGGGCCATACCGGTATTCACAGCTTTGCATCTTTTTCTGATACGCAGGCGTCCAACTGGCGTGGGCCGGGTGGGCTGCACCGCTGGCATATAGACTTCAAGGCAAATAAGAAGTGGGGAGATGGCAACAGCATTTCCGCCTTCATGTCCTATAATGACGTGCAGGAAAACCTGTATACCTACCCCACCATGGCGCAATGGAATGCCTATGGCATAAACTATAATTACAGCAAGAATTTTACCGGCAGTAATACAAACTATTACAAATTCCATCAGTATGAATGGAAACATGCGCGCGCCAGCGTGCAGATGAAGTTCAAGCTGGCGGAAGGGCTGAATCTTTCAGTCACGCCGTACATTTTTGATGTGGATGGCACGGTGCAGGGCGGCAGCACGCTCAACCAGAACACGGCGTTTCTGGGGGCAGAGTCTGCCAGCCCGCTCCAGTTTCCGGACGGGTCGGCGTCTTCTCAGGTGGCGCAGTCCAATGATACGTTCCATGAATCCACTTTTGGGATCAATAGTGTTCTGGACTGGAAAAAAGGCCATAATGACCTCCAGTTTGGCTACTGGTATTCCTACATCAATTATGCGGAAGACCCGACATATTCTCTGCCGGATGCCGCAGGGAACGCCAGCCGGTGGGGGCAGGACCCTGTTCTGACGGCGTCCGGTGCAGCACTGAAGCAGTGGGATGCACACGTTATTCAGCAGACCAACACGCTGAGCCTGATGGACACCTATTCCCTGTTGCATGACCGCCTGAAAATTTCAGCAGGTTTCAAGGAGGCCATGATTACCCGCACGGCAACCAACCTGATGCCCGGGGCCACCTACGCAACGGGCTTTAGCGATGCGCAGCCTCTGCCGCGCGTGGCGATCAGCTATCAGATTACGCCGCGGGATCAGGTCTATATTAACGGCACCACGGCCTTCCGTGAGGCCGCAGCCATTACGCCATCTGTGGACATGTTCAGCTCCTCTACCGGGCAGATGACGTCACGCCATGTGACAGGCGGGATGAAGCCGGAATATTCCATCGCGGAAGAGCTGGGTTATCGGCATTACGGTAAGTATTTCAACCTGTCTCTCTCTTTCTTTAACTACAATTTTACCAACCGGCAGATTACCAGCAGCTCTCTGGTGGAAGGGACAACCATTACCACGTCGCTCAACGGGGGTGGCCAGACCACGCGCGGGATTAGCGGGGAAATCAGCCTGCCGCGCTGGCATCACTTCACGCCGTATTTTTCCGGCCAGTATCTGCACGCCACGACGGATAATAACCTCGCTTCCAATGGTACCTATCTGCCAACGGCCGGGAAAGTCGCAGTGCTCAGTCCCAAATTCAGCGGCTCCATTGGTCTGTCTTATGATGATGGGCATGTGTTCGGGAATTTCGCCTTCAATTATGTCGGTTCCGAATATTCTACCTTCATGAATGATGAGAAAATTCCCTCTTATGAAACGGCCAATCTGGGCATTGGCTACCGGTTTAACGATGTGTTCTTCCTCAAACGCCCGCAATTGCAGCTGAACCTGACCAATCTGGGCAACAACCACTATCTGTCCGGCGCATGGGGGCTGACAACCAATGCCCATAATACGCTGGCCACGGACGGACATACTGTTATCAAGGGAAGCGCACCGACCTACATCACCGGTGGCAATTTTACCGGCCTTGTCAGCTTCACCTCGGGGTTCTGAATGACAAACACGCCGCATGCGCCCTCCAACGCCCGTCTCTGGCTCTCTGTGCTGGCCACAACGCTGGGGGGCGTTCTGGAATGGTATGACCTTATTCTTTACGGTCTGTTTGCCGTCATCCTGTCTCACCTGTTTTTCCCGGCCACAACGGCCGGGTTTTCCCTTCTGCTGAGCCTTGGCAGTTTTGGGGTGGCGTTTGTGGCACGCCCCATCGGGGCGGCGTGGCTTGGTTCCTATGCGGACCGAAAGGGGCGCAGGCAGGGGCTGGTGCTCTCGTCTTTACTGATGACGGTCGGGACCGGCCTTCTGGCTGTGGTGCCGAGCTATGCTACGATCGGGCTGGCGGCCCCCGTGATTGTAGTGTTGTCCCGCCTGCTGCAAGGGTTTGCCGCAGGCGGTGAGTTTGGCGGCGCGGCCACCATGCTGGCGGAGCGCAGCCCAAAATATCGCGGGGTGTATTCCAGCTTGCAATGGTCTGCCGGTGGGGTGGCTGTCACGCTGGCGTCTGCGGTGGCGTGGCTGGTGCATCAGGCATTTAGCGAGGCACAAATTCTGGCATGGGCCTGGCGATTGCCGTTTGCGCTTGGCATGGTGCTGGGACCGCTTACGGCCTGGCTCCGGTTGATCAGTGATGAATCCCCGGAGTTCAGACGGCAGGAGAATCATCAGCCCGTGCGTGAGGTTGTCCGGCATGAGCCCTTGCGCCTGCTGCTGGGGATGGGGCTGGTGAGTGCTGGAGCCACTGGAAGCTATCTGAATATCTACATGCCCACGCTGGCAAAAACCCAGCTGCATCTGGGGGATTCTGTCTCTTTTATAGGAACAATGGTCTCAGGTATTTTGACCATTCTTCTGCCGCCGTTGTTTGCCTTGCTGGGGGATAAAGTCGGGCGGCGGGGCATGATGGCCGTTATGGCGGTTGCAGGCGGTGTGATGGCCTGGCCGTTGTTCCATTTTCTGGTAGCCTTTCCGTCCGGCCTGCACCTTGTGCTGGTGCAGGCTTTTCTGGTGACAACTGTTTATTGCGGGTATTATGCGTCCGTCCCGGCTCTGTTTGCCGAGATTTTTCTGCCGCGCAACAGGACAACCGCCATTGCGTTAAGCTATGCACTGGGGCAGTTGGTTTTTGGTGGGTTTACCCCCATGATTCTTTCTGTTCTGGTCACCTATTTTCAGGATAAAGCCATTCCTGGCTTTTATCTTCTGGGAACAGTGGTGCTGAGTCTGGTGTGCCTGGCCTGCACGCGGCAGTATGCTGGCCGAGGACAATCGTTAAAGAGTGGGGAGCGGTAATCATGGTGTGTCTGGTCATCAAGCAGGGAGGTCCCGCAGCACTTCCTGAATGGAAAGCCCTGTTCGCCCGCCTCATGCCCCGGCTTGCGGTGCGGGACTGGGATGACCCGACGGTGGACCCCGCCCATGTGGATTACGCGCTGGTCTGGAAGCCCGAGCCGGGGCGGCTGGCAAAAATGGTCAATCTGAAAGCCATTCTGAGTGCCGCCGTGGGTGTGGACCATATTACCTGTGACCCGACATGGCCTAAAAACGTGCCGCTGATCCGCATGGGCGGGGAGGAGCCCGTCCTGCAGATGGAAGATTACGTGCTGTGGGCCGTCTTTTCCATTTTGCGGGATGCGGCCACCTGGCGCGTGGGCCAGCAGGATAAGGTCTGGACACGGCAGACTGGACCTGCCCGAACCTCTGCCGAGATGAAGGTGGGGGTGATGGGCCTTGGTAGCCTCGGTGCCCCGGTGGCCATGCGGCTGGCGCGTGCGGGCTTTCAGGTTTCCGGGTGGGCGCGGCATGCCAAAACGCTGGAGGGTGTGACCTGTTACGCGGGCACCAAAGGCCTGAGCGGCTTTCTGCATGCGTGTGACACACTGGTCTGCCTGCTGCCGGAAACGCCCGAGACCACCGGCATGGTGACGTATGATGTGCTGGCCCAGCTCCGCAAGCCAGCCGGGTTGATTAATGTGGGGCGTGGCCCGCTGGTGGTGGAAGCCGATCTGCTGCGGGCCTTGAATGACGGCACACTGCATACGGCCGTGCTGGATGTGTTTGACAAGGAACCCCTGCCTGCGTCCTCGCCATTGTGGACGCATCCGCGTGTCATCATCACCCCGCACGCGGCAGCGGATTCCTCGCGTCCCGCGCGGGCGGCGTATGTGGCGTCTGTTATTGAGGCACTGGAGCAGGGGAGGGATGTGCCCCTGCGGTATGATCCCGCAAAAGGCTATTAAGGCTTCCGCTCTGAGGTGACGCCTTTATGTGACTGTTGCGCGAAAAGAGAGCCTGAAAGTCATTCCATGCTTGCAAGAGCGGGGGAGCAGCCTTCATACGGAGGCTGTTTTTCAGGGTGACTAAAGCTGGGCACCCGCGTTGCATTCTCTGACTGGCCTGAGGGGGCGGAGGGCTGGCTCCGTCTCTTCGTGCCGGGTTCAGGATCATGAAGGAGTGGTCTTATTTTCTACCGTGGTCAAAAAGCTGTCTCCCGCCGTAAAGCGGGCGTAACCAGACGGATGAGCAGGCTCAGCACGGCGCTGACCATGGTGGGGATGATGCCTGTCTGGTGCGCTGCGGCGCAGGCTGAAGGGGCTGCATCTGATGGAAAGGTCCATCATCGTGCAGGCCCGGTACGGCACGCCAGCACGGCAAAGCCCGGCCCGGTGATGGCGCGGCAGACAACGGCGGTGGATGTCAGTGCGCGGCGGCATGATTTTGCGTATCAGGAAGCCCAGCATATCCCGGACGCTACCACGCGCATTACGGCGGAGCGGCTGACGGAGCGTGGCGTGGTCACGCTGCGCGGGCTGGAACGGGTGGCCCCGAACCTGACCATTCAGAGCATTAATGGCACGGCTTCCACCAATTTCTATCTGCGCGGGGTGGGGTTTAATGACTTCACGCAGAACAATATGGCCCCCGTCCTGACCTATGTGGATGACGTCGCCTTCCCCTATTCCTCCATGACTAGCGGCATGATGTTTGACCTCGCCGGAGCGAGTGTCACCCCCGGCCCGGTGGGCACGGAACACGGGCAGTCCGACACGGGCGGGGAAGTGCATCTGCACACCAATGACCCCACGGACGCATGGCATTTTGGCGCGACGGAGGATATTGCCTCCTACGCCCGCAGCCGCAGCGAGGCGTATGTCTCCGGCCCGCTGGCGCGTGGGCTGAGCTTCCGTCTGGCCGGGCAGACCCAGCATGGCGGCGGCTGGCAGACCAACCCGCTGAATGGCGACCATCTGGGCGATGCGGACCTCTGGGCTTTGCGCGGTAAATTGCGCTGGAAGCCGGATGCGCACACGACCATTCTGCTGGGCGGACATTTTACGCAGGATAACAGCGAAGTTGTGACGGCGGTGCCCGTGCATCGGCTGATCGGCACGCAGCCTCTGCCGGATATGGCATCCTGGCAGCAGGCGGAGTGGTCGTCGCGCCCGGAATTTGCAAAACTGATTGGCCGTAAGGCAGGGATCAAGCCGAGTGAACATAACCAGTTCTGGGGTGCGGACCTGCATATCGACCATGATTTCGGACCACTGACCCTCAGCGCCATCAGCGCGTTCGAGACGGAACGGCAGGGCGAATATACTGATCAGGACGGCACCGCACTCTCGCAGGCAGATACGTATCGCACGATTGATGCCAATACATTCACGCAGGAACTCCGGCTCCATTCCTCCAACACGCAGGACAAGCTGCAATGGGTGGTGGGCGCGCATTATCAGCGCACGCGGATGAACCAGCGGTTCTTCTTTGATTATACAGACTACACGCCTGCACGCGGCTATATGATGGCGACCAATTTTGGTCTGAATCAGGAAAGTCTCTCAGAATTCGGGCATGTGAGCTATCGCCTGCCGCATGGCGTGATGATCTGGGGCGGTCTGCTGCATGAGCGGGATGAACGCTCTATCACGGGTCTGAAATCTCAGATTTTTGGTGGTGCAACCACGAATTTTCACGGTGAGAGCACCACGTCTGACCAGTTTGCCGGGCAGGTTGGCGTCTCCTGGCAGATGCTCCAGCATGCGCTCGTCTATTATAAAATGAGCAAGGGCTTCAAACCCGGCGGCTTTACCGCCAACAATACCCAGATTCAGGCACAGCTTGACCCGTTTAAGCCGGAAACGGTGCTGACGTATGAAGTGGGCTTCAAATCCGACCCTATTCCGGACAAGCTGCGCATCAATGGTGCTGCGTTTTACAACGATTTTCACAATCAGCAGATTCTGGGCACGGTGCTGATCCCCAATTACGGACCGCTGAGCGAAATTACCAACGCGCCAAAGTCCGAAAGCTGGGGGTTTGAGGGCACTATTGAGGCACATCCGTTCAGCCATTTGCATCTCACGCAAAATCTTGGCTGGCAGCGGGGGAATTTTCAGGATTTCCCGACGGTAAACCGCGCCAAGACCAACGCCTATTACGCACAGCATGGCGTATGGAAAGCCATTAACGATAATTTTAGCGGGGTGGATAACGGCCAGCCCAAGCTGACACTGAATGGCTCGGCAGAGTGGCGGCAACCGCTGGCGCGCGCTTATACGCTGGAGTTCGGGCCGGACTGGCAGTATCGCGGCAGTCAGGCCATCACACCGGGCGGCACCGGGTTTTACCGTCTGCCGCCGTATTTCCTGCTGGGGGCGCATGTGTCCTTTCGCTCCGCCTCCGGGCGGTGGGAAGCCACGGTTTATGCCCGCAATATCCTCAACCGCCGGTTTGCGGAAAGCGGCGGGCAGGCCACGACAACTTACTTCTACATCCCCGGAGAACCGCGCTTTATTGGGGGACGGATTTCCTGCGCGTACTAGGGCGTTAGTGTGGGTTGGCGTAAGGTCTGGTGGCGTACTGATTACGAAAATCCAAGCCCGCGTTGATGTCACGGAAACGGCTGTAACGAATTGGGCCGCTACAGGAATTTTACCTGTAACGGCCAAATAGTTTAGACAGATCGACGTACCGCATAGGCTCTTAGAAAGAATACCCTATGCTTGTCACATCAGAAGTGGACACCGATTGAGGCCTGGAAAGAACGGCCAAGAATGACATCGTAATAGCGTGTCAGGCCCACTGTTCCCACACCTTTGGGAAGTGCATTGAAAACGTTGTTCATCATGAAGTTGAAGTTAAGATTTTTTGTGATTTTGTAGCCAATTGTCGTATTGAAGTAAAAGAAGTCCGGGCGGCTGTTAAATGTTTCTGCATATTCACTGGCGGTCACGTTAAATTTGGACGGGCCGTAATAGATGGTCTGCCACTGCACAAAAAGCGGGCCACGCACATAATCCAGATTAGCGGTAAACGAATCTTTGGGGGAGCTGGTGCTGCCAACCTGAGGGTAGGTCGCGCCCAGGAATGTCTGCGTATTCTTGACGTAGTGGTTGTAGTTTACGCCAAGGTTAAACGCACCCCAGTTCACAAACCGTTCGCCAAAGCGGGACAGCGGAATGTAGTAGTTCAGCTTTGCTTCAAGAGCCTGCATATGCTGATTGGCAATATTCACGAAGCCTTCCCGATAATCCGTCACCTGATGGGTGTCAGGGTCACG
The DNA here is from genome assembly GCF_018811985.1 of Acetobacter sp. P5B1. Lineage (NCBI taxonomy): Bacteria > Pseudomonadati > Pseudomonadota > Alphaproteobacteria > Acetobacterales > Acetobacteraceae > Acetobacter > Acetobacter sp. P5B1. The sequence goes on along the minus strand of NZ_JACRVS010000006.1, from coordinate 117,183 downwards.
TGAGAACATGCTGCAATATTTGTTGGGGAACGAGGCGGAATCATAGCAGGCACTCATGATGTCGCTGATGCCCAGATCCTCGATTTCATTGCTGATGGTGACATCAACAAAAGAGGCGTCCAGCTGCAAACCCTGAATGAAATGCGGCATGAAATGCAGTGTCCCCGTATAGCTATGGGAAACCTCGTTCTGCAAATGCGCGTTGCCGCCATCAGTTCCGTAAATACCGTAGTTCACGATATTCGAAACAAAGCCTTTCGGAATACCCTGTTTGGCACAGTTAGCTGCACGCACGGCAGGGTTGGGGCCGTTGGCAATATCTTCCTGAGCACAGGGGTCACTGGCCATGCTGTTGACGCGGCTGGTGGGGGAGAACAGTTCCGTGACGGACGGATTACGAACCGACTGGGCATAATTTCCGCTAAAGCCAAAATCTCTGGTGGGCCACCAGCTGCCACCAAACATGTAGGTCCAGTAGCTGCCGGTCATGCTGTTGTTAATGTAGCGTCCATTGGCTGTAGCTGAAATATGATAAGCCCCCGGCACATGCATGTCCGGGGACACGATTGGCACATCGAGTTCCCCAAAGACTTCATGCGTGCCGTAAGCCCCGCTGGTATTGGGGGTAGGAATTTCGTCACCATACTGGCGGCGGCTGCCATCAGACAGCACTTCACCATTCAGGATGCTGCCTGCATTGAAGTCATAAGATTCCCAGCGGTGCTCGTAACCCAGATCCCAGCGCACATCTCCTGCGGGCAGTTTGAGAATGGTGCTGTGAATTTCAGCCTGAACGTCAAGCTGCTTATTGGTGTTGCTGGGGTTAACCCATGACGTAATGTATTTGAGTGCGGCCTGACTTTCCTGACCACGCCCAAAGACATTCAGGGGGGCGCAGGTCTCGCTCCGGGTCTGGGCTGTGGAGTTGGTATAACCCGGCGCGCAGCCAATGGAGCCATCAGGAAGTGTTACGGCATCCAGTGCGTTAATCAGGTTGTTGGTATCCACCATCAGGGTTTTGGTGTTGCTGAGATACTCGCTATATTCGCTCTTAACACTCCAGTCGAAATGGCGGCCTATGGCGTCGAAATCACCATTCAGACCGCCCTGAAAGCGATACATCTGGTTTGTGGTGGTAAAGGCACCCTCCCCAAAATCCTGGTTGGCGCGAGAGAGGTAGAACGTATCCGTCGGCTGGCCGGCAGCCTTAAGGGAATTGATGATGGTGCTTCGTTCTGCCGATGTCAGATACGGGTTGGCCGTGCTTAAAACCAGATTGCCATTAACGTAACTCTGCGGGTCAGCATCAAAATTAGCACGCGTCAGCGGACTGCCTTCAAACGTGGCAGAATAATACAGGCCCTGATTAACGGAGCTCTTTGCCTGCCCGCGCTGGTACCAGCCTTGCCATGTGGCATGCAGGTGCGGGGTGAAGTCATAATGTCCCAGCGTTGTCAGATTCAGAGAATTCTGCGGCGTATAAAGCTGGTCATAATTTTCAAAGGAAAGACCGTTCCCGCCAGCGGTGTAATAATTACTGCGTGTGACGGTGCCTGTCAGGGGGACAAGAGATTGCCCGTTCGGGCTGAACTGCAAAACACCCCCGCCCGCAGCGGCGATACCACCAGACGCTTTGCCGAAAGACGAAGGATTCAGGTTGCCATTGATAAGCGGGATGCCGGTTGCGCTCAGCTGGCTGAAACGCTCGTTGCGGGTCAGGACATAATAATAGGGTGAATCGCTTGTCAGCGCCGGCCACAGATAGGTCTGTGCTTCACTGCCGATGCTTTTGGCGCGATCATTGTAAACGAGGCCGTCCGCGTTACGATATTCTACGTCAAAGACGATGCCGCCTTTGTCATGGTCAAAGCTTGTGCCGTATTTCAGGTAAACCTTTTCCTGCCCGCCATCCAGTTTCTGGGTCCAGTTTCCCTGTGCGTTGAAATCAAGCCCTTTGAAATGATCATCAAGCTGATAGTTAACGACACCGGCCACGGCATCGGCACCGTATGCTGCACCCGCGCCCCCGTAACGGGTATCAATCTTTTTCACCAACGACGTCGGAATGGTGCCCACATCCACCTGCGACCCGCTGCCTGCGCCATAAAGTGAGGCTGTCGCGCCACCAACCATACGCATGCCATCAATCAGCGTAAGGGTTCGCTGATCCCCCAAAGCGAGCAGACCACTGAAGGTCTGCCCGGCCCCCCATGAGCCCTGACTGCCGACGGGGCTGTTTGACGGGACGGAAAACGCCGGGTTTTCACGCAAAAGGGCGAGGCCAAGGTTGGTGTATCCCCGGGCCGCAAGCTGCTTGGCGTCCAGCGTGCTACCGGCCATGACGTTACTCAGGCGCGTCTGGGAAAGACGGGTGCCCGTAACGGTCACATCTTCGCTTTTGCTGCTCTTCGTGACAGCGGACATCTTCTGGATGGTGTCGGTCTTCTCGCTTGTGGCACTTGTCTGTGTCGTGCCTGCGGTTCCAGTGGGCGCAGCAGTGGCCGCCGATGGCGTTGTGGCAGAAGACGATGCGGCGGTGGTGGTCTTTTTGGCGGTGGTTTTCTTCTTCTTGCTTTTGGCCGGGGAGGCAGAACTATGTGACGCTGCTGTGGTGGCGGCTTTCGCGCCATCGCTGTTCCAGCCAGCAAACGTTACTGCGGCACCAATGAGCAGAACCTTTCGCAAGGCTGGTCTGGACGGATATTGTTTAGATTTCTTCTGATCATACCGAACAGATAGAAGAACAGTGCTCATTCAACCAGCCTCCGTATGTCGCCCTGGGTGACCGCAGATGATTTCATCGCGATACAAGCAACTTCACCGCATATTTGTTACGATTCCATTCTGAATGGGGTTTTGTCGATTTCCAAATCGTTCTGACCTGTTAACCTATGGTTCAGGGTGATACCGGGGTTTGGCGGATCCGTTTGTCGAAAAGCTCGAAGAACGACAGGTCATGCTGGTTATTTCTTCAAAGAGAAACCGAGGCTCTCCACGATAATATTTCTGCGTGTTCTATAAAAAATTCAGAACCATTAAAGAATTTTGTGCTGGATCGAAACAATTCGGGCGTATCGCACCACGTTTCGATAAACTGAAAATGATTGTTCTTACGTCAGTGCACTGTCTCGCCATTATCATCCGAGGTAACGGACGGCACATCCGGAGAATTTTATCCCATTTTTCGACATGCCGCGCATGGCTGTGTATTCATGTGGGCATGACACAGGAAGATAGTGACAGATTCACCCTAAAATCCCCTCGTAAACAAGACCTGCAAACAGGCGGAGGGGTTTGTTTCTCATGAGCGACCAGCACGACTCTCACGCGCATTTCGGCTGGTTCAAGCGCCGAAAACACCTGACGACCGACGATATTACGGTTGTCGATACTGATATGCTCAAGCGGGCCGTGGGGGCCGCGGCGCTGGGCAATGCGATGGAATGGTTCGATTTTGGTGTGTACGGTTATATTGCCGTCACGCTGGGGAAGGTGTTTTTCCCCTCATCAGACCCGACCCTCCAGCTGATTGCCACCTTCGCGACGTTCACGGTGGCCTTTCTGGTCCGCCCCATTGGCGGCGCGGTATTCGGCCCGATGGGGGACCGGTACGGACGGCAGAAACTGCTGGCTGTCACCATGATCATGATGGCGCTGGGCACGTTCTGCATCGGCCTGATTCCGTCTTATGGGCATATTGGCGTGTGGTCGCCCATCCTGCTGCTGCTGGCGCGTCTGGTGCAGGGCTTTTCCACCGGCGGGGAATATGGGGGAGCCGCGACGTTTATTGCCGAATATTCCACGGACCGAAATCGCGGCCTGATGGGCAGCTGGCTCGAGTTCGGGACATTGGCGGGCTACATTGCCGGGGCCGGGGCAGTGATGACGCTCCAGTTCTCGCTGAGTGACGCCGATATGGTCAGCTGGGGCTGGCGCATCCCGTTCCTGATTGCCGGACCGCTGGGCTTGATTGGCCTCTATATGCGGACCCGGCTGGAAGAAACCCCAGCCTTTCAGGCCTATGCCGCAGAAGCCGAAAAGCGCGAGCATGAAAAGCCGGGCTGGCGCGACCTGCTGACGGTCCACTGGCGGCAGTTGCTCAAATGTATCGGGCTGGTGCTGGTCTTCAACGTGACCGATTATATGCTGCTCACCTACATCCCCAGCTATATGACGGTCACGCTCAACTACCCTGAAAGCAAGGGGCTACTGCTCATCATTCTGGTGATGGTGCTGATGATGCCGCTGAATGTTCTGGGTGGCTATTTCAGTGACCGTCTGGGCCGTCGCCCGATGGTCATCAGTGCGTGTGTGGCGCTGGTGGTACTGGCTATTCCGAGCCTGCACCTTATCCGCAGTGGGAATGACATCGAGATTTTTGGTGGCCTGATGCTGCTGGGGCTGGCGCTGGTCTGTTTTACCAGTTCCATGCCCTCCACACTGCCGGCTCTGTTTTACACGCCGGTGCGCTACACAGCGCTTTCAGTGGCGTTTAACGTCTCGGTTTCCCTGTTTGGCGGCACCACACCGCTGGTGACGGCCTGGCTGGTGAAGCGGACCGGCATGCTGGATATGCCCGCATGGTATCTGATGGGGGCCGCACTCATTGGCGCGCTCACTATGCTGACGGTGCGGGAAACGGCCCGCCTGCCGCTGCGCGGCTCACCGCCCGCTGTGGGCAGTGATGATGAGGCCGAACGGCTGATGAACGGCAAGCAACGCCTGACAGTAGACCCCACGCCGCCATCTGTACCCTGAGGCGGACGATCCTTATCCCTCGCGGTGAAGGCGTCGCGGGGGAGGGCCCTCGGCAGAGGCCAGGCGTTCCTGCAATTTGTGGTGAAACGCCGGAGCCGGGCGGGGTTGTTGCGCGGCCATGGCGGCAACGCGGGCCGGTGCATCGGCCAGCATTTGCGGAATAAGCTGCGTTTCCGGCAGGTTTTTCCAGTATTTGCGTGGCATTTCAGACAGCATGGCTTTGGTCTTGATGCGGGCCGGGTTGAAGGTTGAGACGTAATAGGTCTGCCAGAGCTGGTCGATATCATCTGACAATTTGGGTTTGGCGCAGGGCGTGGGGCTGAAGGCACAGGTCTCGCCATTCCATGCGAGAGAGCCTTTGGGGGTGAGGATCACCCAGTCCATATCCACAAATCGCTTTGAAAAAAACGGGGCCACGCTGGGCAACACATAATGGTCCGGCTCAAACCATGCGTAAAAGGATCGTCGGCCGTTCTGTGCCTCGCCATGTTCACGGAAGCGCACATAGGCCGTCATTTTATGCGTATCTTCCCGCACCTGTTTGTGCATGTGCAACGCGCGGGCAATGTCCGGGTCTGTGGCGATGCTGGCGAGGGCCGGTTCCGTCTGCGCGCGCCAGAGAATGCGGTAGGCGAGGGCAAACCGCGTCTGGTCTGCATGGCGCAGAATGGAGCGCAGCAGAGCGAGGCACTTGCTCCGCAAAACAGGCGGCTGTGCCCCATTTTTGGGCGTGGGGGCGACCAGCGGCGTATCAAACAGCGTGGTTTCTGCCGAGGCACAGCGCCATTCAATTTCTTCCGGGGCACGGTCGGCCAGAAAGCACTGGCGCGCCAGCGGCCGCCATGCGGAAAAAGAGGTGTGGTCGTCGAGGATAAAACCGTAGGCCATGATCAGAAAACGCGTTTCAGAAAAGAGCAAGTTGCTGAGGTTGCGGCACAAAAAGCTGCCGGAGGTTCTGCTGTTCCGCCAGCCTGCCGGGGGACCAGCCAGTGGCGTAGAGGAAAGGTTTGACCTTGCGGATGGAGACTTTCAGCTTTGCGAGGTCTTCCAGCCGCAACTGCCGGTGGCGGCGCGCGGCGACAATGGCCTGCACGGAACGCACGCCTAAGCCCGGCACCCGAAGCAACATTTCCTTCGGCGCGCGGTTGAGGTCGATGGGGAACATCGCGCGGTTTGCCAGCGCCCAGGCCAGCTTGGGGTCCAGCTCAAGGTCCAGCATGCCATCGGGGCGGCTTGCCGTGATTTCAGAAAACTGGAAGCCGTAAAAGCGGAAAAGCCAGTCGGCCTGATACAACCGATGCTCGCGCAACAACGGCGGGGCTTTGACGGGCAGAATGGCCGAGGCATCGGGGATCGGGCTGAACGCCGAGTAATAGACGCGCCGCAGCCTGTAACCCGTGTAAAGCGAGGAACTGCTGGAGAGAATATCCCGGTCCGTTGCCTGATCAGCCCCGACAATCATCTGCGTGCTCTGGCCACCCGGGGCAAAGCGCGGGGCTTTGCGGCCCGTGAGGGTGCGGTCTTTTGCGGCGTCGATATGCGTGCGCATCTCGCCCATGGAGTGGCGGATTTCTGACGCATGTTTTTGCGGGGCGTAGTCCGCCAGCCCGTGCTCGGTCGGCATTTCCACATTGATGGAAAGCCGGTCTGCATACAGCCCGGCTTCCGCCAGCAAGGCGGGGGAAGCGTTGGGAATGGTTTTGAGGTGGATATAGCCACGGAACTTGTGCGTCTGCCGCAACTCCCGCGCCACCCGCACCATCTGGCTCATAGTGTCATCTGACGTGCGGATGATGCCAGACGAGAGGAACAGCCCCTCAATATAGTTCCGGCGGTAAAATTCCAGCGTCAGCCAGATGACCTCATCGGGCGTGAACCGCGCGCGCGGCACGTTGGAGGAGGAACGATTGATGCAATACGCGCAGTCATAAATGCAGAAGTTGGTCAGCAGGATTTTCAGCAGGGAAATGCATCGGCCATCTGGCGTGAAGGCATGGCAGATGCCGTTGCTGACGGACCCCAGCCCTTTGCTGGCCGCAGAATCCCGTTTGCCTGCGCCGCTGGAGGAGCAGGAGGCATCATATTTGGCGGCATCGGAGAGCAGGGCCAGACGGTCAGACAAGCTTTGCTTCATGGTGTTCATGTTATGTTCTTGTTCGGGGCATTGCAAGAGATCTCTCGCGGCGGTGCCGAAGGGGAGGGGGCGCGTCTGGTTTTCTGCTGCAAAGGGCAACGGAAAACGGAAAGCCAGACGATGTGGTGAAGTTCGCGGAGGGGATTCTGCCCTGAGAGCGGGTTGCGGGACTCCGGGGGGAGCACGGAAGGGGAACGCCGAAAGAGAGCTTTCGTGCCCATTCGTGGGAGCGGGCAAAGTGCTGGCGTCAGGGCCGGGGAGGGCGGTCAGGCAAAAGGGCGGAAGACTGCGGTTTGTTACCAAAACAGAAATTCACATATGCGTGCGGTGTATTATTTTGCCGAGCCAGCCGGCAACGGGGCATGGCACGCAAGCGTTTGGGGAGGAGCTTTCCTCGGTCAGCCACACAAGAAAGAAAAAAGGACGTGGTCTATGCAGATTTCCAGAGAGACCCTGCTTCGGTCCTACCGTGCCATGCGCACCATCCGGGTGTTTGAAGAACGCCTGCATCGTGAATTTGCGACCGGGGAAATCCCGGGCTTTGTGCATCTCTATTGCGGGGAGGAAGCCTCCGCCGTTGGGGTCTGCGCCAATCTGACGGAGCAGGACACCATTGCCAGCACCCATCGTGGCCACGGCCATTGCATTGCCAAGGGCGTGGATGTGGGCGGCATGATGGCTGAAATTTATGGCCGCAAAACCGGCGTCTGCCGGGGGAAGGGCGGTTCCATGCATATTGCCGACCTTTCCAAAGGCATGCTGGGCGCCAATGGGATTGTGGGCGGTGGACCGCCGCTGATCTGCGGAGCGGCGCTGTCTCATAAGGTTCTGAAAGATAACGGTGTGGCCGTGGCTTTTTATGGTGATGGTGCTTCGAATGAAGGCACCACGCTGGAAAGCCTTAATCTGGCATCTGCCTGGCATCTGCCGGCCGTATTTGTGGTGGAAGATAATGGCTATGGCGAGGCCACCGGGTCTTCCTACGCCTGTGCGGGCACCCAGAAGGACCGCGCCGCCGGGTTTGGCATGCCGTATATGGAATGTGATGGTTCGGACTTCTTCGCCGTGCATGACGCGGCGCGTGATGCCATTGACCACGCCCGCTCCGGCAAAGGCCCGGTCATGCTGCATGTGCATCTGGAGCGCTGGTATGGGCACTTTGAAGGGGACGCCATGAGCTATCGCGCCTCCAATGAAGTGGCCGATGCCAAGAAAAACCATGACTGCCTTGAAAGCTTCCGTGAACGGGCCACGCAGGAAAAGCTGCTGGACCTCAGCGCGCTGGATGACATTGATGCCGCCGTGGCGGACGAAGTTGAGAGCGCCGTGCAGGCCGCCAAACAGGCTCCCTGGCCGGAAGATGCAGATCTGATGGCGGATGTTTACGTCAAAATCTGATGGGATTTCGGGCGAGGGCATGTCGCCTGTTGCCCTCAACGTATTTGGGGAAAGACCAATGAGCAAAAAGAGCTTTCGTCAGGCGATTAATGAAGCCCTGCGTCAGGAAATGCGGCGTGACCCCACGGTTGTGCTGATGGGTGAAGATGTGGCCGGGGGGCAGGGCGGCTCCTCTGGCGTGAAAGATGCCTGGGGCGGCGTGCTGGGTGTCACCAAAGGCCTGCTGACCGAGTTTGGGGAAAGCCGTGTGCTGGACACCCCGATTTCCGAAGCTTCCTATATCGGGGCGGCGGCGGGTGCTGCGGCGACCGGCCTGCGCCCGGTGGCGGAACTGATGTTTGTTGATTTTGTCGGCTGTTGTCTCGACCAGATCATGAATCAGGCTGCCAAATTCCGCTACATGTTTGGCGGCAAGGCGCGCACACCGCTGGTCATTCGTGCCATGTACGGGGCCGGGTTTAATGCAGCCGCACAGCATAGTCAGGCGCTGTATCCGCTCTTTACCCATATTCCGGGGCTGAAGGTTGTGGTGCCGTCTTCTCCTTATGAAGCCAAAGGCCTGCTGATTGAAGCGATCCGTGATGATGACCCGGTGATCTTCCTTGAAAACAAGGTCATGTATGATGACGTCGAGGAAGTGCCGGACGAGGCCTATACCATCCCGTTTGGGGAAGCCAACCTGACGCGTGAAGGTGATGATGTGACCATTGTCGCCATTGGTCGCATGGTGGGTATGGCGAACGAGGCCGCAGACCGTCTGGCAAAACAGGGCATTTCCTGTACCGTGCTGGATCCACGCACCATGTTCCCGCTGGATGAGCAGACCATTCTGGAATGTGTGGAAGATACGGGCCGTCTGGTGATTGTGGATGAATCCAGCCCGCGCTGTAACATGGCGTGCGATATTTCCGCCCTTGTGGCCGAGCAGGCTTTTGGCGCGCTGAAGGCTCCCATCCGCCGCGTGGTCCCGCCGCATACACCGGTGCCGTTCTCCACCCCGCTGGAAAACCTCTATATGCCCAATGCGGATAAAATTGAAGCGGCGGTTAAAGCCGTCATGATGCAGAAAACGCGTGAGGTTGCCTGAACAATGACAAAGATCCTGACAGCCCTGACGATGCCCAAATTCGGTCTGGCCATGACGGAAGGCAAGCTTGCCTCCTGGACCCTCTCCCCCGGTGATACCGTGCGGGAAGGGGATGAAGTGGCGGATATTGAAACCAGCAAAATCACCAGCGGGTATGAAAGCCCGGCCTCCGGTATTTTGCGCAAACAGGTTGCGCAGGCGGGTGAGACGCTGCCGGTTGGCGCTCTGCTGGGGGTGGTGGCGGATGCGGAGGCCTCAGACGAAGAGATTGACGCGTTTATTGCCAGTTTCAAGGCCGACACTGACGAAGAAGGCGGGGAAGAGGCCGAGGCCGCCAATGCGGAACCGCGTGTGATTACGGTCGGTGAGCATAGCCTGAATGTGCGTGATGTCGGGCGGGGCGACGGCGCGCCTGTCCTGCTGATCCACGGGTTTGGTGGTGATCTGAGCAACTGGATGCTGAATCAGGATGTTCTGGCCCGCCATCAGCGTGTGATTGCGTTTGACCTGCCGGGGCATGGGGCATCGTCCAAGGATGTGGGCGACGGGTCTGTTACGGTTCTGGCTGAGGCGGCGTATGAACTGCTGAAGGCGCTGGATATTCCAAAAGCGCACATTCTGGGCCACTCACTGGGCGGGGCGATTGCGCTGGCTCTGCTGCGGGATTACCCGGACGCCGTGCTGACGCTTACCCTGGTTGCGCCTGCCGGCATGGAGCGCGAGGTGAATGCGGAAAGCCTGCGGGAGATGGTGGAAGCCGACCGCACGCGCGATATGCAAAAAGCCTTGCAGGTTCTGGTGCATGACAAATCTCTGGTTGGCCGCAGAATGGCGGATAACGTGTTGCGCGTCCGCCGTCTGGATGGCGCGCGGGAGGCTCTGCGCACCATTGAGGCCGCCTGTTTTGCCAACGGGCAGCAGTCGATTGACCTGCGCCCGGTGCTGGATGCGGCCCGTATTCCTGTCACCCTCTTCTGGGGTGAGGCAGATGAAGTCCTGCCGGTGGCCGGGGCAAAAAATGCTCCCGACCATGTGGTGAAGCATCTTCTGCCGCAGGTGGGCCACATGCCGCAGCTTGAAAAAACTGTTGAATTCAACAGGCTGGTTGAGGCGTTTTTAGAGAAGGCTCAGGTAACGGCCTGACCTCTCAGAATACTGACATGTGCGGCATCATGCGGGAGCAGGGTGCCGTACTGATCTGCGTAGTGGGTGGCAAAGGCTTCCCGCTCCAGCCGTTCGCAATAATCCAGATAGCGGATTAACGCGCGCTGGCCGCGGAGCGTGTTGCCATAGGTGCGCTTGTAGTGCTTCCACAAAATCAGCACGTTAACGGACCACGCATCATACGCGTGTTCCGCCACGCGCTGGCGGACTAAAGAGGGCAGCTGGTCAAACGCCTGCCAGTCATCCCCCGTATAACGCCGCCACATGTCATGCCGCAACGTGCGCTCGTTAGAGGTTTCGGCCTTAGGCATAGGCGTCTTCCTCCTCCGGCTGGCGGTGCCGCCATACGGGGAAGGGGTCTGGCAGGTTGGCGTACAGTTCTGGCTGAAAGCGCCCGGTATCCTGCGGGGCAAGGCAGGCATCCAGAGCGGCGCGGAGGGCGGGTTCATCCATTTCCGGCGTGCCGATAAAGACAATTTCCTGCCTGCGGTCCCCGTAAACCGGGTCCCATTTGCCTACCAGCATCGCCTTCCAGTCGTCATCCTCCGGCCAGTGCTGGGTGGGGATCACGCACCACCACAGGCCCATGGCCTGCGTGCGGACCAGTGCGCCAGCCTGCCCGAGTTCGCCCACCCATTCCGGGCGTGTTGCCAGCCAGAAATGCCCTTTGGCGCGCACCACGCCGGGCCATGAGGTATCAATAAAGGCCTTGAATTTTTCAGGAATAAACGGGCGGCGCGCGCGATAGACAAAGCTGCTGATGCCGTATTCTTCCGTTTCCGGCACATGCTCGGCGGCACCATAAAGCTCTTTGTACCAGAGCGGGTGTTGTTCGGCTTTGTCATGGTCAAACCGGTGGGTGTTCAGCACGCGGTCCAGCGGCACGATGCCCATATCGGTTTCAATCAGATCGGCATCCGGATTCAGGGCGCGGATAATCTGTTTTGCGGCGTCCCGCTGCTCCGGCGTGGCGGTGGACACCTTGTTGAGAATGACAACATCCGCAAACTCGATCTGCTCCACCAGCAGGTCCACCAGTGCGCGGTCATCCGCATCCCCTGCGGTCTCGCCCCGGTCTTTCAGAAAGTCGGTGGAGGCGTAATCCTTGAGCAGATTAACCGCATCTACCACAGTGACCATCGTATCCAGCCGGGCAATATCCAGCAGGCTCTGGTCGTCCTCATCCCGGAAGGAGAACGTGGCGGCGACGGGCAGCGGTTCCGCAATGCCGGTGGATTCAATCAGCAGATAATCAAACCGGCCTTCATCCGCCAGCCGACGCACTTCTGTCAGCAGGTCATCGCGCAGGGTGCAGCAGATGCAGCCGTTGCTCATTTCCACCAGCTTTTCATCCGTGCGGGAGAGGTCCGAGCCCTCACGCACCAGATCGGCATCAATATTCACGTCGCTCATATCATTCACAATCACGGCCACGCGGCGGCCTTCACGATTGTTCAGAATATGGTTGAGGACCGTGGTTTTTCCGGCTCCCAGAAAGCCGGAGAGAACGGTAACAGGAAGCCGGTTTGGCATGGTGCTCTTTCCTTCGGATTGCGGTTCCGATGTCGTATATGATACGTTATATCATAACGTCACGATAAAGCGAAACCCCATGCCGCACACGCCCTTATCCTTCCATTATCCCACGCCAGACGCTGCGTTTCAGGCCATTGAGCAACCCACATGCCATATCGCGGTCGCAGACCGTGCTCTGGGGCAGGATCTGGAAAACGCGGCGCAGACCTATCTTGAAGAGGGGCCTTCCCTGATCCTGACAGCAGGCACCCCGGACGAGCTGGCGCAGGAACTTGCGCCGGTTTTTACGCCGGCCACACGGGCCTTGCTGGAGGATGCGCTGGGGCTGGTGGACGGCTATTGCGCGGCGACAGGGATGGACGCCGTGCGCTTCCGGCTGGAGCGGATTACGCATGATAGTTGTCGTCGCTTCCATGTGGATCATGTCGTGCTGCGTCTGCTGTGCACCTATGTAGGGCCGGGGGTGCAGTGGCGTGTGGCGGATCTGGGGGAAGAGGCCGCGGTGTATCAGGCGGAGGCAGGCGCTGTGGCGTTACTTAAGGGCGGTTGTTATCCGGGCTGGCAGCCGGAGGGGGCGGTGCAGCATCGTTCGCCACCGCTTTCTGCGCTGGCAAAACCCGTCACACGCCTGTTGCTGACGCTGGATGCCCCACAGGCCTGCGGGATGTCAGACGATCAGCGGCGGATCGTGCGGAAGGAAGTGGCGCACTCTTAGGCGTGCGCGTGCGGGAAAGGAGTGTGAGAGCTTCCGTTCAACGGCGTGAAAAGGTAGAGTTTGTTTTTCATCATGAACCCTTGAAGAAACGGCCATGCAGAAATCAAAGCTCTTCTTTCTTGCGGTTCTGGTCATGCACCCTCCAGTCGCCTGGGGTGCGCAGGAGGACAAGGCTGCGATGGTCTTTCGGATTACGCCGGTTAAACCCCTTGAGGTTTTAATGCGGGAGGCGCTTGCGGCCTCACCCCCGGCGCAGGATAAGATAGTGCGTGCGCCGGATCTGGTTGATCTTGCAACACTCACGCCGGATTTCAAATTCGATATCCGCTATGCCACGACAGAGAATTTTCTCAGCACGCCGGTTTATTCCTCATCCCACGCCTTTTTGGAAAAACCTGCGGCGGAAGCGCTCGCCAGAGCCTCGGAATATTTAAAAACAAAAGGTTATGGGCTTTTAATTTTTGATGCCTATCGCCCGTGGTTTATTACCAAACTGTTTTGGGACGCAACGCCTGCGGACAAACACCAGTTTGTCGCCAACCCCGCACATGGGTCCAGACATAACCGGGGCTGTGCGGTGGATCTGACCTTATATGACCTGAAAACCGGGCAGCAGGTGATCATGCCCAGCGGGTTTGATGAAATGACGCCCCGTGCCTATTCCAACTATCCGGACGCGCCGGAAGAGCAGAAAAAGGCGCGGGATCTGCTGCGGGACGCCATGCAGCAGGAAGGCTTTATACAGCTCCCCGCTGAGTGGTGGCATTTTGATTACCGGGACTGGAACAAATACCCTGTGCAGAACATCCGATTTGAAGACATTAAATAGCCGGTTTTAGCCGAGCGTTACGGTGTGGCGGCGTCTGCCGTATGCACCGTAAGCCAGCTTTTTGCCGTATCAATGGTAATGGTGGCGGGCTTATAGGCTTCCGGCGGCGCGGTGAAGATGGAGCTGACATAGGTTTGCGGGTTGCGGTCATACAGCGGGAACCAGCTTGACTGCACCTGCACCATAATGCGGTGGCCGGGCAGGAAGGTGTGGTTCATGATCGGCAGCCGGAACTGGTAAAGCTGGGCCTGATTAGCCGGAATAGCCTCGGGGTGTTCAAAGCTTTTACGGTACCGCCCGCGCAGAATGTCACTGCTGACCATAAGCTGATAGCCGCCCAGTTCCCGCTGTTCGGGCACTTCATCCGGGTAGACATCAATCAGTTTCACAACAAAATCGCCATCCGTGCCACTTGTTGTCGCGGTCAGATGCACAAGCGGCTGGCCGTCGAGTGCCACCGGCTGCGTCAGCACGGGGGAGGTAAAGGTTGCCACATCCGGGCGGGACGCCGCATTGCGCTGGTCTGTTGAAAGCCAGTTATCCCATGCGGAATTTGCGGCCCCTCGGGTAATGACCGGACGCTGCACATACGGCACCGGATGTGCCGGGTCAGACAGATAACTGACAGAGCCGGACGTCTCGGTCGAGCCGTTTACAGCAAGCTGATATTTGGCCGTAAGATGCAGAGTGGTGCAGCCGGTTGTGCAATCCCGCGCGGGGAGGGCCTCTCTGGTTTCCCAGTCATCAGAGCCACTGCGATAGGCGGAGACGCGCTGCGGCAGCGGGACGGCGTCATCTTTCAGATAATGGGCCAGAAAGGGTTCAAGAATTTTTTTGCGGAAATACAGGCCGGTATCGGAAGGAAGTTTGATGGGGCCAAGCGTGCTGGCTTCTTTGATCTCGCCGCCGTGGTTCCACGGCCCCATCGCCAGCCACAGGTTTGGCTGGTCTGCCTGCTTCTGTTTAAGCGCATAGTAAAGGGCGATGGCCCCGTAATTATCTTCCTGATCCCACAGGCTATGCACGAGGAGCGTTGGCACTTTCAGCGGCAGGTCCGCAAGCACATGGTCCATCGCCTGCTGCTGCCACCAGCTATCATATGCCGGGTGGGCCAGAAGCTGCCGGAAAAAGCCGATCTGCTCCATGCCACGTTCTTTCCCCAGCGCGCCGGCGGAAACGGAATTCAGGAAAAGATCATAATTGTCATACTGGTTGCCCCACCAGATGGCCGTTTTTTTCGCCGTGGCATCCTGATTGTAAATGTAGGACAGCATTTCTTCACGGAAGGCTCCGTTATGGAACCAGTCATCGCCCATCCAGCTATCCACCATCGGGTTCATGGGGACGGAAACCTTCAGGGCCGGGTGGGGGTTAATCAGGGCGGTGAGGGAGGTATAGCCGTCGTAAGAGACGCCGATAATGCCGACCTTGCCGTTGCTTTGCGGCAGGTTGTGGACCAGCCATTCAATGGTGTCCCAGGTGTCGGTGCTATGGTCGACTTTTGTGTGGTTCAGCGCCCCGCGGAGGGGACGGTTCATCACATACTGCCCCTCTGAGCCATATTTGCCACGCACATCCTGCACTACGCGAATATAGCCGCCATCCGCGATCACGTCCGGCATGTTGTCATAGCCCTGCAACACAGAGCGCATGGTGCCGCTCTCTGCCTGAGACGTCATGTGCTGGGCGTTATACGGGGTGCGGGTCAGCAGGATAGGGGCGTTATGGGCGGATTTGGGGATAAGGATGACGGTATGCAGTTTGGCGCCATCACGCATGGGGATCATCACATCCCGGCGGATGAAGTCAAACTTGTCTGTATTCACAGTAAATTTTGCAGGCATATCAGGGGCGATATCAGCATTTTGCGCTGCATGATCCTGCGCGAAGGCGGGTGTTGAAAGCGCAGTCATGCAGAGCAGCAGAAGAATATTTTTGAACATGGAACCCCTGAGTATAAACAACCGTGTCGTCTATGGATCCGGCTTTTGCCGGGTGATGAACCTTAGAATTCTGCCGATACGGTACCAAAGAACTGGCGCGGGGACGCAACAAACAGGTTGGCGTTATCATCCCCGGTGACGGCAGCGGAGCCGTAAACGCCGCCAATATAATTTTTATCAAACAGGTTGGTGATGCCGAAAGTCGCTTTCATGTTCTGGGCAAAGCCAATTTTTCCAAAATTATAGGCAAAATTCATGTTGGCGAGCCAGTAGGCCGGGATGCTCTGATCATTCATATACGTCATCGGGCGGGAGCCGATATAGTTGACGTTGAAGTTAAACATGGCCCGTTTGTAAGTGTAGTTCAGGTTGGCTTTATACATGAACTTTGGGTAGTAAACCTGATGCTTGCCGCGAATGTTGTAATTCTGTCCGCTGTAATTAATGGAGCGGCTTTGATATTCGGCATTGTTCCAGCTGAAGCTGTTGGTAATTTCAAGCCCTTCTATGGGGCGGATGGTGGCCAGAACGTCGGCCCCATTCATGGTTTCCCGGCCCACGTTCAGATAGGCATTGTTCGTGTTATTGGCGCTGCCTTCACTGATTGAGGCAAGGCGGTTGTAATAGTCCGTATGGTAGAAATCAGCAGAGGCTGAGAAAAAGCGGGAGTCATAGCGGTAGCCCACAACGTAGTTCCATGTGCGCTCCGGGCGTAGAACCTTTTTACTTTCATCAAACACAACCTGCGCGGGGCGGCTGGCATTGCCCAGCCCACCCCAGGCGTTGTCCCCGCCTGTTTGGGCAAAATAGTCATAGGCCCGCATGTTTTCTGCAATATCCCAGTAGAATTCATGATGGCTGAGGAAATGGTAATCAAAATTGAAGTGCGGCAGGAACGCCGCAGAGGCTGTGAGTGACCCGTTAACAGGGTGCCGGTAATATGTATTCCAGCCTTCAGCCGCCAGCTGATCGGTATAATCGGCTTTTGTGCCGCCGTGTGTGGTCTGGGTCAGGGATTTAAAGCCAGCAAGAAAGGTCATGCCAGGGGTAATGGTCCAGCGATCCTGCAGGAAGAACTGGAACGTGTTGGTGTTGAAGGTGTTCTCAAACCAGGTGTGGCCTGTGCCACTCTTGAAGTCAGACAGCCAGTTATGGGCAGAGGTCAGGCCATCTTCATAAAGTCTCTGATTATAAATCCACTGGTTGTTTTCATACCAGATACCGGTTTCAATTTTATTGTGGTGCGGGGCTTCAATGGTGAATTTTTGCGTAAAGCCCAGACGGCGCATGGCCGCATGCGACATGCCGAGCGCCATGGGGACGCCGGACACGCTGCCATCTGCGTTCAGGCTTGGCGTGCCATAGCTTGGCGAGGTGACAAAGTTGTTGGTGCCCCCATAGATGGCACTGTTGACGTTACCGTAAGCGACCGTGTCAGACTTCACATTTTTAAACAGGTCGTAGTGCATGTTGACAGAGGAGAGGTAGCTTCTCTGTAACTGGGCGGCATCCCACGCGTAGTCGCCAATTTCATCATTGGAGAGGACGCCTGCGTAACCCGGTGGCACCTCAGATGTATATTGAGCATAATAAGCCCACTGTTTTGCTTTTTCGTAATCGGGCTTCAGATAGGTTGAATCACGCCCCATCTTTTCCCACATGTTTTTGGTCATGGACAGGTAATTGCCCTGTGTAAAATTACCGTAGCCAAAAAAGGCGGTAATCTTGCCACGGTCCCCAAGAGGCTGCACGACTTTTGCATTGGCCTGCAATTCGCTCTGATACCCTTGGCCTTTCCACAAATCTGATTTGGTGCGGGCAAAGGATGCATAGAATTTTGTGCCGGTGGAATTCAGGATGCCACTATCAACGCGACCATAGGTGCGGAAGGCATTGAAGCTGCCAAATGTCTGGCTGACTTTGCCGCCAGCCTTATCCTTGGGGTCGGAGGACGTATAGGTCATGGCCCCGCCAAGGTTCTGGGCGGAGAAGGAGTCCAGCGCGCCAGCCCCCTGAGACATGGACATGCCGCCAATGTCATCCTGAATCATGGCCTGTGTGATGGAGACACCATTATCGTTAATAAAACCCTGTGTGCCTAAGGGCATGCCATCAAGGGTTGCGCCAATCTGCATTTGCGTAAAGCCGCGCAGGTAAAACGTGTTTGCGTAGGTATCAAGGCCAAAGGCATCTGTGGAGGTAAAGTTGGCCCCCGGGGTGGTCTGGGCAAGGATCTGCATCGGGTTGGTGCCCGCAACAAACCGGTCCATGACCTTACGGCTCACGGTGACCTCTGCGCCATGACTGGCAACACGGTGCGTGCTGACGTTGACTTCCTCACTATCTTTGCTGACCAGAGGGCCTGTGCTGCGCTTTTTGCGCGGCGCGGTATGGTCTTTTCGTGCAGAAACAGAAGCAGGCGGTGTGTGGGCCGCAACCGTGTGCGATGAGCGCTTTTTGGGGCTCGTGCCAGCGGCGGACGGCGTGGCTGCGCCAGCAGTTGTATCAAAAAGCAGACCTGCCAGAGCAGTACCAAAGAGCAAAAGTGACTTGCTATATCGTTCTTTTACAACCTTGTTACGCTTGCCCATCGTCAATCCCTGCTCCGTGGTCTGTCTCTGTTCTGATCAGTGCGCAGTGGGCCGGTTGTCTCTGGAGCACCGATTTTGCGCATGATCCTGTGAGAACATGTTGCTGACCCGGAACTAATATTGTCAATAATCGATAATGAGGGGGTCTGATAACCCTGGGTTAAGGGCAGCTGTTTATCGCACGCGCCCCATGAGCGTCGAACCAGACCGTGCCATTGGCGATCATGGCCTGCCCGTTATGGACAAACATCTCATGCGGAATGGCGCCCCGCAGGCTGTTGAGGACACAGGGCGTGAAAACCCGCGACCATGATGTGGAGAGCGCTGCGGGCGTTTTAAGGGTGAAGGCGTGTTCCGCATTTACCCTTAAAGGCCATGAGATCAGTTTTGCCGTTTCTGCCTTGTTGCCGCTCAGCACGCTGCGCAGGAAGCGTTGCACCATAGCCTCGAAAACCGCAGGGGGAGCGTCTGTGACGTCCTCATACAGGGCGTTGGGGGCGAGGTGATCTATGGAGGCAAGATCCAGTTTTACGGGATAGGTTTTTGTGCCGTTGATCCAGGTTCCGGCCAGTGCTGTGGAGGTCTGGAAGGTGAGCGGGGCATGAGCGTCTTTATCGCTTGTTTCAAAATGCAGGCTGAAGCGGCCACCACCGGGTTCGCTCAGCGTCATCTGCTCTCCTGAGTTCTGAGCAGACAGGGGAATATCGACCAGATTTTTTACATAGAAATAATGCGCGTTTGCTACTGTCTGGTCGGGCCGAACGGAGAGCGTCGCCCCGATGGGATACGGACCGAGTGTGCCGGACAGGCGGTAATTGTCCGGCGTGGGTTGTGGCATTTGCGTAGGAGAAGCGGCTGTGTCCGGGGTGCGTTCGGCTGTGCGGCTTGCTGTGCTGGCGCTTGTGGCCAAGGGGGAGGACGATGCGGTTTGCGCAGGTGTGGGGGACGGCGCAGCGGGGGGCGCAAGGGGAGCCGGAGCGGCACCTGCCGTGGTGGGTGGCAGGCTAAGCAAGCTGAAGGCCAGTAGTTGTGTGGTAATCCGCTTCATCCCTCTGGCCCTTCCGGCGTTGCGCAATCCTGACGGGTAGCATAGCGGCAAAAGAGGAGCTGTGCAGCGTGTGGCGGCGCGTTATGATGTCTTGCAAACAGGATAACGCGGGACGGGGAGCAAGGCTGCGCATGAGATGCGAAGAGTGCGGAACGGAGTTCCCCTGTACGGCAGACGCCCGGTGCTGGTGTATGCAAAAACCCCATGATGTCCCTCTGCCTGCGGATGCTGCGATGGGGTGCCTGTGCCCAGCCTGTCTTGAAAAGCGGCTCCGGCAGCAGCAAGGCATACCGCCAGCCTCCGGAAGAAAGCGCTGAGGCCAGAGGGCTGTAGCATCTATTGAGAAATCGTAGAGGCGAGTTTCAATAGGGTGTGAAATGATAAAAGGTTTTCAGGAGGTGCAGGGCTGCTCCGCATGAGGTGAGCGCATTGCCGTTGCGCGACATCAAGGGGCTGGAATTTGATTTAGATCAAGGGCCGGAGGCGCAAAGCTGGAGACACTACCTCTGGAAAGCGTAGAGGGACCTGTGGGGTCGCTGCGCGAAAAAGGAGGATGTTCGGATGACCATTTATACAACAAACGGTCGTGCCCCTGTTGTGCGTGTTCCGGTTGGCAATGTTCGTGTAGCGGACCCGCTGACAGCTCTGGAACGGCAGATGAGCCGCCTTTTTGAAGATTACAAGGTGCCGGAAAGCGGTGCGCCTGCCCATCGTCTGGGGGCCACGGATATTACGGAAAATGCTGCGGGCTATGTTGTGGCGACGGAAGTGCCGGGCTGTGCCGAGAGCGATATTAAACTGAGTACGGCCAATGGCGTGCTGAGCATTCGCGGTGAAAAGAAGAAGCCGGAAGTGGAAGGCCCGGTCAAACAGCATCTGGCGGGCCGTCAGTTTGCTGCGTTTGAGGAAGCCTTTACGCTGCCGGATGATGTGGATGTCGAAAAAATCAGCGCATCTCTCAAAAATGGCGTGCTGAGCGTGACACTGCCCAAAAAGGCGGAAAGCAAACCTGCGGAACGGCATATTGCCATTAACGCAGGCTGAGACTGTTTTGAAAATTTAGCTTTCCAGAAAGGAAAGACCATGACCGCTAAAACAAACAAGAGCGTTGAAATTGCCGGCACCCGTTATGAAATGCTGGGCACGATGAATGATGGTGACTGCAAGGTGCGCCTGAAAAACACCAAAGGGGAAGTCGTGGAAATGACCTGTGACTCCTTTATTGACCAGCTGAATAACGGCACCGCCCGCTATCTGTAAGGTCTCTGGTTTGCCTGCTCGGGTGTCCTGAGCAGGCATTTTCAGACCCCTTCAGGTGCCGCAGGCCGGAGGGGAGGGGGACACGGTCTGGGCGCTGCGTAAGGCAGGCCCGGCCCTGTTGGCCCAGAGAGAGGGCGGCCCGGAAGCGGGAGCCGGAACGGGATCATCTGGGCATAAACCGCCAGCCAGCGGGGTTTGTGCCAGAGAGGCCTGAAAACACAAACGCCCCCTGTGGTGACGGACCGCAGGGGGCGTTGCTATGAGAGACACCGTGCGCCGGAGCGTAGCGGGTGCGTTGCTCACACAGAGGGCATGCCGCTGTATGAGCGGAAAACCTCAGTCCATCCGCACAGACGGGCGGACAAAGCGGTCCAGCCAGTCGGTCAGGCAGGCAATCGCACCGCGAGGGACGCCGTAGAGTTCAAACTGATGCTGGCGATACAGAGCGGTGTGCCCCAACCGGGCGCTCAGGCCATGCAGTGCGCCACCGCCAAACGTCTTGCCATCCGCAAACGCGCCCCAGCCATTATAATTGCCGAGGGCAACAATCGCGCCTTTGTTGTTGAACTTGAAGGGCGGCACCGGCGTCTGGTTCAAAATCCATTGCGGCAGATATTTTGCCAGATGGTGCGCTTCCTGCCGTGCAACCTGCGCCGTGGGGGGCAGGGGGCTTTCCGCAATAAAGGAACAGTCGCCGACTGCAAAAATCCGGTCATCCAGTGTGGTTTGCAGGTTGGGTTTCACCACCAGCTGGCCGCCACGGCCGCATTCCAGACCGTCCATTTCTCGCGTAACGTCCGGGGCTTTCACACCCGCTGCCCAGACGCGGAACTGCGCATCTACGCGGGAGCCGTCCTTGAGGATAAAGCCTTTTTCATCCACGCCGCTGACCATGGCGCCAGTGCGGACGGAAATCTTGAGGGCTTCCAGCTGCTGGCGGGCTTCCTCGGACACTTTTTCCGGGAAGGACGGCAGAATACGCGGCCCGGCTTCCAGCAGGGTAATGCGCATTTCCGGTGTGGTGGGCGTAAAGTTGTACAGGGAGCCGATATCCAGCGCCTTGTGCAGCTCTGCGGCCAGCTGCACGCCGGTCGCCCCGCCACCCACAATGGCGATATCCAGCGGTGTGCCGCGCCCATAGGCCTGCAGGACGGCATGGCGGAAGCGTTCGTTGAAGTTGTTGGCTTCCACCACATTATCCAGAAAAATGCAGTGGTTCTTCACGCCCGGGGTGCCAAAATCGTTGGCGCGGCTGCCAATGGCAAAAATCAGGGCGTCATAGTCCACATGCCGCTCTTCCAGAATGACTTCATCCTCATCCTGCTCTGTCAGCGGGGCGAGGGTCAGCCTGCGGGCGGCACGGTCCAGATGGGAAATTTCCCCATAGCAGAAGCGGAAGCCATGCCCGGCGGCGTGGGAGACAAAGGTAATGCGGTCATTTTCATTGCGCGCGGTGCCAGCGGCAAAGCAGTGGAGCATAGGCTTCCAGACATGGCTGAACCCTTTATCCACCAGGGTGATATCCAGCTTGCCAGAGCGGCCCATGCTGTTTCCCAACCGTGTGGCGAGTGCCAGGCCGGCAATGCCGCCCCCTACAATAACCAACCGAAACCGATCACTCATAACGTCACTATCCTTTCGTGTTCCGCAAGTATCGGCGGCGGAACAGAACTGCGCAACACACTGCCTCTTGAGGTCACGCAATTGTCTCTTACGCAGGCGGATGCCCGCTTAGCCTGCGGAAAGATCCACAAGGCCGATCAGCCCCTCTTCCGTGCCAAATCCCAGCAGGCATCCGTCCGAACTATAGGACAGCGCGCTGATAGCACTTCCCCCGTTCAGGCAGACCGGCAGAACCCGTTGCGATTCCGGTTCGATCATAATGACAGACCCGTCCGCAAATCCAGCCGCCAGAATTTCCTGCTCCGGGTTGTACGCCACACGGGTGCAGAGCGCACCGCCCATTCCCGGCAGTTCCGCAGGGGGTTTGCCCATCGGGCCGCCACCAAAGAACGGCCACAGCACCACAACATCTGCGCCACTGGTTGCCAGCCATTTTCCCGTGCGGGAGAAGGACATGGACTTCACTTTGGTGGGGTAGCCGCTCATGCGGATATTGTGTCCGTCGGACAGTCGCCAGCCGTGCAGGTCATTATCCTGCATGGAGGTGATCAGAGCCTCGCCAGCCGGATGGATTGCAATACCGGTATGGCTGCCCTTCCATTCAAGCGAGCGTACGCTCTCACTTTTAGGCTGCGTATACCACACGGAGGCCCCGTTATAATGGGAGGCCGCAATCCGCTTGCCTTTGGTGTCAAACACAATGCCGGTCACGGAGGAGGGGTGCTCCAGCGTTTTCAGCACGGTCTCACCGCGGCCATCGCGCAGTTCGACCTGCTTGCCGGAGGCGCTGGCAATGTAGGCGGCCTTGGCATCCACATGGGTGGCGACATGCTCCACCCAGCGACGGGTCTTGCCCAGTTCCTCAATTTCCCCGTGCATGTCCAGACGGCACAGGCGGCCATCATCACCGCCGGTCAGAAAGCCGCCGGGGTCTGTATCCGGGGCCAGCGCAAGGGCAGCGCCATCATGCACGGCGTAGGTAGCCCAGCTGGCTGGTTCCGCCAGATCGGCCCGGTGGGCGACAATCACGTCACCTTCCGCCGTGGTGAAAGCAAAGCGCATGTTATCGCGGGAGGCGGCGCAAGCGGTGATGTGGCCTTCAACCGTGCGGGATGCCCCGCGCTTTTCAATCAGGCCGCGGAGTTCGGTAGGAATGCTCATGCGACAGCGCAGCTTTCAAACCCGCGCCGAAGCTGGGGCCGGTTGAGGTTGCGACCAATAAAGACAAGACGGGATTCCCGTTCTTCGCCCTCTTTCCACGGACCGATGTCATTGCCATCCGCCATCATGTGCACA
Source organism: Acetobacter sp. P5B1 (assembly GCF_018811985.1). Lineage (NCBI taxonomy): Bacteria > Pseudomonadati > Pseudomonadota > Alphaproteobacteria > Acetobacterales > Acetobacteraceae > Acetobacter > Acetobacter sp. P5B1. The sequence continues at coordinate 93,801 of NZ_JACRVS010000006.1, read as the reverse complement.
GCCTGAAACGCAAAACGGTCGGACTGGCCTTCAAAATTCAGGATACCTTTGGTGCGGAGGATATCGGCCCCCTTTTCCTGCAGCAGCGCGCCGATCCACATCTGGAAGCGGCCAGCATCCAGCGGCTTTTTGAGGGAGAGGGAGATGCTGTTCACGTCTTCCTCATGATGGTGGTGCGTGTTTTCCAGAAAGTCCGGCGTGGTGGAGAGCGTGCGCTGGAGGTCAAACCCGCCAACATCCATCACATCCGCCAGCTTCACATTGCCTTTCTGGGCTTTGTGGATGGGTGCGAAGGCGTTGATTTTGCGGATGGCGTCTTCCACGGCCTTAAGCTGGGCCTCATCCACCAGATCGGTCTTGTTGAGGATGATGACATCCGCAAAGGCGATCTGCTGGTGGGCTTCCGGGCTTTCCTTCAGCGTTTGCAGAAAGTTCAGCGCATCCACCACCGTCACGACGGCATCCAGCCGGGTTTTGGCCCGGACGTCTTCATCCGCAAAGAAGGTCTGCGCGACGGGAGCCGGGTCTGCCAGGCCAGTGGTTTCAATAATAATGCCGTCGAATTTGTTCCGGCGCTTCATCAGGCTGCCGAGAATGCGGATCAGATCCCCGCGTACTGTACAGCAGATGCAGCCGTTGTTCATTTCGAACACTTCTTCATCCGCATCGACAACAAGGTCGTTATCCACGCCCAGTTCACCGAATTCGTTAATCACCACAGCATATTTGCGGCCATGTTCCGCCGTCAGGATGTGGTTGAGCAGCGTAGTTTTTCCGGCACCCAGAAAGCCCGTCAGCACCGTAACAGGTACCAGCGTATCCGCAGGCTCGGAAGTAAGGGACGCATCAGACATGAAGACAGGCCTCCGTTAAGATTACATTCGTGCCTCTTCATATAGGGGGCCAGAGCGCAGAGGGCCAGAGAGGGGGCTGAGAAGGGCCGTGCAAGAGGCTGAAAAAGGAATCAGGAATTAAACATTAAGAAACCGTATGAAATGCTTTTTTCTTACCATCTTATGAGCGGAAAAAAGAACCAATTGTCTGATTCAGGGAATCCAAAATCCGATTCGTTCTGAGGAGACTCTATTTTTAGATTGGCATATATTCTTATTTTATAACTGAATATCAGATATTACCTAGACTATCTCATTGATATAGAACAAAAAATAAGACTCTCACAAACAGGTGAAAAATATGGACAGAAATTCATAAGATGAATTGGGAGTGAGTGATGTTATGGAAAGTGTATCAAAGTAGTCCTGATTTAATCAGGCTTTTTGAAAAATAAATGCAGAGCCTTATTCGATGCGAGAATAAGGCATTTTTTTGTTGTGTTTGAAAAAGCATCCGGAGGTCAACTATGGCTAACTATAGTGGGACGACAGCGTCAGGCCTCGCCTATACTGCAACATCAACCAATGTCGGCGTCCCGCCTCTTCTGGGGACAGTCGTCTATGACGTCGCCATTACAGGAAGTGACGGCTCGACGGTCGAAACTCTTAATGGTCTGACTGCAGGGATCGAAATTTTAGGGCTTTCCGTTGCACCGACGGGCAATGTTGTTACGGGTAGCGACGGTATCAGCACGTTGCTGAATGTGCTGGGCGCTACATACGTCACCATGCCGGGCAGTACGGGTGGTATTACCATTGTTGCGAATGCTGCCAGCGGGAATACCTATTATATTGGTGGTAATACCAATATTAATATTCTGGTTAATGCTCTTGCCGGTAATACGATCAATATTTATGGCGGCACGGCGCAGTTCTCCGGTAACCTCGTCGCGGGGCTTTTGACTGGGTCCACTATTAACATTGGGTATGGCGGCACCTATTCCGGCTCTGTTGGGTTGATCAATATCCTCAGCGGGGCCACCGTGAATTTTCAGGATGGTGGCGGCACGCTGGTTCTGAACGCGGATAATCAGGTGCTCAGTCTGCTGGCCAGTAATGGCGTGCAGGGGGTGACGTTCAACAACTACAATCCCGCAAGCGATACGATTGAACTTCAAAACACTGTTCAGGCGATCAGCAGCTACAACATTAGTTCCAACGGAACACAAAAAGTGGTGACCCTGTATGGGGGAACCGATAATAATACAGTTGTTGCGGAATATGCGGTCACTCCGGCCTCAGGTGCCTCGTTGCCGGATGGCACTTATAACAGCATTGATAGTCAGGACTCATCGCTCAACCCGCTGCAAATTACGTATAGTAACGGCAATACCTATATTGGTGCCTGTTTCCTTGCCGGCTCCATGATCCGCACCCCGGACGGGGAGCGTGCTGTGGAAGAGCTGAGCGTTGGTGAGACTATCAGCGTTTTTGAAAATGGTCAGTTTATTGAACGCCAGATTGTATGGGCAGGAAAAACAACTGCGCATGTGCGTGTCGGCTTGCCGGATGATGAAGCCGGTTATCCTGTCCGCCTGCTGAAAGATTCCATCAGCGCCGGTGTGCCGGAGCGTGATCTGCTGGTAACGCCCGAACATTGCCTGTATTTTGAAGGCGGTTTCATTCCCGCACGGATGCTGGTGAATGGCCACTCTATTCTGTTTGACCGCAGTGTGACCTCGTATGACTACTATCATATCGAGACCGCACAGCATTCTGTGATTATGGCCAACAACGTGCTGACAGAAAGCTATCTGGATACGGGCAACCGCAGCAGCTTCCGACCGCATGGGACGGTATCGCGGATCAGTGCCGGGCAGGCGCGGAGCTGGGCAGAAGATGCGGCGGCACCGCTGATGGTAGAGCGCGAGCGTGTTGAGCCGATTTTCCGCCAGATTCTGGCGCGCGCGGACGCTATGGGCCTTCCGGCTGTCACAGCTCCTCCGGCGCTGACGGAAGACGCGGACCTTTATCTTGTGACGGACGAAGGACGCACGCTGCGATGCATGCGGACAGTGCGCGGTAAGGCCCTGTTTATGGTGCCGGGGCAGGTGCAGGCGGTCAGGCTTCTCTCCCGCACCAGTCGCCCGTGTGATGTGCAGGGGGCTTTTGTGGATGATCGTCGTTCCCTTGGGGTGCGTGTTGGGGAGATGGTGTTGCAGGTGGCAGGCGCAGGTTTGCCTGTTACGGCGCATCAGACTGAGGCTGACCTTTCCGGCTGGGCGGAAACGGAAGACGGTCCTGGTCGCTGGACCATGGGCGATGCCTATCTGCCCTTGCCGCCGCGCGCATCGGAAAGCTTTGGGATGCTGAGCGTCCAGATTCTGGATGCAGGCCCGTATTTTGTGCCGGAGAAAACAGAGGCTGCCAGCGTTGTGAGCTTCTGAACGCATCTTCTGGTTCCATTTAAGCAGCAGAAAAGGCCCGGTGATAAAGCCGGGCTTTTTTTGTGCCCGGCCTCAAAGGCGTTAACTAGTATTTAAAGGTTTTTATTTAAATAACAGAGTCAGTTCATAAGATTTTTCTTAAGGAAATATTAAGATATGGCCGACTATACAAATGATGCAGGTGTCGTCTACTCGCTCACTCCCAATAAAATTTTTGGAGTGATTACGTCCTATTCCGTTAAGATTACCGACCCCGATGGAGCAGTCACCAATCTGGGGAATGTCGACGCTGGCCATGTTCTCACGCAGAATGGTGGCACACTTTCCATTGCTTCCATTCTGGGGATTGGTGGGGGCGCATTTGTTATTCCGCCGGGGATGACTGGGACGGTCACTACGCTCATTTCCGCGCTGAGTGGTGCGACAATTTATGTGGGCGGCACGGCGACTATTACCACAGCAGTTTCCGCTCTGAGCGGTATGACTGTGAATGTGGATGGCGGCAAAGCGACGATGGGTAATAATCTCATCGCCGGAGCGCTGTCTGGTTCCACGATCAACATGACCAATGGCGGCACGTTCAGTAATGGCAGTGGGCTCATCGGACTTTTAAACGGTTCTACCATCAATTTTGGCAAGGGTGGTGGCAACTTCATCGCCAATGCCGGTGGGACGCTGCTGGATCTTTCCGCCACGACCATCACAGGGTTTGATGCTGCCAGGGACTTTATTTCTTTTGAAAATCTTTCAGCAGCGCCAGTCACCTATTCCATTGCTAACTCCTTAGGCTCTCAGGTTATCACTGTTTATGACGCCAAAGGGCAAAGAATTGCCGATGTAAACATCTCCGGGCAGAATTTTACGGTTGGTGACTACTCTGCCAACGGTGCTGGCCCGCTGACAGTGTCCAGCGATGGTACCTCCCTGAGCATTGAGGCTGTGGGTTCTGTCTGTTTCCTGCCAGGCACTCTGCTGCGCACCCCCGAGGGCGAAGTCGCGGTTGAAGACGTGCAGATTGGCGATACCGTGCTGACGTTTGAGAACGGCAAGCCCGTTGCGCAACCGGTTGTATGGGTTGGGTCTAAGCGGGCCGAGGTGCGTTCTGGTTTGCCGCTGGATGAAGCTGGCTGGCCGGTGCGTGTGCGTCAGGATGCTCTGGCAGACGGTGTGTCTGGCAAGGATCTGCTGATCACCCCGGAACATTGCCTGTATCTGGATGGCCAGTTTGTGCCTGTGCGTATGCTGGTGAATGGTGAGACCATTACCTACGACCAGACAATCCGCGCCTATACCTACTACCATGTGGAAACCGCACAGCATGCGGTGATTATGGCGGATGGGGCGCTGACTGAAAGCTATCTGGACACGGGTAACCGCCGCGGTTTCCGGCAGGAAGGCACTGTGGTGCGTATCCCCGGTCTGGCCCGATGCTGGGCAGATGATGCTGCGGCTCCGCTGATGACGGCGCGCGAGGCAGTAGAACCCCTGCACCAGCGTCTGGCCCAGCGGGCGGAAATGCTGCGGGGTGCCGAGGCTGAAGAGGCTCGGCCTCTGGATGCGGCAACGCTGACGACAGAGCCTGACCTGCATCTGGTCACGGAAAGCGGTGCCGTTATTAACAAGGTGCGCACCCATAACGGGCAGACTATTTTTATCGTGCCGCCGCATGTGCAGGCTGTCCGTCTGGTCTCCCGTGCCAGCCGTCCGGTGGATACCATTGGCCCGTTTGTGGATGACCGGCGCATGCTGGGCGTTCTGGTCGGGCGCATGATGCTGCAGGAAGGCAACAAGGCAGACATCCGTGAACTGGAACCAGCCGCGGGCACGCTGGCCGGTTCAGGCTGGCACGCGGCGGAAGCCGGGCAGACAGGACGCTGGACCAATGGCGATGCCGCAGTGTCTCTGGGTGAGCGGAAGTCCAGAGCCTTTGGAATGCTGATGGTTGAGGTGCTGGCCGGTGGGCCGTATCGCCTTCAGCAGGCTTCTGCACAGGCACGCGTAGCGTCCTGAAGAGGCTTTTACGTTCAGCGGTAGCGGTCCGGTGCAGACATGCCGGGCCGCTGACGGTTGATAAAGCGCCGAGCAGGCACAATTCTGCGCAACGTCATGTTGCGTTATTGCAATGATTTTTGATAGCCTGCTTTCTGTCTTCGGAAGGCAGGCGATGCATGGCGCAGGACCATGCGGGGCGTCCGTGTCTTCCTACCCGTAGAGAGCACTGAGGGACCGATCATGCGTAGCGTTCCACCCGGCAAAAATCCCTTGAAGCTGGGCGCTTATACAGTCCTGAAAATGAGCGCCTGTATTGGCCTTCTCTTTTTTGCTGTCCTGCAGCTTCTGCATGGGCTGGGGGTGACGCATCTCTCCCTGATGGCGGAAGAAATGCTGGTGGGTCTGATTGCCACCTCGGTTGTGGCGGGTCGCTTCCTGCTGGTGCAGTAATCCGGCGGGTTAGGCGCACCAGTAAGCTGCGCCGTGGGCCGCGCAGTTTACTGGTTGCGGCCCATGGTGTCGGTTGCCGGGGAAGGGGATGAGGACGAATTGGGGCGCGGATCTGCGGTGCGCAGGAAGCGGACGGCCAGCGCGCCATACAGGGCGTGGCTGCACAGGGCGCGGGAGACACCAAACGCCAGAAAGGCGCTGGCCAGCAGGGCAAGGGTGATCTGCTGGTTGTCACACATTTCCATGACAATGACGGTCGCGGTCAGCGGAGCCTGTGTCACAGCGGCAAAATAGGCCACCGTGCCCAGCAGCACCACAGCACCGGGGGATGTGTGCGGCAGATATTGCGCCACCCAGCCGCCCATGCCTGCACCAACGGAGAGGGACGGGGCAAACAGCCCGCCCGGAATGCCGGAACAGTAGGACACGATGGTGGCCAGAAATTTTAGTACGAAGAAAGAGGCCGGATAATCCCCGGACCCCATGATGATATCGCGCGCCTGCACATAGCCCGTGCCGTAGGTCATGCCGCCGGAGAGCAGGCCGATAATGGCCAGAACCAGCCCGCAGAGTGCGGAGAAGGAAATAGGGTGCCGGGCAATGAACAGGCCCATGCGACCGGGAACGCCACGGGAGATACGAATAAGCAGGGCAGAAAAAGAGCCACCGCTCAGCCCGCCCAGCACACCGCAGGCCAGCACCGCCAGCCAGCTGACACCCACCGGCACTACGGAACTGGTATGGCCGAAATAGGTGTAGTTCCCCACCATGGCGATGGCCGTCACACCGGCAATCACCACACAGGTCAGCATGGTGCCGCTGGTGCGTTGCTCGTAGGAATGAGCCAGTTCTTCAATACCGAACACAATGCCCGCCAGCGGCGTGTTGAACGCAGCGGCCACCCCGGCTGCGCCCCCGGCTTTGATCAGCGCACGCTGTTTGATGGGGTCATGCACCCCCATAAAGCGCCCGACGGTGTGCATGATGGACGCACCGACCTGCACTGTGGGGCCTTCTCGCCCGATAGAGCCGCCCGAGAGCAGCCCGAGGCAGGTGAGGAAAATTTTGGCCAGCGCGATTTTTAGCGCCAGAACCCTGTCAATAATGCGGAAATCATTCAGATGCATGCAGGCAATGGCCTGCGGAATGCCGCTGCCCTGCGCGCCCCGGAACCATGTGCGTGTCAACCATGTGGACAGGGCCAGCCCGCCGGGGGTGACAATCAGCATCAGCCAGGGGCTGAGGGCGATAATCTGGTTGCGGAGCCCCGCCGCCTTATCTGCCAGAAAGGCGAAGGTGACGGCGACCACGCCCACCATGACGGCACCGGACCAATAGATCAGCTTCCGCCGCCAGTTAACCGTGCCGGCCTTCGCCTGGTCCCGTAAATGGCGAAGCTGAGCGGACGTGACGGGCACGCTGGCAGACATGAATAATCCTGATTGGCTGAGAAGACGTAAGGCGTTCTAACACGTCTTTACAACGAGGAAAGCATTGTCTGGTTTTATGCGCGCTCTGTATTAATAAAATGCATGTCAGCCCCGAGTAATATGCGCAAAACGGGACGCTGAACGCGGATCTGGCGGGCAAAACCTATCGTAAAACTGAAAACGCGTTAAACAGATTTTCCCGGCGCGGCGGACTCGGTTGCAGGGCGAGGCCAGAACACAATGCCTTCATGCTTGGCCATGTTGTCCGGCTCGACATGGATATGCACCAGCGTATCGCCCATTTTGGTGCGCAGACCGGCTTCAATCCGGTCACAGATCTGGTGGGCTTCCTCCACCGTCATGCTGCCGGGCACAACCAGATGGAATTCCAGAAACGTGATGGCGCCCACAATGCGGGTGCGGATGTCATGCGCTTCAATCGCGCCGCGTCCATTGGTGGCGATAATGTCGCGGATATCATCCAGCGTTTCGGGGGCGGGGGCCTCGTCCATCAGGCCTGCGATGGACTCCCGCATCATCTCCCAGCCCACGCGCAGTACGTTGATGGCAATCAGCCCGGCCAGCACGGCATCCAGCCAGATCCACCCCGTTAGCGGGATCAGCAACATGCCGACCACCAGCCCGACGCCGGTCCAGACATCGGACAGCACATGCTGCCCGCCTGCCTGCAGGGCGGGGGAGCGACGGCTGCGCCCCGCATGCACAAGGGTCAGCCCCCACACCAGATTGACCACTGTGGCGGCCGCGTTGAGCAGAATACCCACATAAGGCGCGCCGGTAGGGTGCGGGTGCAGAAAACCTTCCACGGCCTCGCGCCCGATGACGAAGGCGGTGACCAGCACCAGCGTACCCTCGGCCACAGCGGAGAGATATTCCGCTTTATAGTGTCCGTATGTGTGGTTGTGGTCTGCCGGACGTTCCGCAACGCTTAGCGCCCACAGCCCCCCTAAGGCTGAGACCACATTGATGATGGTCTCCACCGCATCGGAATACAGCGCCACGCTGCCACTGGTGGCGTAGGCGGCGTATTTCAGCCCCAGTGCAACCAGACTAACGGCCAGACTGCACAGGGCGATGCTTTTGTTACTTTGGGGGAGAGGGAGCTGCATGGGCAGAGCGATACCAGACCTTGACCAAAAACGCAGCCGCTTAAACCGTGTGTGGGTCCACCAGATGGCAGGACGGGTGATAGTCCGCACTTTCAATCTGTACCGTGGGGTGCACGATGCCAAAGCGGGTGCGCAGGGTTGCCACCGTGTTTTGCAGCAGCAGGGTTTCTGTCTGGCCGGCAGGCAGGCTGGCCTCACGGACCAGATGCACCGTAAGCGCGGTTTCCGTCGTGCTCATGGGCCAGATGTGCAGGTCATGCAGGTCCGCAACGCCGGGCTGGGTGCGCAGGAAGTTCTCCACACTGTCCCGGTCCACAGAGCGGGGGACACCATCCAGCGCCATATCCAGTGAATCCCGCAGCAGGGACCATGTGGCCAGCACCACCACAACGGAAATGGCAAGACTGATGGCGGGGTCGATCCATGTCAGGCCGGTTAGCAGTACCAGGCCGCCCGCAATCACCACGGCCAGAGAGGTCACGGCGTCCGACGCCATATGCAGGAAGGCCCCACGAATATTGATGTCGTTTTTCTGGCCGGAGGCAAACAGCAGGGCCGTGCCGCCATTCACCAGAATGCCGATGGCCGCCACAATCATCATGGTCTTGCCGGCCACCGGCGCGGGGTGGAACAGCCGCTCGATGGACTCCCATGCGACGCCGCCCGTCACCAGCATGAGGATGACAGCATTAGCGAGGGCCGCCAGAATGGAAGAGCGTCGCAGCCCATAGGTAAAGCGGGCGGAGGGGGATTTGGCGGACAGATGCTGCGCCAGCCATGCCGCCGCCAGTGCCAGAACATCGGAGAGGTTGTGCCCGGCATCCGCCAGCAGGGAGAGCGAGTTGGACAGAATGCCCCACAAGGCTTCTGCCCCCAGATAGACAACGTTCAGTGCAATCCCGATGGCAAACGCCGAACCAAAGGAGGCCGGGGTATGCACATGCGCATGCCCGAACCCATGGTGGTGATGGTCGTGACCGTCATGATCGTGGTCATGGTCATCATGCGCATGGTCTGCGTCATGATCGTCATGGCTGTGCGTGTCTGCCGGAGCGTTTTTGCCTGAGTGACCGTGTGCGGCATCATGCGCGTGATCGTGGTCATGCGCCGTGCAGGCGGAATGGTCCGTGTGCGGGCCTGATGAGGCGGACGGCGGCTGAGACATGTCGTGTCCTTGCAGGTTGGCGGAGGCGTGCCCGTTGCGTCAGAACGCTGTCCGGCATAGGGAAGCCCCTTAACTGTCTATCACATGTGATAAAGGTCGCGCCATGCTCAGACTGACCGAACTGCGGCTTCCGCTGGACCATCCCCCCGAAGCGCTGGAAGACGCCATCCGCGCGCGTCTCGCCATTGCGCCGGATGCGCTGGAGCGTTTTACCGTGTTCCGGCGCGGGCATGATGCACGGCGGCGCAGCGCGATCATGCTAGTCTACACGGTGGATTGCGCCGTGAAGGATGAGGCCGCCGTGCTGGCGCGCTACCGGGCCGCGCACCCCAAAGACCCGCATGTGAACATCGCGCCCGAGATGACCTGGCGTCCGCCGGTGACGGATGGTGCAGCACGGGCCAGCAAGCCGGGCTATCTGCGCCCCATCGTGATCGGGGCCGGGCCATGCGGGTTTATGGCCGCCCTCACGCTGGCGCAGATGGGCCTGCGTCCGTTGATTCTGGAACGCGGCAAGGTGGTGCGGGAACGCACGGTGGATACGTTCGCGCTGTGGCGGAAGGGTGTGCTGACGCCGGAGAGCAATGTGCAGTTTGGCGAGGGCGGGGCCGGGACGTTCTCGGACGGCAAGCTCTATAGTCAGGTGCGGGACCCGCGTTTTCTGGGCCGCCGGGTGCTGGAAGAATTTGTGAAGGCCGGTGCCCCGGAAGAAATCCTGTATCTGGCGCATCCGCATATCGGCACGTTCCGGCTCGTTTCCATGGTGGAGCATATCCGCGCCGAAATTGAAGCGGCTGGCGGTGAATATCGCTTTGGAACCCGTGTGGACGGTCTGGTGCAGGATGAAGGCACGGGCCGTATTAAAGGCGTGCGCACGGCAGAGGGCGAGGTGATTGCCGCAGACCATGTGGTGATGGCCGTCGGCCACAGCGCGCGCGACACCTTTACCATGTTGCAGCAGGCAGGCGTGCAGATGCAGGCCAAGCCCTTTTCCATTGGTGTGCGGATTGAGCATCCGCAATCCGTGATTGATACGGCGCAGTTTGGCACCAGCGCGGGCAATCCGCTGCTGGGTGCTGCGGAATATCGGCTGGTGCATCATGCCAGCAACGGGCGCGGGGTGTATTCCTTCTGCATGTGCCCCGGTGGCACCGTGGTCGCTGCGACATCCGAAGAAGGACAGGTGGTTACCAACGGCATGAGCCAGTATTCTCGTGCGGAACGGAATGCCAATTCCGGCATGGTGGTGGATCTGCGCCCCGGTGAGGATTACCCGGATGATCCGCTGGCGGGCATGGCGTTCCAGCGCCACTGGGAACGCAAGGCGTTTGAAGCGGGAGGCCGGTCCTACAAAGCCCCGGCCCAGCGCGTGGGGGATTTTCTGGCGGGCCGCCCGTCCACCACACTCGGCGCGGTGGTGCCGTCTTACAAGCCGGGCGTGACGCCTGCGGATCTGTCCACCTGTTTGCCGGACTTTGCTGTCGCCGCTCTGCGGGAAGCGCTGCCGTTGTTTGACCGCAAGCTGAAAGGCTTTGCGATGGAAGATGCGGTTATGACGGGTGTTGAAACCCGCACCTCCTCCCCGCTGCGTATCCCGCGCGGCGCGGATGGTCAGTCCCTCAGCACCCCCGGCCTGTATCCTGCGGGCGAGGGGGCAGGGTATGCGGGTGGCATTCTCTCAGCCGGAATTGATGGCATCCGTATTGCGGAAGCCGTGGCGATGGATATTGCCGGAAAAACAGTAGACGGGCTGGGGCTTTAACGGCAGGCAGGGGGCGGGGGTGCCGCTTTTTAGCGGCCCCCAAATCAGTGATGCAGGGCTGGCCTGCCATATTATTGCCAAATGGTATATTGCAAATAATTCGCATCTTCATGTAAGCGGCTCCTACTTCGTGGGAGAAAGAACGCCGTGTCTCGTACTGCCTGTCTTTTCGTCGTGTTGGGGGTGGCCTGCGCCAGCCAGCCTCTTCTGGCCGCTGAACCTGAGAAAAAGGATGCGGCAGGAAAGTCGTCCTCCGTCAAAACATCCTCGCAAAAGCCTGCGGCGAAGTCGGCAGCGCATGCTGCGGCAGCTGAGGCTATCAACGTGCAGGGGCGTCGGCTTTCCACGTCTGCATCGTCCGCCACCAAAAGCGATACGCCGCTGATTGAAACGGCCCAGTCCGTGTCCGTCATCACCCGCAATGAGATGAATGTGCGCGGCGTGCTGAGTCTCAATCAGGCGGTGCGCTATACGGCAGGTATCACGCCGGATCTGCGTGGCGGCATTGGCACGCGGTATGACCAGTTCCTTCTCCGTGGTTTTAGTGTTCCCACGTTCCTTGACGGCCTGAAGATGCAGGACAGCCCGACAGGCTATGCGGTGGGGCAGACCGATACGTTCCGGCTTGACCGGGTTGAAATGCTGAAAGGACCGGCCTCTGCGCTCTATGGCCAGTCCAGCCCCGGCGGTCTTGCAGCTCTTTCCAGCAAACTGCCAACCGCGCAGCGCTCTTATGGTGATGTCACCACAACGGGCGGCATGTTTGACCTGTACCGTGTGGATGCGGATGTTGGTGGCTACGCGACCGACAACGGCTCGGTGCGGTACCGTCTGTATGGAACAGTGAACGGCCAGCACACGCAGTTGTCCAAAACGGGTAGCCGTCGCTTTTCCATCAGCCCGTCTTTCAGCTTTGGGGGCGATGGCCCGACCACGCTGACAATTCTGGGCAATTACCAGTATGACCCGGAAAGCGGGACCTATGGCGGTGTGCCGCTGGAAGGCTCACTCAGACGAGCCTCCTTCGGCTATCTGCCGCGTAACTTCTATGATGGAGACGTGGGGGTTGAGAAATTCAACCGGAAACACGGCTCCTTTACCTATATCTTCTCGCATCGCTTCAATAACGACTGGAGCTTCAACTCCCGCGGGCGTTACGACGATATCAAGGTAGATCAGAGAAGCACCTATGATGCCGGCTATTACAGCAGCCCGGATACGGTGCCGCGTTATGCCTACGGCACCAACGAGCACGTGCACAATCTGGCATTTGACAGCCAGTTTAAAGGGCATGTGAACACCGGCCCCCTGCGGCATACCTTGATGTTTGGCTATGATTACATGTGGCAGCAGGCGGGGGAACTTTACAGCGAGGGTGATGCGCCGGACCTGAACGTGCTGCACCCCAACTACCACATGACGTTTCCCGACATGACTGCGGCGGCCCGGTATAAAGCGGATTCACACCAGATTGGTGCCTATGGGCAGGATGAAATCCACTGGGGCGGGCTGGTGCTGAACGGAAGCCTGCGGAATGACTGGTATCGGTCTCATCAGATCGAGCGTTTTAGCGGGTCCGATACGCGGCAGCGCTCCAGCCAGATTACATGGCGCGCGTCCGGCCTGTATCACTTTGACTTCGGGCTTGCGCCGTACATCAGCTATTCAACATCCTTCCAGCCGCAGTCTGGCCTTGTGTCAGACAATGGCGGCAAGACAATGCGGCAGGCTGACCCCTCCATCGGGAAACAGCTTGAAGGAGGCCTGAAATATCAGATTCCGGGAACGCCGGTTCTGCTGACTGCCGCAGGCTTCCATATTGAGCAGACCAATGTTCTCGTCTCTGTCGGCAGCCTGCCGTACAGCGTGCAGAGCGGTAAGGTGCATTCTGATGGGTTTGAGTTTGAAGCGCATGCAGATGTTTATAAGGGACTGATGGTGACAGCCGCCGTCAGTGTTCAGAAAGTGCATGATGATTCAACCGGCAAACCGCTGATCCAGTCCGGTAAAGGGAATGCCTCACTGTTTGCCTTCTACACCATGCCGTCTGGCCCCATGAAAGGCTTCGGCTTTGGGGGCGGCATGCGCTACACCGCCAAAGCCTATGGTGGCGAGGGCGATAATGGCAGCGTGTGGGTGCCGAATTATGCGCTGTTTGATGGCTCCATCCGGTATGACCTGTCTAACCTCTCCCCCTCGCTGCATGGGTGGACGGCCTCGGCCAGTGTCCGTAACCTGTTTGACAAGCACTTCGTTTCCAACTGTATGGCGTATGCGTCCTACGGTCAGGCATTCTGCTATTACGGGGAACGACGCAACGCACAGGGTAGTATAGGCTTTTCTTGGTGAAATCTGCCGCGGTCATCTTTCTTGCATACGCCGGTGCGGCGCTTCTGAGTTTTTTGACCGCGTCTTGTCTGCCGTTATCGCCGGTCAACGCCGTGTTGACCGGCATTTTTGTCGCACTGGTCGGCTGGCCAGTGCTCGCCATGGTCGGCTTTTCTCGCGTGCGTACCGGCTTTCGGGCCGCCATGACGCAAGTGCACGATATGGCGGGCATTTTTACCGGATGGCTGATCTATGTGATCACGCTGTCCGGCACGCTCAGCGTGTTTCGGCCTGAAATCAGCCTCTGGGCACGCCCGGAACTGGGAGTGCGCCCGGTGGACCCGGTCAAGGCGACCGAGGCCGCCATCGGCTGGCTCAGCCGCCATGCCCCGCAGTCCTCTGCATGGTACATCACCCCGGCACGAGCGCGCGCGCCGTTCAGCTGGGCGGCATGGGATCAGAACGGCGCATTTCTGCAACGCGCGCTTGATCCTGTGACCGGCTCCCCCGACACGATCCGCGATACGTTGGGGGGAGACTTTTTCTATCGGTTCCATTTTGAACTTCAGTTGCCCTACCCGTGGGGGCGTCTGCTTGCCGCGATTGCAGCCCTTGCGCTGGTGTTCGTGCTGCTGACAGGAATTGTTGCGCACAGGCGGATCTTTCTGGATTTCTTCACCTTCAGACCCAAAAAAGGACAGCGCAGCTGGCTGGACGCGCATAATCTGGCGGGGGTTGCAGCGCTCCCGTTCCACCTCACCATTGCGTTGACCGGTGCGGTCACGCTCGGCACTCTCCTGATGCCGTGGGCCGGACTGGCGCATTACCGGGACGCCTCTGCGTTTGAGGCGGCTCTGGCTCCATCCCTGTCCGCCCGCACACCCACAGGCACGGCAAGCACACTGGCCCCCATTGGTTCGGTTCTGGCAGAAGCGGCCGAGCGTTTGAAAACGGAGGGGATGAATCAGGTCTATGTTTACAACCCGTCCGACAGCGCTGCGACCATCGTCATTATGGGGGACAATAATGACCGGATTGCCTTTGGCACCCACGTCCTGCGCTTTGATGGAAAAACGGGAAAACTGCTGGCTGACACGCATGAGCAACGTCCGGTTGTGACGGCCTTTGCCGTGCTCTACGGGCTGCATGTCGCGCATTTTGCACCACTTGCCACCCGCTGGCTGTATTTTGGGTCCGGTATTCTGCTTCTTATTGTCACGGGAAGCGGGCTGAGATTATGGATCAGACGCCGCCTGCGCCGAGGGGATAGCGTCCGTCTTATCCTGCTTGACCGCGTTAACGCCGGCATGGTGGCGGGCACGCCTGTTGCCTTCGCCGCATTTTTTCTCGCTAACCGCCTGCTGCCTGTCACGCTGGCTGACCGGGCCACGCGGGAGATACAGGTCGTGTTTGCTGTATGGTTTCTGCTTTTGCTGTTAACCGTAGTAGTGCCTGCCCGGACAGGTTGGCGGATTTTTGTCGGTCTGGGTGTGGCTGTTTCCGGCTGTATCGTGCTGCTCAGCGCGCCCTGGGCGGATGGTGTGGAGCGTGCTGTGTCTCTCGTCGCACTTTGTCTGGCAGGCTGTTGTGTTCTTGCCCTTCGATCCATGAAGGCGGATCAGAATGGGGGCTGACGGGCTTTATATCGTCCTGCAATTTTGTGGGGTTTTCCTGATCTCCCTGCACCCTGCAGGCGCAAAATGGACCGGCATCTTGCTGCTGTGCGCTAGCCTGTGTCTGGAAATCATGCGGTCAGACAATGCGGCCTTTGCTGTTGTGTTCTGGGTTTTGGGGCTGGGCTTTGCCGTGATTGTGGCCGCTTTGCTGCGGACTGGGAAAAGGATGGCCGGACAGTGGGGGAGGGGGCAGAAGTTTTAACGTCCCTCCCTTACGCTTGTGAGGGCAGAAAGTGGCGAGTGTTCCTGCTTTGTGGACTGCCACGCACTGCGAAGAGAAGCCATAAAAAACAACAAAACGTTATAGTTTGAGTTTGTTCTGATATGTCGCGCAGTATGGGGGCATACTGGAGAGATCCGATACATTTTGGAGCGCCGAAGATGGTCACAAAAAGCTGCGCTTTTACATTCGTCGTCATTCTTTTGACGCTGCCGATTTATGCTTATGCCCAACACATGAATGATCCTGGTGCACCATGCAGGGGAGTGGGCCCGGAAGTAAAATTTACGAGTTGTCTTTTCAATGCGAGTCAAAAAGCAGATATGCATTTGCAGCAAACAGTTCAGAACATTCAGGAAAAGATGCCGGGATCCCATCTTGAACAGCTGCAACAGATGGAAAAAACGTGGGTTCTTTATAAAAATAGTTTTTGTGATGCAGAGTATGCTCTCTACGATGGTGCTTCAGGTGGTCCTCCAGCCCATTTTGCCTGCCTGGAAGCCCTGACACGACACCATGAAGATGAATTAAAAGCCGCCTACGGTCGTTATTTGGATTAAGGTGAGATTTAATGGCTTATAAATTTAGAATTATTATAAAATACACGTTTTTTATAACTATGATTTTTTTACTTTTTCCTCTTGTCTCTTATGCAGAGGAGATGGGGAAAACAGTTTATGACGAGGGAATGACGGGCAAGATTGGCGATTCCCCTATTGTCATGATTATGACGCTTGAGAATAAAACTGATCCGATAGCGGCACATTACTCTTATGTCTCTCAAAAAATAATAATTCCTTTGGAAATAAAAATTATAGACCAGAAAATCATTTTATCCGAACCGAGTGGCGGAGTTTTTGACCTTCATTTCAAGCCACCAAATGGAAAAAACACTCTTCCACTTAGTTTTTATACGTCTATTGGTCTGGAAGGACGCTGGTATAACCGCGAAAAATCTCTCCCTGTTTCTATACATTTTGAAGTAACCAGAGATCATTTAAAAGATTGCATTTTTTATCCGGACTCAAAAAAAGTCGGCAGGCCTGATTTTTTTGAGTCCGGATGTGAACACACACCAGATAAAACTGTAATAGATAAATGCCTTAGCGAGACATATACATCTGATAACAGTGTAAATACGTGTATGGACATGTCACTCAGGACGTGTCGTTTCGATCAGCGGAATATGAATATCTGTATATCAAACATAAATTATTATTTTGATGGGATTATCGAAAAACATTTTGATTCAAATAAAGAAACATCTCGAACTGCTCAGTCCTATCAGAACTGGGTTAAAAAAGTTTCTGAAAGCTGTCGGGAAACGTCCAGTTTTAGTCCTGAAGGAAGTGGTTTTTCCTCTGATATAGAGTTGTGTGTTTCTGCAGAAAAGTTGCGCTTTATACAGAACAATTTTCAAAAAATTGATACGCCTCTCCGTTCACATCGTTTGTTACATTAGGAAAGAGCTGCTGAGGCTTTTCAGTCACCGCTCAGCAAACTTCTCCACCAGCTCCGCAAACCGCTTCGGCGCGTCAACATGCACCCAATGGCCCGCGCCGCTGATGGTTTCCAGCGTGTAGTGCGGGAACAGGCGGCGCATGGCGGGGGAGTTTTTGGGCTGGATGTAGGGAGAAATCTCACCCCGACTGAGGAAATGCGGAGGGGGACTGAGCGTATGCGTCACAGGACATCCGGTGCATGGCATCGACGCAGTCTGTATCGCCAAGCGCAATCATGAATTCTGAGACAGACAATTTTTCGCCGTTGTAAATTTTAGTCAGAACGGCCTCAGCAACAAGCGGCCTGTAACGTGTTCTGGCTCTCTGCTTGATGTAGAAAAGGCGATCCATCAGCGCGTAATGCACACAGTCCTGAAGTTTATCCGGATCAGGGATAGAGGCGATCAGGTGCGTATTCCAGTGTTCCATATCGGTAATTTCCTGAGGAACAATAACTTCTTCAGGAATCATGAACCATCCGGCTTTTTTCAGGAACGGAAAGGTGCGGCTGGTTACACGGGCGATAAGAACACTTGCCCCCAGTCCGGCCAGAATGGGGAAAAACCAGATAAACATGCTTTCCGGTCGCAGCCAGTGGCCTGATGCAACGGAAAGCAGCGCGATAGCCTGTGCTGGCACTTTCTGGAGCTGATAGAACAGGATGGCTGTGGCGATAATACCAACAGCGCTTGTCCAGCCGAAATGCCTGAAGCAGATGGCCCAGGGGAGGGCTTCATCATCGCGCTGCTGGGTGCCCCAGGAAATACTTTTTCGTTTAACCCAGAACCAGACAAAACGGGAGATAAACGCCATCATCAGCGGGGCAAAAAAGAAGGAGAACACTGTTTCCGCCAGCGTGGAAAGAACCAGTTTGTTCTTGCCGCCAAACAGATAGGATTTTTCCCGTTTGATATTCAGGCAGATCGCCAGAATGCGCGGTGAGAACAGGAAGACGACAGAGGCCGCAAGCATCATGATGGACGGCACTTCAATCTGCGCAATCGTGCCTTCTGCAAGGCGTCCGGTTTGCAGATAAGACACCATGGACGCCGCAGAAATAATCAGAAATGCTGCCCAGAGGGGGGCTGACATGTAGCCCATAAAACCACTCAGGAAGTTTTCCCGATGCAGCGGTT
Source organism: Acetobacter sp. P5B1 (assembly GCF_018811985.1). Lineage (NCBI taxonomy): Bacteria > Pseudomonadati > Pseudomonadota > Alphaproteobacteria > Acetobacterales > Acetobacteraceae > Acetobacter > Acetobacter sp. P5B1. The sequence continues at coordinate 75,730 of NZ_JACRVS010000006.1, read as the reverse complement.
TAAGACCCTCAAGAAACAAAAAACGGGCATGTTGCAGGTTGCCCTGCATCCAACGCCTCTCCCGGATCAGGAAGCCGAGAATATTAGCCGGTATTTCCTCATAGCTTCCGCCCATGTCAGGCAGAAACCAGACTTCATAACCAGCACGGGCCATAAGAGCGGCTTCAATAATATCATGACTGAGAGGCTTGCCGCCCCATGGGGTTTTGCCCGGCAAGTCAGGCAGGATGCAATGGTCAATAAAGGCCTGCGTGCGGATGAGGGCATTATGGCCAATATAGCTGGCATGGCCCATGTACATGGCCTGCAGGCTGTAGGAAAAGGCAGATCCGTAAAGCCTTCCCGCAAACTGCTGCATCCGCCCAAAAAAGCTTTCACGCAAAATGGGGGTCGGGTTTGTTTGCAGAATACCCAGCCGGTGGTTGCCTTCCATCATGCGCAGGAGCTGATGAATGGTGTTCCCCTGCATGAGGCTGTCCGCATCCATGACCAGCATGTATTCGTAGACTTTGCCCCAGCGGCGGCAAAAATCGATGACATTCCCGAGCTTGGCGTGATCGTTGGATGTTCTCCACCGATAATGAAACAAAATGTCCGGGCAGGCTTCCTGAGCCTGATTCAGGGCTGCCAGTTCTGCAATTCTGTAGCCCGGCTTTCTGCTGTCTGAGAGAAGGAAAAATTCATAATGCTGTGTGTGGTCTGGCGCATACCGGCAAATGGATTGTGCCGTTGCGATCATCCCTGCCACAACGCGTGCAGGGTCTTCATGATAGACAGGAAACAGGACGGCAACCCGCGTGTCTGGCCGTGGTTCTGTCGCACTATGAGCGGGATGCCAGGGGTTACCCGCAGGGCCGCGTAAAGCGTGCCAGGATCCGATTGCAAGTTTTGCAAAGGTCGCAATCATGAAATAGCTCATGATGCTGTATAAAAGCAGATAAGCCGTTTTGAGTAAGGGCGTGATATGCTCTGCCGTTAGCGTGGCATCGGCAAGCAGTGTCAGCGACACGGTCAGAAAAAGGGTGGTAATCAGAGAGACCCGTCTCCGCCGTTCAACAACGGCTGGCCATAACGGTTCTTCCCCTACAGGCTGTCCTTCTTCCTGTAATCTGGAAAACCGCCTTTTTAGCGCCGTTTTCCAGGATGTTTCCATAAAGGGCGTGCCAATGGAGGTACGCCGGGGCAGAGGTGTTGTATCCTCCGGGGCATGCGCATCAAGCCATTCGTGTAGCTCATCCCAGGAGGTGATGTGCTGCGCGACGTGTGTGGCTTGAGATGCGTCCAGCCCCGCAAGCGTCAGATACGGCGCAAAATCCATGAAGAATATCTTATCTGGCGATTGTCGCAGGAAGAGCCATCTGGAAGATCGTGTTCAGAACACGCGAGATTGGTACGATGGGAGATTCCGCAACGTAGACAATATCCTGATCTCGAACCGGGAAGCGTTGTGCCGCAATCAGCCCGTTGCCATCCTTCCAGGAGAAAATATAGAGCAGAGGTTTCTGATCATCCGGCTGCTGCCGAAAGACAAAAATACGCGTGCTGTTGGCAGCGTTCGGGTTGAGACCCTGTGCACCGGCAATAGTTGCTTCCAGACTCTGCGGTTTTGAAAAACCATAGAGCCCATCGCGCGAGACACCACCACCAATAACGGTAACCTGCACGGCGGGTTCACGGCGCATGATGATTTTATCTGCGGGGCGCAACGGAATATCACGGTTCAGGGCGTCAGGAACGGGAAGGTCGACTTCCTCTCCCTGACGGATGATGGCAACGCTGATTGCATTTGTGCTTGTATCCAGCGCGCTGTTTTCGCTCAGAGTTGTCGTGCCGTTGCCGAGCGTGAGGGTAATGGCGCGGGCAAGCGTAATGCCCCCCGGGTTCCAGGAGAGGACTTTCGGTTCCCCGGTGGACCCGGTGACGATAATACCGTTCTGGCTGGCAGAACTGTTAATTGTCACGTCTGGGGCGTGAACAATCCCAAGCTGTGCATAGCGGTGGGCAATGATATCCCGCGCGGCATTGGGGGTGTGATGCGCAATGGCAATGCGGCCAGCATAGGGCAGAGTAATTGTGCCTGCCGTATCAATCTGGAAGCTGCCAAGCTTTGTAGCCTGCGGTCCTGGCGTAGTTGGAGCCGTCTGAACAGTGCTGGCACCGTCAGCAAAACTCCACAGGGCCACATCGACGGTATCGCCGGGTTGCAGCGTGTAGTCTCGCACGGGAGGTGCATTGGCAAGTTTTGTTAGAGCATCCGTCAGTTTTCTCTGCTCTTCCGCCTGCAACTGCCGTGTCATGCTCAGGGCCAGTTCCGGCGTGACGGGAATGATCTCCACGCCCTTTGTATCTTCCATTTCTCCTGCCAGCGGGCCGGCATTAGGAAGAGAACAGCCCGGCAGGAGAGCGGTGCTTCCAAGGCAAAGAGCAAGCGTGCCTGCAATTTTCAGGCGAGCCCATGATTTGGTCATTGAATATCAGGTCCGTGCGAATGAAATCAGAAAGAAAAGAGAGCGGCTTTTAAGCGAGCAGCGCGCGCAGGATCAGACTGATAACGAGAACAAGCAGAATCCATTTCAGGCGCTGAGGACCCGATGGAGCATGAGGCTCAGAAGGATGACTCACTGTTTTCAGGTAGTAGTGGTTTTGTGCGGACTTAATCCGGGCTTCCTGTAGCGCAGTTTCTGCTGCAACCATCAGCTTGCTGTCGGTTTCCCGTTTCAGATCCAGCGTTTCATATTCAATCGCAACCGGGAAGATGGCCTGAGATGCCGTGCGCGCATCAGCACTTGCATTTTCAATCACACTCATCTGCGTCTTGAGAGACGACGCAGAAGGGTTGCCCGGTGCGTTTCTGACAATGGATTGATACTGGCTGTTCAGTTCAATGTGCTTTGTCGTGAGCTGCACAGCCTGGTCTGCCAGAGAGGTGTAGTCAGAAACAGGGCTTAAATAGCCATGCTGAGACCGCCATTGTGAAATGGCGTGTTCATCCTCTGCCAGCTGCTTTTGCAGGCGTTCTGATTCTTGGGTGGCGGATGAAATGAAATCGTTATCTTCATCTTCATTCAGGTGATTAAGGTGGGTGATACCATCCTGAATGAGTGTTTTTGAGATTTCATAAGCATCTTTTGAATTCCAGCCTTTGACATTCACCTGAGTAATGCCGGTTTGTTCATCAATCGTGATGCCAACCATGCTTTGGTAATAATGCCACAGAGCAATATCATCCGTGCGCCAGAAGCTGGAAAGCCCACCAGCCCGCGCGACAAAATCGCCGTGTTTATAGGTTTCGGCAATATGGTATTTCTGATCAATGGATTTAAATTCGTCCCATGACAAAAGACGATTTTTAAGGATCCATGCCCCTGATGTGGAGGCCCCGGCATTCCCGGCCAGAAGGGACGTCAGGCTGTCAGAATCCTTGTTGGGATTTGTGACAATGACAATGGCGTCTGACTGATAAACCGGGGAGGCAATAAGCCCCCAGTATGTCAGGGCAATAAAATTTGGAACGGCGACAACCGTTAAAAAAAGCGGAGACCGCAAAAAGCTCCAGCGTGATGCTGCTGCTACTTTTGGAACCGGAACTGATACTGGAAGAGATGGCGCGGAGGCCGAATGGTTATTAGAAGAAATAGAAGTATTCCCAGTATAGGTATGGTTCATAATTGATTCTTCAGGTTTAAGCGCAAGTTTTTTCATTTCCCATAAATTGGTATTTAGGGAAATCGAGGCTTGAATGCCTTATGTATTTATAATCGTCAATATTTTATTAGGTAATAACTAGAATTTAAACCGAGTTATTCTTGTAGTAACATGAAAGTTAAAAATAAAATATCAAATTAAATGCAGCAATAGAGGGAGAGAGTTGCTTATTTCTGTCGATGTTTTTGGAATGCAAACGGGAAATACTATTAGTTTTTAGCAAACTTCTCCACCAGCTCCGCAAACCGCTTTGGCGCGTCAACATGCACCCAGTGGCCTGCGCCGCTGATAGTCTCCAGCGTATAGTGCGGGAACAGGCGGCGCATGGCGGGGTAGTTTTTGGGCTGGATGTAGGGAGAAATCTCACCCCGGATAAACAGGGTCGGGCCATCATACTGCGTGCCCGGTGGCAGGTCCGGCCAGCTCATAATGGTAGGCAGGGCCGTCATGATATCCGCAAGGCCAATGCTCCAGCCGGGATTGTCGCCCAGCCGCATGTTCTGCACCATCATCTGGCGGATCGCTTCACTGGGGATCAGCGGGCGCAGCAGGGCGTCGGCTCCGGCGCGGTCTAAGTGCGGGGGGAAGTCCAGCGTTTCCAGTTCGGCCGGTACGTCCATGCGGGTAAAGCCACCCTCGCCGGGGGCAATGTCCACCACCAGCAGGCTATGCACGCATTCCGGGTGGCGCAGGGCCAGCATCATGGCTGTCTTGCCGCCCATGGAATGGCCCAGTAGCATGGCGGGCAGGGCGTTATGATGTTCCAGCGTTTCCCGCACATCGTCCGCCATAATCCGGAAGCTCATGGGGCCGTGGGGGCTGTCCCCGTGGTTGCGTAAATCCAGCGCCAGCGTGCGGCGGGTGGCGGCCAGCCGGCGCTGCACAAAACCCAGATTGCGGGCCCGGCCAAACAGTCCATGCAGCAGAACAACAGGGGGAAGAGGCGTTGCCTCGGAGGACACGTCGGGGCCCCGTTCAATCACGTTCAGCAGCACGGCGTGTTTTATCCTTTCAAAAACAAGGCTCTGGAGAGCTGGTCCGGCGGAACTTTCGCTTATCTTTCCCCCAAAGGCGAGGGGGCAGGGGCAGTTTTTTCTTCACCTTCCTGCGAGACTTGCAATGGTGAAGAGGGTGGCATGCGCTGAGCGGGAACTTTTGGGCGTATGGAGGTTTGAACCGGAACCGTCTCCATGAGGCAGAGCGCGTCTGCCGCATGTCTGTGCGCCAGGGACGGAACAGAAGAAGGACGGTTTTTATGCAACGCTGCCTCGTTATCCTGAACCAGCCTGATCAGGCTGTGGTCCTGCTCTCTCTCGCGGCATCCCTGATCAAACAGGTGGGAGGGGACCGGATTGATGTGCTTGCGGCCCGGGAGCCACCCCATGACGGCCGGGGCCCGATGGGGCTGACCGATGAGGGCGCTTTTGTCATGCGGCAGGACCAGCGGGAGTGGGCGGCCAGCCTGCATGCAACCTTTCATCAGTGGCTTGAGCAGGAATATGGCTCCCCGGCGGACCGGCTTTCTGCTGTGGAGGTCAACTGGCTGGACCCGGAAATTGCCGTGGAGCGGATTATCAACGGCTATGGCAGAGATGCCGGGCTGATCCTCCTGAGCTTCCCCGACCGCAGGGACAGTGAGCAAAAACACCGGGCGCTGCGGTCTGCTATTTTTGAGACAAATCGCCCGCTGCTGCTGGTGCCGCCGTTCTGGGACCGCCCGTGCGGGCGCACGGTGCTGATGGCCTGGCGGGATTCCCCGTGTTGCCGCAGGGCCTTTACGGCCTCCCGCATGCTGCTGGCCCACGCGGAAACTGTGACGGTTCTCTCCCCGGAAGGGGAAATCATGCCCCCGGATCTGTTGCCCGGCATTGCGTATGAAAGTGCGCATCTGCCGCATCGGCACGGGACGGATGCCGTGGCGCAGCAATTGCTGGACATTGCGCAGGATGAAAAAGCCGATCTGCTGGTGATGGGCGGTTACCAGCATGGCATGTTGTATAACCGGATTATGGGAAGCGTTACCGAGTATATGCTGCACCATCCCAATATTCCGGTCTTTCTGCATCATTAAAGGCGATGGGCTGTGTAGGAGAGTGGCCCGCTTCTTGCTAAAGTGGAGCTATGGATATCGCTTTTTCCCGCCCGGCGTCGCGTCGCTGGCCGCTCTGGCACGTCGCGCTGCTGGTGCTGCTGCCTGTTCTCGTTCACCTTCCTGAACTGATCGGCCCCGCCCTGTTCGGGCAGATGACGTCCGACCCGCTTTCCGTCCTTTCCGTGGCGACCACCACCCGCCGGGACTGGCTGGAAGGTGGTCTGCTGCCCGGTCTGCCCGGCTGGATTGATGGCTGTGCGGGCGTGATTGTGCAGGCGCTGGGGCATCTGGTGGCGTCTGACTGGCGGCAGGGGATCCTGCCCTGGTGGAACCCCTATAGCGGGGTGGGGATGCCTCTGGCGGGTGAGTATCAGCCTGCTGCCTTCTTCCTGCCGTTTGTTTTGCTGCTGGGCTTTCCCGGTGGTTTGCTGCTGATGAAGATTGCCTTGCAGATTGTCGCCGGGCTGGCGATGTACGCTTTTCTGCGGGCCTTGCGTCTGGATAAGCGGGCCGTTCTGCTGGGCGCAGTGCTCTATGCGTTTAACGGCACGTATGCATGGGCTTCGGATGGGCCAAGTCAGCCGCTGGCCTTTTTGCCATTGGTGCTGTTTGGTATTGAGCGCGCCAGAACGCATGTCGGCGTGGGTGGCTGGGGCTGGCTGGCCGTAGGGCTGGGCTATCTGTTGCTCTCCGGCTTTCCGGAAACAGCATTTCTGGTCGGCACGCTGGGTTTGTGCTGGGCGGTGTTGCGGCTGGTGCAGCAACCGGCTGCGACGCGCCTGCCGTATGCCTTGCGCATTATGGCCGGTGGGGCTGCGGCCCTTTTGCTGGCAGCACCGCAGCTGGTAGCCTTTGCCGACTTCCTGCGGGACGCATGGATTGGCCCGCATGCAGGTGTGCTGGACGCCGCTTTACCGCAGGCCAGTTGGGCTATGGCGCTTTTCCCCTACATCAACGGCCTGTTTTTTTATGGGGGCGGAGAGCAGTTTGGCGCATGGTGGGCCATGGGCGGCTATACCGGGCTGGTGGTGCCCTGGCTGGCGCTGGTTGCCCTGTTTGGCAAACGCGAGCGCCCGGCGCGCCTGATGCTGGCAGGTTATGTTCTGGTGTGCATGGGCAAGCAGGCCAATCTGCCGATTATCACCGGGCTGGTGGATCTGTTGCCCGGTGTGGGCCGCACCATTTTCTATCGTTTGTGTTTTCCGGCGGAACAGGCCGCGCTTATTCTACTGGCGGCCTTTGGGCTGGATGATCTGTTCAGTCTGCCTGCCGCGTTTACGTCCACGCAGATCCGGACTGTTTTTAAAAAGCCTGTGGCGTGGGCGAGTGTGGCACTTGCAGTGGCAGCCTTTGGCGCATGGCGGCTGAACGGCCCGACGCGTGACGCTCTGCGCGGTTATAGCCACGGCCCTGTGCCAACATGGGGGTATGAGGCCGGGTCCGTTCTGCTGGGGTGTGGCGTTGTTGCGCTGTGTGCTGCGGGTTTTCTGGGGTGGGGCCGCTGGCGGTCCGCGCGGGCACGCGTGGCGCTGGTGAGCGCGGGCGTTCTGGGCGAGGCGCTCCTGTTGTTCTGTATTCCGCTGCTTTGTGTGCGCGCTCCGTTGCCGCGCAATACGCCTTTGCTGAACACCGTGCAGCGGGAGCTGGGTTTACAGCGTTTCGTGACGATGGGGGTGATTGCCCCCAATTACGGCGCGTATTTTCGCCTGCCGTCCCTCAACCATAATGGTGTGCCCATGCCCAGCGCATGGGTTGAGCGGATGAAGCATGATTTTGGCCCGGATGTGGATGCGGTGACGTTTGATGGCATTACGCCCAACCGCCCCGGCGGCCAGTTCTTTCTGGCGGAGACACTGGCCAAAAGGCCGGAGGTTTTTGAAAAACTGGGTGTCGCTTTGGCATTGGTGCCACATGGTTTCTCATTACCGGGCAGTGAGGCGCTGGCCCCGGAAAACCGCCTGAAGCTGATTTATGCTGACCCGACAGCCGACGTGTATCGCCTCCCCAATGCCGCCCCGTATTTTGAGGCTGGCCCCGGATGCAGCGTGCAGGCGCGCACCCAGACCGAGGTGCAAACGCAGTGCGCCGCGCCGTCTTTCCTCATCCGGCGAGAGCTGATGATGGCGGGCTGGACAGCCAGCGTAAACGGCCAGAGCGTGGTGCCGTCGGTTGAGGATGGTTTGTTTGAGCGCATTGCCCTGCCTGCGGGGCATGCCGATATTCGGTTCAGCTTTACGCCGCCCTTCATGGCGTGGGGCTGGGCTGGTTTTCTGGCTGGGCTGGCTTTGCTTGGGTTGGGCTTTGCCGGTGGCCGACAGATGCGTGGGGATGTTGTGGCCCTGCGTGATGCCAGTGTGCTTGCAAGAAGAGCGTAAGTGGTGTTGCGTGATGAAGTGTCCTCAGGAAGTATAAAATAGTTTTTAATATCTCCCTGCCGTCCAGTTTTTTGTATTCGGCAGGAGGATGTTTCTTGGTGGTAGAGGCCTTCCGGGAGAGCATGCGAAGGCACGGAGCCTATGCTTCCTGTCTGCTCTGAGGGTGCCGATTTTAAGGCGCTCTGATAACGCCTTCTGAATTTCATAATGAAATTATCAGCAGTCTTTAAAAGAGTGCGCCGCATGGCAGATGCGATGTGGGCATCGTAAAACGGGAGGGGAGAAAGCCTTAATTCCCCCTGATAACGCCCCCCGTTACGGCTGAGTGATGACTCGCAAAAAGATGTAAGCGGGACTGCTATGCACAAGCTGAATTTGCGAATCATTATCATCCGCTGTTATGGCAAAGCATCTTCATGCTCTTAATTTGCAACAGGCTGCTTCATCCATGAGTAAACACACTATTCGGCGTCGCCTTCACCCGGCGCCTCTGGCCTTTGGTCTGGCTTTGGGATGTGGTTCGGCTTTCCCGGCCATGGCAGCGGATGACGCTACGGGAAAAGAGCCTGTTCTGCCCCCGCGCACACCGGCTGACGCTACAAAAGCCGCGACAACAAAAGCTGCACAGCCGCAGGCCGTTCTGACCAACCCGAAAGGGAAGGGGCCGGAACTGGTTAAGGAAAATGACGGCTCAGAGTCCGAACACTGGGTTGTGACGGCCTCCCCCATGAACACGCTGCGCACGCCCATTGGCATCAGCCGTATGCCGCAGGATGTGCTGCACACGCCGCAGACCATTGATGTTGTGCCGCAGCTCCTCATGCAGCAGCAGAACGTCAAGTCACTGGATGAAGCGCTCAAGAACGTGCCGGGCATTACGGCGTCCGTGGGTGAGGGTGAAGGCGGGATGGCGGGCGATCAGTTCCTCATCCGTGGTTTTGCCGCCCAGAATGATATTTATGAAAATGGCTTGCGGGACTTTGGTGTTTATACGCGCGATTCCTTTGATTATGACCATGTGACGGTCATCAAGGGGCCATCCTCGCAGGTGTTTGGTAACGGCACCACGGGGGGTGCGATTAACATCACCACCAAAACGCCGAATGATCAGAATCATATCGGGGCCAGCTTCTCCGGCGGGAGCGGGGCTTATTACCGTGGCACGCTCGATTTTAGCCATAAGATTACCGATACCATTGCCGTGCGCGTAACCGGTATGGGGAACGAAAATGATATGGTCGGGCGGGATGCCGTCTACTCCCATCGTTGGGGTATTGCGCCGTCCATTATTTTTGGTCTTGGTAAAAAAGTTAATTACACCATAGAGTATTTCCATCAGACGGATAACCGCATTCCGGATTATGGTGTGCCTGTGGTGACAAAGCCGGGGGCCTCCTACGGTAAACCGGTGACGGAATATGGCGTGCGGCGCACCACCTGGTATGGCACGACGTTTGACCAGGATGATTCCAACGTTGATATGCTGACAGGCCGCCTGAAGTGGGAAGTTAACCCGCACATTACCGTCTACAATGATACACGCGGCGGGATGTATAGCCGGTATTTCTCGGCATCTCAGGAAAGCTGTAACGCGACCTGCACCAGTGCTCTTTTCTCATCCCACCCGGAAACCGCTCTTGTTTCCCGTATTGGCGGGGTCGGTGGGCCTAACCCGTACCAGCAGGATGACTGGTCGGTGCAGAACGTGTCCTCTGCGGTGGCCAACTTCAATACAGGCGGCATCAAGCACCAGATGATTGCCGGTGTGGATATTGAGCATATTTATGATCGCCGCCGGAACTATGCGTATAACAATCCTTCAGCACGCCAGTGGGCGAGCCTGCTGAACCCGACGGCCTATGTTCCCGGGCTGGATGTGGGTGTGGGCTCCCTGAACCCGAACAATCTGGTGAACATTCCTAACGGCGTGGGCAAAAAGGAATGGAAAACCAGTGCTGCGACGGATGTTGGCGCGTTCTTCTCCGAGCAGGCGTGGCTGACGCCGTGGTTCTCGGTTAAGGCCGGTTTCCGGTGGGACCACTGGAGCAGCAATTATAGTGCAACGGGCGGTGTCGCCACGACGCCGGATACGCATCTGGGCCAGAAGCAGGATACCTTCAACCCGAATGTCAGCCTGATGTACACGCCGAACGACCATGCAATGGTGTATTTCAACTGGGCTGAATCCACCACGCCGATGGGCCTTTACGTCACCAACAGTTCTGAGCCGCTGTCTCCCAAGAATTCCAAATTTCAGCCGGAGCGCAGCAGATTGTATGAACTGGGGGCCAAATATTCCGCGTTCCATGACCGGATTGGCTTTACGGCCTCCGTCTTCCGTCTGGAAAAAGGTAATTCCATGCTGACCGACCCGAGCACCGGGACGGTGACGGACTCTGGCGATACCCAGCGCAACCAGGGTGTGGAACTGAGTGTGTCCGGCCAGATCCTGAAAAACTGGAACATGATTGCCACATACGCCAAGTATGACAGCAAGACGACGGGCGGCACTGCGGCGGATATTGGCAAGCAGGTGCAGTATGTGCCCCGCAATCAGGCAACCGTGTGGACCACGTATGAAATTGCGCCCAAAAAGCCCTATAACCTGACTATGGGCGGTGGCGTAACCTGGCGTGAAGGCGTGTTTCTGGACCCGGCCAACACGGCCCGTGTCCCGGCAAACGTTGAGTTTGACGCGGTTGTGTCCCACCAGTTTGGCCCCAACTGGAAAATAGCCATGAACGGCTACAACCTCGCCAACCGCCTGAACTACGGCAACCTGTTCAGCAACCGCGTAACACCTTCGGTAGGCCGGTCGTTCCTGTTTAATCTTTCTATGACTTACTAAAGACCTAGATGAAGGCGCACGTTATCCAAGCTATGCGCGTGCTCAGAGACGGCTTTTCAAACCTCTGTCCACGTGTGGACAGAGGTTTTCACTGAAGGTCTGAGGATACCAGAAAAAATTTCTGCTCCTCTCAGTTATAGGTGGGGCAGAGGATATGAGGTGCGACTTGGGTGAGGGGCGGCTGGGGACAACTTTTGCCATCATCCCTCTGGAAGGAAATCTGATCCTGCTCGAAATGCGTTTTTGCTAATTCGTTCATATAAGGGAGGATGGCGTAAGAGGCCCAGAAGATGGTTCCTCCCAACTCATACGTATTGAAACTCCAGTTCTGAATACGGGCTGGATCAATAATGACTGTAAGAGGCCGATCAGGACGTGCCTTGATTTGCTCCATAACGGTATGCGCGGCTTTTTCATCTAGTCTGTCCTGTAGCCAGCGATGATGCAGAATGGAAAATGCATTCCCGGTGATCAGCACAAGAGTGCCACCCAGACCGTATCTGGCTGCCGTTTTAAAAGGAAAATTTTGCAGGAGAGCAAGCAGACCCAATGGAAACAGCATGTTTATATAAAAATTGATTCTGGGCGATGGCCAGTAATAGCCTTCTGGTTCGAGAAGAACAATCGGCGTTGGAATGACGATAATCAAGAAGAAGGCATAAGCGCACAGTTTAAGATCAAATTTGAGTAACGCCATGAAAGCAAGGCCCGCGAGGATGCAGAGCAACAGTAAGGCCAATGGCTTGTAAAGGAGATTATGGTATGCACCATGTGAGAGAAAAATATCCAATTCTGTATGAAATTTCTGCAAAAAATTTGATGGAATGGACTGGAACGAAAGTTTTCGTTGAAGAATGACTTTGGGCGCGAAGACTTCCCACAGACGTTTGAAAATTTCATTATAGGAAAAATAAAGGATCAGGCTGCTCAGCAGAAGTATGATCTGTGATGGGATAGCAGTCAGTTTGGGCGGAATATCTTTGAAAAATGCACACAGAGCCAGCACAACAAACGGGAGCAGAATTAAAGGCTGATAAGCACATGCAGAAAGAGCGATTAAAGATCCGCACAACAGGAATTTAACCGGACCTTCAAATTGAGAGGTGCAGGAAAAAGCAGCAGCAATGCATGCAAAGCCCCATGAATAAATCAGGTAAGCAGATGTCCATTGGTAGAAATCAAACATAAATGGAAATAAAATAGCAGAAATGGAAAAAAATAGGCTTTGAAATGGTTTTTTATCAATTCTCGTTATGGAAATAATTGAGTTTATCAAATATATAAATGATAAAATAAACGTGGCACTACAAAAAACTTGGTACATACGGAATGTAAAACCAAGGTGGAACAAGCCAGCATTCAGGAAACTGATAATATGCCTGCCATCTCGCGGCGTATACGTCATGAAAGCGTTAATCCAGCTTCCATAATTTCTTATCAAAACATCATCTGGGTTTTGAAGTTGAAAATTTATAATAACTAAGGGTAATAAAATTAAAAATGAAATAGAAGATATCATTATATGACATCTTTTTCTGGTTATTTCTTTGAAATATCTAAGTATCACGAGGTAATCCTTATCATTTTTTTTGATTTTATGAATGCGATGAAGTTTTTTCTAGACTTTGTAGAAAGCTTTCCACATGAAAGCGCGGGCGTTTTTTGGTCTCCAGATAAATCTTGCCAACATATTCCCCAATAATGCCCAGAGAGAGCATCTGCACGCCGCCCATGAAGAAAATGGATAGGATGATGGAGGGCCAGCCTTCAACGGTGTTACCGCTGAATTTTCTGACCAGCACATAAAATGTCGCCGCTACTGAGAGCAGACAGATACAGAGTCCCAGTGTGGCAATTAGCCGCAAGGGAGTGATGGTCATGGAGGTAATGCCCTCTACGGCCAGAGCGAGCATTTTGCTCAACGGGTATTTGGACTCACCAGCGGTGCGGAGGCCTCGGGCATAGGCCACCTCTGTGGAGGGAAAGCCCACCAGTGGCACAAGGCCCCGGATATAGGCGTTGCGTTCCGTATAGCGCAGGAGCTCAGTCAGAGCGTGCTGGCTGAGCAGACGGAAGTCTGCATGGTTGAAAACCTGCTTGACCCCCATGGCGGCCATCAGCCGGTAAAAGCCTTCCGCCGAGGTACGTTTGAACCATGTATCCGTCTGGCGGCATTCCCGCACGCCATACACAACGTCATACCCTGAACTATAGCATTCAACCATGCGGCGAATGGTCTGGATGTCATCCTGAAGGTCGGCATCAATGCTGACAATGGCGTCTGCTTGCGGGGCTGCGGCGGCCAGCCCCGCAAGCAGAGCGGACTGATGGCCCTCATTGCGGGAAAGCTTTAAGCCCTGCACGCAGGTTTCTGTCTCACATGCTGTCTTGATCTGCTCCCATGTTGTGTCCCGGCTGCCATCATCCACAAACAACAAAAAGCTGTCCGGCTGCACCATCTGAGCCTGCGCCATAGTGTACAGCAGCGCACTCAGTTCTTGCTGGCAGTAAGCAAAAACTTCTTCCTCATTGTAGCAGGGGACTACAATCGCAAGACGTGGGGCAGGGCGTAGTAAATTCGGCATCAGGGAGCACTTTCAGGAAGTTAAAACTGTAAAAACAGGAGATCATTTCTGGAATTGGGCTATGAAGGTGTTTTATTCAATCATCCCTGCTGCGCGGTTCCATTTCCATGTAGGGTAGGTGTGGTTCAGCTGTTCCTGAATCCATTGGATATCTTCATCAGAGAGAGGTCGAGTCCGGTGGTAAATATAGGCTTTATGACCTTCAGCCAGAGAGAACGGCCCCGCGACTTGCTGATAGGCGGTTCCAAAATCGTGTTGATGAAAAATGCACTCATTGGGGAGCGTGATGACTTGCTGAGACCCTTTTGCGAGATGCGTGACAGGTGGGTCAGTCACAATGGCAAGAGCAGCACGAAGTTCCTTCAAGTTGAGATGGTCGCGCGCATCGACCTGTGACGCCCAGACGAGATTTTTTTCAAGCGAGTGATCAAATTCATAGAGCAAGCTATCAGCCAGAACGGCGCTGGAAGCAAATACAGCAAACGTGTCGCCATCTTTGGTCAGCTCTTTGAGACGCGTGATAAGCCGAGTGTATTCCGACATGTGCTCAACATAAAGTGGTGCAATGCGTTCCTTTGAAAAGAGGGGGAATACGCCTTGCAGGCGGCCATCAGCCTGGGGCACGAACACGATGACTGACGCAAGGAGACCGTAAGCCAGGAGTGTTGCTGTCAGCAGAGAGCGCCCAGTGACCGAGACTATGCGGGAAAGGCATAGAACCGGATAGCCGCCAACGAGTGCAGCCCAGAAAAAAATAGGCAAAACATGTTGGATGCCGAGAGCTTGTGTATGTGAAAAAAGCAGAAAAGTGAGGATGGCTGTATTTGCACAAAACAAGATGGGGATATTTTTGTTTTTGATGGCCAGAAAAACGCCGCACCAAAACAGGGCCGTGTAACACGGTCCCGTTGTTGTATAGAGAAGCTGGAGTTGCATTAAAAAGGCAATATGATACCCAGCGTAAGCTTCTTGGTATGATGTATGCAAAATTCTGAAAACAAGGTGGTTCTGAAAAGTAATCAGTAAAATGCCCACCGCTATTCCACACAGGCCATATGCTCTTGCAATGTGGAATAATACTTTCTTTCTGTTTTCAGACTGAAAAGCAGACAAGACAGCCAGAATACAAGCAACTGCAAGCATTGCCAGAATGGAAAAGGCGTACCAGCGTCGCAGGGCAAAAGGCAACCAGACCAAAACGCTAAAAGCAACAAGCGTTTTCCAGGAGGCCGTTGTGAGAAAATGACTTCGCATCAGCAGGAGAGTTGCTAACCCGAGGGGAATAAGCCCTGCAATATCAGGGAGACCACGCAGAGTGGGGGCCCAGAACGGGTAGAACGTCAGGAAAAATGCAAAGACACACAGAAAGGATGTCCCAGTGACAGGAAAATGGAAGTGTTTCTTGTCATAAGACATCATGGAAAGAAGGGAGAATGCAGAGATGAATGCTGTGGGAATCAGGTAACAAAGGCTGATTCCACATACATATCCAAAGCGACTGCTCTGGAAGACAAGTGAGAAAGGCGCAAGAAAAGAAATGGGGAAAAGATTGTAGTCATCATTGCGAATGCTTGTAAGGAGCGTTGAAAACCATGGCTCCTTGTGGCGGATCATGTTGCCAAAATTTTGGTACATGTTGAAATAGCCGCCCCAATCCCACAAGTAGGCCGGGTCCTCATGCTGAATATAATAGCCGATAAATAAGGGTATGAACGCCCCCAGAGCGAGCAGAATTGCGCCCGACAGAGCTATTCTGAAAAATGTTTGAAATGAAAAATACGAAGAATCTATCTGGTTGTCAGGCATGGATGCGGTAAGCCTCGGAGCTTTTCTTCAAAATAATGTGGAATGGTGTGTAAATACCTCATGCAAGGAGAAAGCCCAGCTTTTATTTTTGCAGCACTTTCCGGGCGAACCAGAAACATGCGGCGCAGAAAGCGGCCAGTCCCAGCACGGCAGGTGTTCCGGCGGGCAGCCATGGGGCCAGGGAGAGGACGTCATCCCGGCCTAGCGCGCCGGACACCACGGCCAGTGCCACGCCAATCAGGCTTTCTCCCACAATAAAGCCGGAGGCGATCATGGTGCCGATGCTGGCGTCGTGTTCTGTCACGGTTTCCGGCAGACGGTCGGCCTCACCAAAGCCGCCGGTCGTGCTGCGGCGTTCCTTCAGCTTGCGGTTCAGCACCCAGCCCAGAACAGCGCCCACTGCCAGCGTGACGCTCACGGATGCGGGCAGGTAGATGCCCACTGCCACACCCAGCGGCGGCAGGGCCAGATGGCGGCGGCGCAGCAGCAGGTCCAGCCCGATCAGCACAGCGCCCAGCCCGAACCCGATGGAAAGCATGCTCCAGTCCAGCGACTGCGTAAAAATCCCCTTCGCAATCATGGCGATCAGCGCAGGCTGCGGGGCGGCCAGCGCGTGGGCTGGGTCCATGCCGGGGCGCGGCATGGGGGCACCGGCAAAGCCGTAAGCCTGATAAAGCAGGTTGAGCACTGGCGGGATGACCGCAGCGCCCACCACGCAGCCTGCAATCAGCGCCACTTCCTGTTTCCAGGGGGATGCTCCCACAAGCTGTCCGGTTTTCAGGTCCTGCAGGTTGTCGTTGGAAATAGCAACGGTCGCGGTAATGGCGGAGAGCAGCAGGATGGTGAAGCCGGTCGCCAGCGTCTGGCCGTCTGCCATCATTTCCGCAGGCATCAGACCGAGGGATTCCAGCCCCAGAATCATCAGCGCGCACAGCACGGCGGCAATAATGATAATGCCGGAAATGGGGGAGGAGGATGAGCCAACAATACCTGCCATGTAGCCGCAGGCGGCGGCCATCACAAAGCCAAACACAACGCAGAACAGCACGGCAGCGCACACGGCGGGCCAGATGCCATGCGCCATAGGAGCCAGAAAGGCTGCAAACAGGCCGCCCAGCATCAGAACAGTAACACCCAGCAGGGCGATCATGGTGCGGGGGGAAAGGTCACGGTCTGCATCCGGTACCACGGAGCCGCTTCGGCCCCGGAACACGCTGCTCAGGCCGCGCAGAACGGGGCCCATCAGTTCGATTAGTGTCCACAGGGAGGAAATGGCAATGGCCCCGGCCCCGATAAACCGGACCTTATGCAGCCACATTGCGTTGGCGAAGGCCGCGGCATCCAGATGCTCCGGGTTGGGCATGTGGGCGGTCAGCCAGGGCACGCCAAGGCCCCATGCCAGCACGCAGCCCAGCAGCATGGCCAGCCCACCGGCCAGCCCCACCAGATAGCCTGCACCGAGCAGGGCGAGAGAGAGGCCGCCGGTAAAACGGAACACAGCCGCCCCGGCAACCCCGGTGACGCTCACGGTATCGGCCAGAAGTTGCAGGCCGCTACAGGCAAAGGAGAAGAGTCCGGCGACAACGCTGCCGCCTATCAGGGCGGAGAGGCTTTTGCTGTTCCCGTTCTCGCCCCCGGCCCGCAGGATTTCCGCTGCTGCCACGCCTTCCGGGTAGGGAAGGGCGCTTTCCGTCACCAGAGCGCGGCGCAGAGGGATGGTAAACAGCACGCCCGCAATGCCCCCGGCCAGCGAGAGGCCCGCCGTCTGCCAGAAGGGGAAGCTGTGCCAGAAGCCGGTCATAATCAGGCCGGGGAAGGTGGCGAACACGCAGGAGAGCGTGCCCGCTGCCGAGGCCTGACTTTGCACCATATTGTTTTCCAGCAGGGTGCTGCGCCCCAGTGCGCGCAGCACGGCCATGGAAATGACAGCCGCCGGAATGGAGGAGGCAAAAGTCAGCCCGATCCGCAAGCCGAGATAGACATTGGAGGCGGTGAAGACGACGGTAATCAGCGCCCCCAGAATCAGCCCGCGCACGGTCAGTTCACGCACGGAAGGGGTTTGCAGGGGGGATGGAGCGGTCATACCCGGAGCCTCGCAGCAGCATCAGACATCATGAAGCGCTTCGATACGCTGCCTGATGCCGCTTGTCTCCCCTGAATGAACCGGAGAGGCAATGAGATAGGAAAAGATGGTGGGAAAGCCACAGCGGGGCCGGGGCTCAGCTCGGTTCTCCCATCAAATCGCGGGCATGATTGGCCAGCCGGTGCAGGCCGGCAATGGGTGCGTCAGAGACGAGACTGACCCCAAGCCCGTCCTGCGCCCAGAGGTAGCCGGGAACATGCCGCATGGGCCGCATGGGGGCCGTTACGTCTACCCGATACATCGGCCGCACAAACAGGGAGAGCCGGACACCACGCTCATTCGTGTAGAAAAACAGGCAGGCAGGACCATGATCGGTCGTGACAAGCTGGCCGCCTGTAAGCTGATAACCTGCATTAGACAGATCCGGCGGCTGGACCGGCCTGCCCAGCACGCTGCCACCCCAAGCTGCCAGTTGCGCCACACTGCCTTTTGCGATCGTGCTGCCTTTGCCCGCCGCCTGCACCATGGCAGCTTCCTGCTCAACAGACGCCAGCCCGACCGGCACCTGTCGGTCCCGCAAAAACCATCCGCCACCAAGCCCAATGGAAAGTGCAAACGCAATGGATGCCGCCATTTGCGGCAGGCTGAAACGTCGCACCCTGCGTTCTCTCAGGCGGGCAATATCAAAGCGGGCGGGGATCGGCTCGCGGAGGTCTGTATCCAGCGCGGCCCGCAAGCCGTCACGCTCCTGCCGCCATGCCATCACACGCTGCCGTGCCTCCGGGTGGCTTGCCAGCCAGAGATCCACCTGTTGGCGACGTTCGGGGGAGAGAAAATCATCGACCCAGGCGTGAAGGTCATCCTCGGTCACAGGGCTGTCGGGGTGCGTCATTTCACCCTCCTCAGGATGGGACGTTTCTCATGGCCTGCCAGATCATGCAGGGCAGACCGGGCGCGGGAAAGGCGGGACATCACGGTGCCGACCGGCACACCGAGGATTTCCGCCACCGCCTGATATTCCAGCCCTTCAACACCCACGAGCAGCAGCACCTGCCGATGGTCATCGGACAGACGCCCGAAGGCCTGCGTCATGTCCTGCCATTCAAGATGAGGAATTTGCCCGGCGTCCTGCAATGGTTCCGGGAAAGAGGTTTCTGCCATGGGCACCAGACGCCGGACACGCCGCCACCGGCTGACGTTCAGGCGGTAAGCGATAGTAAAGAGCCAGGGGCGTAAATCGGACCGATCCCGCACCTGATCCATGCGGGTCAGGGCGCGTTCCAGACAGTCCTGCACCAGATCGTCGGCCTGATGCGGGTCACGGGTCAGAACCCGCGCATACCGTCTCAAAGCCGGAATAACGCTCTGTAGTCTGATGGTCTCGTCATCGTCCAACCCGGCTCTGCCCCTCATGTGCTTCATCTCCTGAGGACAGAGACGCTCAGCGCGCCACTTTATTCCCAATGGCGCAGAGCAAAAGAAAAAATGTTTCTCAGTCGCGCGATTGTCGGGGAATAGATCCGGCTCTCCTGCGTCTTCCCCACAGATGACATCAAAGGAGCGGCCTCAATGGCGGCAAAATCGACAGGCCCTTCGGGCTCTGCACTCCGCTGGCTGGGCGTTGCAGCCGCACCGGCAGCACTTGCTCTCGGCTTTCTCTGGGCCGGTGGCTGGCTTTCCCCCAACCGCGTGACACAGAACCGCCTGATGGCGGAACTGCATGACGCGGGCAGTTACGGGCAGGGTTTCCGGCGCGCTCATTCCAAAGGTGTGTGCGTTACGGGGCGGTTTGATGCCAGCGGCGCTGCAGCCTCTGTGTCGAAAGCCGCCATTTTTCAGGAACAGTCTGTGCCCGTAGTCGGGCGGTTTGCTCTGGGGGCAGGGCAACCCTATGTGACCGACAATCCCGCAACGGTGCGCAGCATGGCGCTGCGCTTCATGCCCAAAGATGCGCCGGAATGGCGTGCCGCTATGAACAACCCACCCGTTCTGCCTTTGCGGGATGCACAGGATGCTTCAGACTTCTTTTCCTCTCAACGCATAGATCCCGCGACAGGAAAACCCGACCCGGCGCGCGTCAAAGCGTTTGGCGCAGCGCATCCCTGGCTTCAGGCCGCAGCGGAGAAAAACGCGCAACGCGTGATCTCTTCCGGCTTTGCGGATGACACGTATCACAGCCTCGACAGCTTTCTGCTTGTTGCAGAAACCGGCACGAAAACGGCTGTCCGCTGGGCCATGGTGCCTGTGCAGCCTCTGGCTCCTGCCGATACCGCAGCAGGCGGGCGTGATTATCTGTTTCAAAGGCTGATTGCAGATATCCATGACCACCCTCTGCAATGGCGCATGGTGCTGACGGTGGCGGGGCCTCAGGATGCCGTTAATGACCCCAGCCAGATCTGGGCGTCGGACGACCGGACGATTGATGCAGGCACCCTGACCCTGAGCGTCGTTGAGAGCGAGGACGGGGGCCCCTGCACCGGCCTCACTTTTGACCCTCTTATTCTGCCCCCCGGCATTGTCGCTTCGGCTGACCCCATCCTTCAGCTTCGGTCAGGTGCTTATATGCGGTCCTTCTCTTTGCGTTCCGGGGAGAAGCGCGGGCCGAGCGCCATCACGCCTGCCATGACACAGGCCCCAGCGGCAGAAAGTGAGAAAAAATCATGAAGGCCGTACCCTCATTTTCGCCTGTGGCGCGCGTGCTGCACTGGCTGATGGCTGTGCTGATTCTCAGCATGCTGTTCATCGGTATTTTTATGGCCTCGTCCCTTGGTCCCAGTTACCATCGGCTGGTCTCACTGCATCGGCCTTTAGGAATTGCCATTCTGGTGCTTGCTCTCCTTCGGCTGACATACCGGCTGCGTCATGCCCCGCCACCTTTGCCGAATGACCTTCCCGCCGTTCTCAAACTGGCCGCCAAAGGCTCCCATATCCTACTGTATGCCCTGATGATTGCGTTGCCTCTTGTGGGCTGGGGCATGCTCTCGGCTGGGGGTTACCCTATTCCCTTATGGGGGAACGGGGTGCTTTTGCCGCCCATCCTGCCGCATAACCCGGCTGTCTGGTCCTGGCTGCGTTCTATCCACACCGTTCTGGCCTTCACCCTGTTTGGGCTGGTGCTGGCCCATAGTGGCGCGGCTCTGTTCCACGGTCTTATCCGGCGGGATGGCGTGCTTCAGAGCATGACTGGCAGGAAAACGTCACTGTAAGTGGAGAGGACTTAGTCCACACAAACCGAGAGGAGTGCTTCAGAAAAAAGCACTCCCCATCGCGGCCTCTTTGCGGCTGGTCTTAAAAACTTCTGCCTGAAGCTTAGAATGTCAGCTCCAGATTGCTCTGCACATACGCGCCGGAGGACGCCCCGGCTTTGATCATGGCGCGGGAGGCGAAGATGTATTCGCCATCAAGGCTGAAGGTAATGTGGCGGGTGGCGCGCCAGGTAAAGCTGGCCTGTGGCATGGTGGCAGTATAGCCCCCCTGCGGGCGGAAGCTGTAGGCCGCCGTGGGGTTGGCATAAATCGCGTCATGCGTGCTGTTGCGCCAGATGACCGGCACTTTCAGCAGCAGGCTGGTATTGCGGCTGGTGGCAATGGTGGCCAGCGGGCCGACGTCAATCAGGTTTGAGTTGCCGATATAGGTGCTCATATCCAGATAGTAGGCGCTGGGCACGAAGGGGGAGAGGAAGTTGCCCCAGCTGCTGGTCTGGCTTTTGCGCGTATCCCCGCCGGAAATGGCATCGGCCTGAATTCCAATGGCCGGACGCCCCCACCATTTGGCAAAACGCCATGAGACGGTGCCGTTAAAGGAATAGGCGGACACCGGGCGTTTGGGGCCATTGTTGGCCGCGTGGAAGTTGCCGCCCTGCCACATGCCGCCCAGAGAAAATTCGATGGGTCCGGCATTGCCCCAGATGCGTGTGCCGGGCGTGTCACGATGCGTGGAGCCCGCAATGGTGCTGGTCGTGCTGGCAATAGGGTTACTGGAGAGCGTGTAGCCCAGATAAAACGTATCCACGAAAATCTGGCTCTTTTTATCCAGAAATTTGAATTCAGGGATAGCGTAGGACGTATACGCCCCGAACAGGCGCGTTCTCCAGCCCACCTGATCATGGAACGCAGTGGTGGGGGCGTTGTTGGTCAGGGTGAGGTCAAACAGATCCACACGGAAGCGTTTCCAGAAGGCGTAGCCCCGCAGGCCGTTCCAGGAATAGGGCAGGGTGGGGTAAACGCTGCCTGCTGTTACGTAAGGCGGCGCATCCAGAAAAGACATGCGGCCGACCATGGCCCCCATGGTCGCGCCCAGCAGGTGACCTTTGACTTCCACAAACGCCTGCTGTGCGTCCAGCTTGCTGCGCCAGCGGCCCCCGGTATAGCCGTAATAATTGATACCCCCGGCCTGGCCACTCATCAGCTCCCCATACAGGCGCACATGCTCGCCCAGATGCAGGTCCGCCCCGGCATTCCAGCGCAGGGTGGAGCGGTAGGCGGGGTCTTTCTTGACGGTGCCGAACATAGCCCGCTGGTCGTAAAACCCGTGATGGCGGAAGTTGCCGCTCAGCGTGAGGTAGATGGAGCCGCTGTTATTGAGCGGGATGTATTTCAGCGGGTCTGCCCAGTCGATACGGTTCCTCTTGTCCCGCAGGCTGGACCAGTCTTCCGCCCACCGGGAGACGGCGTAATACGCCACCGTGCCGAACCCGGCAGCCGCCCCGGTATTGGCGTTGAACACACCCCACGGCCCCTGATGCATGAGGGAAGACGGCAGCGGCTTGAGTTCCAGAGACTGCGGCTGGCCGTAGGCTTCCGGTCGGCTGGTGAGCGGCGGCAGCAGCATATTATCCCAGAATCCGCCACGCGCCGGAGGCTGGGTGGTGGTGGGTTCCTGGCCGTTGGGCGCAACTGTGGCTTTAGGCGGCTTGCGCACTACGTCTGAGAGCCGTGCGGGCATGGTGTCATGCGAGGCATTGATCTCATGCGCTGGCGCGGTATGGCGCACCACGGAGGGTGCGGGTTGCACGGTGCTTTGTGCATGGGCCGCCGCAAGGGGCACCACAACAGCAAGAAGGGCCCCGGCAGGCATCAGCCAGAGCAGCCCTGTGGACAGGCCGCTGGAAAAACAAAAGCGGGAGCGGGCAGACCACAGGCGCGATGCGGGCGCGCCTGCGCTGCGAGCAAACAGATGGTTCATGACAGAACACTCTGAAAAAAGGGGAACCTGAGGGCAGCGATAAGGCTGTGCGGCGGGAACGCCGGAGCCTTATGCGGGAGCGCGGAAGGAGCGGGAGAGCGTAAGTCGCTCTCGGATCGCCCTAAGGTGCGCGGGGGCTGGTAAGGCAGCCACACGGCACCGGCGTCCCTCGTTCTGCGTGGACCGCAGGGGGGATGGGGGCAGATGGTAGATGGTGTCCGAACCGGGACAGCAGAGCATCAGCATGACGGCACGACCTTATTGCGTCATGGCTTAACCAAATGGCTTGCCATGCATTTTTTGTTATTCTGACGTGCGTTATGGGTATAGCTAAACGCGAGCCCTGTCATCTCGCGTTTACGTGTGACACGAAATCTTTAAGTGCAGGATCAGCCGGATTGCGGCAGGCCGCCCAGCCGCGTCAGGCAGTCCCGCGCGCGGGTGACGAGGTGGATTTCATGCACGCTGGCAACGGCCTTGCGCGCATTGCTCTGCCAGCTGCGCGGCATGCCCTGCGGGGAGCAGACGGCGCGGGCCCCAAAAAGCGGGCCGTCCGTCTGGTCCATGGCCGCCAGAACGGCTGCCGGATGCGTAGGCAGGGCGCGGCGCATGGCGGTGCGGAGGGAAAGCGCTGTGGCCGGGTCGGCCTCGGGCATCAGAGCTGCCAGAACGGAGGCGGCTTCCGGCTGACCGGTGCTGACAGCCAGCCGCACGTCTGACCATTTGCGGCTTTTGGTCAGGGTGCGCGCGGTCTGCTCCGGCCCGTCACTCTCCAGCATGTGCAGAATATGCGTGGAAGACTGGTTTGCCACCGTCTGGGACGCGTTCTGAATTGGGGACTGCGCCACCGCATTCGGGCTGGTGCGGGCAGGCGTGCCGACCGTCTCCGTTGCCTGCTGCGGGGCCGCAAAGGCCCGCGCAAGGGAGGCACTGAGCGGTGCTGTGGCGGGTGTGGCTGGCTGCGCTGGTTTGGCGGGGCTGGTGGCCGCGGTTTCGGACAGAGCGGCCCGGCGCATATCCGCCACCAGAGGCCGGGGCGGAGTATGCGAGAACGTGGACAGGCTCAGCGCGCCAGCAACCAGAGCGGAAAGGATTACAAAGCGGGGCATACGCATAAGAACTGTCTCCTTTCCTGAAGAGGCGACCAGACCAGAAGGGGCGGGCCGCAGCGTAAGACTGACTGAAGTCCATTGAGGCAGGCAGAAAATGGCGCGGTGAAGGCAGGAGCACGGAAAGGTTGCGGCGGAGGCGGCGTGTGTCCTATAGCGGGCCGGATTGGTCAGAGCTTTAAGGCGTCTGTCTGTGTAACCCTTCCCCCAGAGGATCAGATTTTTCTATGAGCAGCACGTCTCCTTCTCCCTCCGAAATTACCCGTCTCCAGACCGCTCTGCGCCGCCTGCTTGGTGCCAAGGGTCTGTCCGTTAACCCGCCGCCGCGCGCCGGCATGTCGGTTGAACTGGCTGTAGACGGGGAAGTGATTGGCACGATTCATCGTGATGATGACGAGGGCGAAGTGTCTTACGCCATCAACATCATTCTTCTGGAAGAAGATCTGCCGGCTGAAAAATAAGCCGCAGTCTTTCAGGCTTTAACCAGAGAGGGAGAGACCCGGAAGGGTCTGCTCCCCATCGGGCCTTCAGGCGTTGGAGGGGGCGACGGATGCCTGCATGATGGGCGCGCGTGCGGTGGGAAATTCCACCTTGGTCACTTTCCAGCGCCAGTTTTGAATCCGCATTTCAATTTTCAGCGGCGTGTCATGCTCGTGGCCGGGCAGGGGCACATCCACTTCAAACTGGTCAATCCGGGTGAAGCGGACCGAAGCCTTTTCTACCAGTGAGGCAAAAGACGGCGCGGGCTGGTTGGCCGGAATGGCCGCCGGGACGGCCTGATCAACCAGCGTGCCGAGATTGGCCTGCGTGACGGTGAAATCCACTGCGTTGGACACAGCCGTGGTGGCGAAGGATGAGCCGAAGTCCGGCAGATCATCCGATGCCTGTTCCAG
This sequence comes from Acetobacter sp. P5B1, assembly GCF_018811985.1. Taxonomy (NCBI): domain Bacteria; kingdom Pseudomonadati; phylum Pseudomonadota; class Alphaproteobacteria; order Acetobacterales; family Acetobacteraceae; genus Acetobacter; species Acetobacter sp. P5B1. Next base: position 51,050 of record NZ_JACRVS010000006.1, on the reverse strand, counting down.
ATGCAGACCGGAGAGCGTCTGGTGCTTGATGGATGCATCCAGTTCGGACCAGTTGATGACCTGCCCAAGAGCCATCATGTCATGCGTCTGAATGGCTGAGCCGATGTTCCAGAGCGTGACGAACGGGGAGGCCAGATACAGGCCAAGTGCAGCCGCTGAGGCGCCGACACACACTCTGCGTGCGGCCTGCAAATTGTTCAGACTGGCGGCACGCCGGACAAAAGGTCCGGCAGAGGTGAGGGCGGTCATTGGTTGCACTCCTCATATGCTAAAATTGCAGTTCACGTATAGCAGACGCATGGCTCCCATGCATAGTTTCATTAATATGAATTCATAAGATCACGAAAAAGTGAACGGGGTATAAAAAACCCCGGCATGGCATAGAAGGGCCACACTGCTGGCCCGCCCCAAGTCAGACAGACCTAATTCGCAGAGATACTCTGCCCGCAGCAAAAGGGCGCTCAGATGGCGTTTGATTTCACGGAAGCCGAAATTCAGCGATATTCCCGCCATATTCTTCTGCCGGAGGTCGGCGGCACAGGGCAGGCGGCTCTTAAGGCGGCCTCTGTGCTGATCGTGGGCGCGGGTGGCCTTGGCTCGCCCGCAGCGCTCTATCTGGCCGCCGCCGGGGTGGGGCGGATCGGACTGGTGGATGATGACACCGTCGAACTCTCCAACCTGCAACGCCAGATTCTGCACACCACGCAGGCCGTGGGCACACCCAAGGTGGACTCCGCCCGCGCCCGGCTGGAAGCCCTTAACCCCGAGATTACGCTGGAAACATGGCCCCTGCGGCTGACAGCGGACAATGTGGAGGATCTGGTCAGCCGGTATGATCTGGTGTGTGATGGGTGCGATAACTTCACCACCCGCTATCTGGTGAACGCCGCCTGCGTGCGGACGGGGCGACCACTGGTGTCCGCCGCCGTGCAGCGGTTTGAAGGCCAGCTTTCCACTTTTCATCCTGCGCGCGGTGGCCCGTGTTATCATTGCCTTTACCCGCAGACCGACGGCGCGGCAGAGGGTCTGACCTGTGGCGAGGCCGGGGTGTTTGGGGCCGTAACGGGCGTGATGGGCACCCTTCAGGCCACGGAAGCGCTCAAGGAGCTTCTGGGGCTGGGGACGTCGCTGGCCGGACGGCTGCTGATGTGGGATGCTTTAAGCGCACGGTTTACCACCATCGCCCTGCAACGGGACCCGACATGCCCGGTGTGCGGAACTCTGAAACGGGAGACGTCTGATGGCTGAACTTTCTGGAGAATCTGGCGGCGGCCTGTTTGCCGGCTCTTCGGCACCCGCCGCTGCCCCTTCGGGCCGCACCGGCTTTTCCGCTGCCGTGGGGGCCTCGGCCTTTCCGCAGTGTGATCTGGCGCTGGTGATTGTGGAAGCCCGCTATGAGCGTGTGCATGCCGCTTTGATGCTGGCCGCCACGGCCTGCGCGCTGGGCCAGACGGTCCTGCTGTTTGGCATGGGGGCCGGTGTGGCCGCCTTCTGTGCTCAGTGGGAGGGACTGGAAGACGCGCAGCGGGAAGACTGGCGGAAAGCTGCCGGTGTGGCGGGGCTGAATGACCTGCGCACCGCCCTGCGAGAGATGGACGCCACGCTGATGGTGTGCGACTCCGGGTTGAAGACCATGGGCCTGACGGACGAGGCGCTGGAAGAGGGCGTGGCGGTTGTGGGCCTGCCTACGTTTCTGGACAGGGCGGGGGCGGCCCGCGTGGCGGTTTTCTAAAAACCGCTTGCCCCCGCGTTTCTCTCTTGGCAGGGATGCAGGCATGATGTTCACATTGCCTCTGACCTTCCGGTTCCGACTGCTGTCCTGTCTGGCAGGGTGTGCGGTCGCTCTGTCTGGCGCGGTTGCTGCTGATAAGAAGCCCGCCGCGCACAAGCACCATGCACACCACGCCGAAGCGGACCACACTGCTGCCAGGAAAAAGACAGCAGACAAACCCGCTGCCAAAAAGGCCGCTACGGCGGACGGCAAGAGTGCGCATCGCAGCCATCATGAGGCCGCCAAGGCCCACCACGCTGCGGGGCAGACGGCCCATGCTCCCGTAAAACATAAAGCTGCTCCGGCTGCCGCTGGCGCTGCGGCTGCCGGAGCCGCCGCGGGCGCAGCCGGGGCCGCTGCAGCCGACCAGCCTGCAACGCCGCCTGCCGCAGCCACCCCGCCGGAACCACCCAAAGGCACCGTGACGGGCCTGCCGCTGCCGCGCTACGCCGCTCTGCGGTCTGATGAAGTGAATATGCGGGCTGGTCCGGGCCGTCGTTTCCCCATTCTCTGGGTTTATCATCGCCGTGGCATGCCCATGCGGATTGAGCGTGAGTTTGATGTCTGGCGTCTGGTGGAAGATGAGACCGGCCAGAAAGGCTGGATCCAGCAGGCCACGCTGTCCGGCGGGAGGGACTTCCTTGTGCCGGGTGAACCGCCGGGGGATGAAGCGCCGCTGGAAGTCAAACTCGATAAGAACGGCAATAAGGAACAGCCCTCCGGCCATATGGACACCCGCGTAGTGGCCACGCTGCCCACGCCTGCCGATGCAAAGAGTGTGACGGGGGCGGTTGTCATGCACAGCACGGGCAGCAACGATGCGCCTGCGGTTGCTGTTCTGAAACCCGGCTCTGTGGGATCTGTTAAGGAATGTGCAGCCGGGTCTGAGTGGTGCAAGGTCTCGGTCAAGAACTACACCGGCTGGGTTCCCCGCCGTGCAATCTGGGGCGTGGACGCGGAGGAAGCCATCATTCCCTCCTGAACCCCGGACTGGTTAAGTAAGGAGAAGGAGTGATCATGCCCACCTCACACGCGCTTATCTGCCGGACCAAGATTGTCGCCACTCTTGGCCCGGCATCCAGCGATTACGAGACAATCCGGGATCTGGCTGTGGCCGGGGCGGATGTGTTCCGCTTCAACTTCTCCCACGGTACGCATGAGGACCACGCTGCCCGCCACGCCATTGTGCGGCGGGTGGAAGCCGAACTGGGCGAGCCGATTGGTATTCTGGCCGACATGCAGGGGCCAAAGCTGCGGGTGGGCGTGTTTGCCAATGGCAAGGTGACGCTCAAACCCGGCGCTTCTTTCCGGTTCGATCTGTCCAGCATGCCGGGGGATGAAACCCGCGTCTGCCTGCCACACCCTGAAATTATTGCCGTCGCCAAACCCGGCAGCCGCCTGCTGATGGATGATGGCAAGCTGGCTGTGGTGGTGAAGGATGTCGGGCCGGACTGGCTGGAAACCACGGTGGATGTGGGGGGCGTGCTCTCCAACCATAAGGGTGTGAACGTGCCGGATGTGGCGCTACCCATCCCGGCCCTGACGGAAAAGGACCGGCGGGATCTGGCGTTCGCGCTGGATCTGGGCGTGGATTACGTCGCGTTGTCCTTCGTGCAGCGGCCGGAAGATGTGAGCGAGGCCCGCACGCTGGTGGGTGAGCGCGCCAACCTGCTGGTCAAGCTGGAAAAGCCGCAGGCGATCGAAAATCTGGAAGCCATTCTGGAACTGACGGATGCCGTGATGGTCGCCCGTGGTGATCTGGGCGTGGAACTGCCGCCCGAGAACGTGCCGCTGGTGCAAAAGCGCATCATCCGTCTGGCCCGCCGTCTGGGTAAGCCGGTGGTGGTGGCGACGCAGATGCTGGAAAGCATGATCTCGTCCCCCACACCGACCCGCGCGGAAGCGTCCGACGTGGCGACAGCGGTGTTTGATGGCGCGGATGCCGTCATGCTCTCCGCAGAATCCGCCGCCGGACAGTATCCGCGTGAGGCCGTGCGCATCATGAACCGGATTATCTGGCGCATTGAGCAGGATGCGGAATGGCAGAGCATGATGGCCCGTGCCCGTCTGGCTCCGGAAGATTACGTGGCCGACGCCATTGCCGGGGCAGCCCAGCAGGTGGCGGATACACTCAAGGCTCCGGCCATTGTGGCTTATACGCACCGTGGGGCCACGGCCTTCCGGATTGCGCGGGAGCGGCCATCCTGCCCCATTCTGGGCATTACTCCCACGCATGAAGCCGGGCGGCGCATGGCGCTGGTCTGGGGCGTGCGGGCCTTTGTGAATGAAGGCAGGCAGGTGACGAACGTGGAAGACATGGTGGACTCTGCGCTGGATGTGGTGCGCCGTGCCAGAATAGGCAGCTCCGGCAATTCCATCGTGATTGCGGCAGGGGTGCCGTTTGGGGTGAGTGGCTCCACCAACACCCTGCGGGTTGCCAAAATTCCCTGAGGATTTGGGTGCTGTGTCCGCTCTCCGGGTGGACACATCGCCCGAGGAATGACACTGGGAAGGRAAAAWAAAGGCGTACCCGCCGATGGTGTGCCTGATGAGGCAGGAGTCAGACACAATGGCTAAGGCGACACGCCGCAGGATTATGCAGCGCCGGACGGTTTTGCAGGGGCTTGCCTGCGTTCCGACGGGGCTTGCGGTTTCCTCGCTCGCGCAGGCGGCGGACCATGCAGCGGCCCCGCCGCAGCCGGAAACAGCCCGCCCTGCGGATGTAACCACCACACCCCCGCGCCAGTGGGGGCCGGGGGCACCACCGGGCTACACGCCGGACCCGGATGTGATTGTGATTGATCGCTCCTTCCGGGATCTGCTGTTTGGAGCCGCAACCCTGCACCGGGTGTGGGATCAGGGCACCTGGCTGGAAGGCCCGGCCTGGTCTGCCGAGGGCCGGTATCTGCTGCTGAGTGATACCGTGACCAGCCGCCAGTATCGCTATTTGTGGGAGACGGGCGAGGTCACGGTCTTCCGCCCGGAATCCTACCATTCCAACGGCAACACGTTTGACTATCAGGGTCGCCAGATTTCCTGCGAGCACTTCCTGCGCCGTGTGATTCGCTGGGAGCATGACGGTTCTGTGCGCGTGCTGGCCGACCGGTATGAAGGCCACGCCCTGAACTCCCCGAATGATGTGATTGCCCATCCGGACGGCAGCATCTGGTTTACCGACCCCGGCTATGGTGATGGCTTTACCGAAGGCCACGCGGATGAACCGGGCGGTGAGGCTAACCCGGACGGCCATATTCGCTGGCGGATTGGCGAGGAGCTGATTGGCGAGCTTGGCGGCGTGAAGCGGCAGGCGGACCATACCTTCCGCATTGATCCCTCAGGCCGGATTGAATGTGTGCTGACGCAGGAGCAACTGCCCAACCCCAATGGACTGTGCTTCTCGCCCGATCATTCCCGTCTGTATGTCATTTCTTCCGGCAAGCAGCCGGGTGGGTATGGGCATGAGGGGGATCAGGCCGTGCATGTGTATGACGTGCACAAGGACAACACGCTCTCCAACCCGCGCCTGTTTACCAACATGCATTTTCAGGGTGTGCAGATGGGGCCGGACGGGATGAAGGCCGATATCTTCGGCAATCTCTGGTGCGGGGCCAGCGGGCCGCTGGGGCTGTGCGGGGTGTTTGTGTTTAACCCGGAAGGTCAGCTGATTGGCCGTATCCGTCTGCCGCACGGGGTATCCAACCTCACCTTTGGTGGGCCGAAGCGGAACTGGCTGTTGATGTGCGCGGGGGAATCCCTCTACCGCCTTCAGGTCAACACGCAGGGCGCGGGCGCAGCGTAACGCGCTGCGTGATCAGGCGCGGTTTTTCAGGAAGACGGGCAGCAGCGTAAACAACCCACAGGCGCAGGCCACAAACAAGGGCAGGCCGCTTGTGGGAGAAAACGCCATGGCGGACCCAGCCATGCCCGGCCCCATAAAGGAGCCCAGCCCCCACGCAACAGAGGTGGCGGCGTAAACGGAGACGAGGTCTCCCCCGGAAAACCGGCTGCCGACCACGGACATAGCGACGGTATAGAGTGCTGCGAACAGTCCATCCCACACAAACAGCAGCGGATAGGCCAGCGCCGGAGTGCCAATGGCGAGGGGCCAGAGGCATGCCCCCAGCGTGGAGGCCGTGCCGAGGGTGATAAGCAGCGCACGCGGGTTTTTTAGTCGGTCCGCCAGCCAGCCCAGCGGAGCCTGCAACACAATGGCTCCCAGTAGCATGACGGAGAGCAGCAGCGTCGCCTGACGTTCCGACCAGCCCGTATGCAGGGCGTAAAGCGGCAGGAAGGCGGAGCTTGCCGCTTCCAGCATGGCCATGAGCAGCGTGACGCAAATGGCAATGGGGGCCATCCCGATATAGCGCCACAGGCCGCTATGGGCCGGGCGTTCGGGTTTAGGCGCACGCATCCACGGCATGCCCACCATGGCAAAGGCCGCCAACACGAAAACACCGGTGATGGCGAACGGGGCTATGCCATGCCGCCCGACCAGCGTGAGCAGCACCGGCCCAATGGCAAAGCCGGAGGAAAGCATGGCGCTATAAAACCCCATGGTGCGCGTGCGGTTGCTGTCATCCGTGCTCTGGTTCAGCCAGCTTTCCGACATGATGAGCATGCTCTCGGTCGCGATCCCCAGCACAAGGCGGAGGGGGAACCAGAACCAGACAGACGGCACAAGAGGGAACAGCAGGAGTGTTACGGCGGTGCAGCCCAGTGCTGCCAGCAGAACCGTGCGCGGCCCTACCCATCCGGCCAGCCGGGGCAGGAACGGGGCAATGCCCAGCACCCCGACGCCGTGCATCATGGCCAGAGCGGCAATGGTATGCGGGCCGTACCCGTGGTCCAGCAGGGAAAAGGTAAGAAGCGGCGTGCTGAGCCCGTAGGTCAGACCGAAAATCATCCCGACAGAAACAAGGGAGAGAACGGGCAGGCGGGCAGAGAAGGCAGGCGTACTGGTGCGGGAAAAGCTCATAAAAACTCAGGCTTACTGGCTGGGGGCGGCCAGAACGCTTTGCACACTCCATACGCCGGGCTGTTTGGGGTCAGTCTCCCCGGCGTTATAGACCGTCATCACCGTGCGTTCCATCGGTTTATCCGGCGCTTAGTGACAGCCACCACCCTTGCTGCTGTCACAATTCTTGCAGCTCCCGCAGCCGGTGCGCAGGCCGCCGGGGGTTGCCAGCCGTTCGGCGCGGGCGCGCAGGCCGGTCAGATGTTGGGTGTTACGCAGCAGGCCCGCAAGCGTGCGCCAGAAGGGCACAAGGGTTGCCGGAGCCAGCTTTTGCAGCCAGTAGGCCGCGCAGAAAACGACGATCAGAGCAACGAGGATAATCTGTGTCACAGGTGTCCTCCTGTTATCAGCCGTGGGGCGTTAGCCGGTGAAGAAGCGGGTGATGTGGTAGGTCAGGAAAGAGGCCAGATAGGCCAGCCCGAAGAGGTAAGCCACAGAGACCCAGACCAGACGCCAGGACCCGGTTTCCCGCCGGATGACCGCAAGCGTTGAGAAGCACTGCGGCGCATACACATACCATGCCAGCAAAGAGAATGCCGTTGCAAGGCTCCAGTGGGCGGAGAGCAGGGGGGCAAGCTGGGTTGCGGCATCGCCTTCAGACGCGCCGACGGAATAGACCGTCGCCAGGCCGCTCACAGCCACTTCTCGCGCCGCCAGACCGGGGATAAGGGCCACGCAAATCTGCCAGTTGAAGCCGATAAAGGCGAAGAGCGGCAGCATGAGGTGGCCAATGCGGCCTGCCAGACTCCAGTCAATGGCCGGGCCAACGGCACCGGCAGGCGGGGCGGGGAAGCTGGAGAGCGCCCACATGATGACGCTGAGCGTGACGATGATGGTGCCCACGCGGGAGAGGAAAATGCGGGCCCGCTGCCAGAGTTCGATGCACAGGCTTTGCAGGCCGGGCACGCGGTAGCTGGGCAGTTCCATCAGCAGCGGGTGCTCTGCCGTGTCTCGCTTTTTGAGAACGCGGGCGACCACCAGCGCGCTCAGCACACCGGCGGCATAGAGCGCGAACAGCACCAGCCCATGCAGGTTGAACAGCCCCAGCACCGTGCGGGAGGGCAGAAAGGCTGCAATCAGCAGCGCATAGACCGGCAGGCGGGCTGAACACGTCATCAGCGGGGCGATGAGGATCGTCACCATCCGGTCCCGCGGGTTCTGAATGGTGCGGGTGGACATGATGCCCGGCACGGCACAGGCAAAGCTGGAGAGCAGCGGGATGAAGGAGCGGCCGCTCAGCCCGGCAGAGGCCATCAGCTTATCCAGCATGAAGGCCGCGCGGGGCAGGTAGCCGGATTCTTCCAGTGCCAGAATCCACAGGAACAGGATGAGGATTTGCGGCAGGAAGACAATCACCGTGCCCGCCCCGGCAATAATGCCTTCCACAATCAGGCTGCGCAGAATGCCTTCGGGTAGCAGCGTGCCGACAAATTCGCCCAGCTGGTCCATGCCGTTTTGCAGCAGGTCCATGAAGGGCTGGGCCCATGAGAACACCGCCTGAAACATAATGAACAGCAGCACGAGCAGGATGAGCATGCCCCAGACGGGGTGCAGCACCCAGCGGTCCAGCCGGGCATCAAACTGCGGGTGGCGGGTGGAGGTGCGGCGGACGCACAGCGCCATCAGGCGGCGGATTTCGGCGTGCAGATCTGTGCCCTCGGGCAGCGGGGCCGGAGGAGGGGGCACGGGTTCGTCCAGTGCCTGCACAATGCTGGCGGCCCCGCCGCGTTTGACGCCAATGGCGGTAACGACGGGCACGCCCAGTTCCGCCTGCAGGCGCGGTACATCAATTTCCAGCCCCTGCTTCCGCACCGCGTCAATCATATTGAGCACGATCATCATGGGGCGGCCAAGCTGGCGCAGTTCCAGCGCAAAGCGCAGATGCAGGCGGAGGTTAGTGGCGGCCAGAACGCTGATCAGCAGGTCCGGCGCGGGCTCACCTTTATAGACACCCCGGCAGACATCGCGGGTGACGGCCTCATCCGGGCTGGTGGCGTTCAGGCTGTAGGTGCCCGGCAGATCAAGAATTTGTACGGGGCGACCTGCGGGTGTGGTCAGGCGACCGGCCTTGCGCTCCACCGTGACGCCCGCATAGTTCGCCACTTTCTGGCGGCTGCCGGTAAGCTGATTGAAAAGGGCTGTCTTGCCGCAGTTGGGGTTGCCCACCAGAGCGACGCGCAGGGGCAGGGTGCTGGTCATGCCTCCTCCGTCTGGGCGGGGGGCGCTGTGTGCAGGGCCGGGTCCAGTGCGTTGAGGGTCTCTGCGGAGTCCTGCGGGGCCTGCATCACTACGCGCGCGGCTTCCGACCGGCGGAGGGCGAAGCGGGTAAAGCCGATTTCCACCGCCATCGGGTCTCCCCCAAAGGGGCCAAAGGCGACAACTTTCACAGGCTCACCGGGAACAAAGCCAAATTCCTCCAGCCGCCGGGCAATGGGGTCTGCCGGTGTTGCGGGCGCGACGTGGTCGATAATGCCCTGACACTCAAGGGGAAGCTCGTTCAGGCGCACGGTTGCGTTGTCCTGCTGTGGCGGGTGGGACGTGTGGTGTTGAGAGTGATCCTTAATTCCATTTATGCCCGCTGTCCAATGTCACACCCCTGTGATGAAGGGGGTAAAAACCCTCTGCCAGCAGGGCGTGGAGGGGATATGGCGCAGAAGAGTTGCGGACCTTGTGAGGATTTTACGTGCAATATTCCGCGCTGGAGATTATCAACAGGCCAGCGAAATTATAGACCGCGACCAACCGCCCCGACAAAGAGACAGTCGGCGGCGGCATAGCGTGTAGGGAAAATCAGGCCTTTTTCATGGATATCCGCAATATCGCCATCATTGCTCACGTCGATCATGGCAAGACGACTCTCGTTGATGAACTGCTGAAACAGTCTGGCTCGTTCCATGAGCATCAGCACGTTGCTGAACGCGCCATGGACAGCAATGATCTGGAACGTGAGCGTGGTATTACCATTCTTGCCAAGTGCACGTCCGTTGTCTGGAAAGACACGCGCATCAACATCATCGACACCCCCGGACACGCCGACTTCGGCGGGGAAGTGGAACGTATTCTGAGCATGGTGGACGGCGCTGTGGTGCTGGTTGACTCTGCTGAGGGCGCGCTGCCGCAGACCAAGTTTGTGGTTGGCAAGGCTCTGGCCCGTGGCCTGAAGCCGATTGTTGTGGTCAACAAGATTGACCGTGGCGATGCCCGTCCGGACGAAGTGCACAACGAAGTGTTCGATCTGTTCGCTGCCCTCGGTGCGAATGACGAACAGCTCGACTTCCCGATGCTGTATGCCTCTGGCCGTCAGGGCTGGGCCGATGTTGAGCTGGAAGGTCCGCGTAAAGACCTCAGCCCGATGTTCGACCTGATCCTCAAGCACGTTCCCGCTCCGGTGCTGGACAAGGAAAAGCCGTTCGCCATGACGGCCACCATCCTTGAGAACGACAACTTCCTGGGCCGCGTGCTCACGGGCCGCGTCGAACAGGGCCGTGCACGTGTTAACATGCCGGTTAAGGTTCTGCGCGCTGATGGCTCCGTTGTGGAAACGGGTCGTCTGACCAAGCTGCTGTCCTTCCGTGGTCTGGACCGCGTGGGCGTTGAGGAAGTGGAAGCCGGTGACATTGTTGCCGTTGCTGGTCTGTCCGAAGCCACCATTCCTGACACGATTGCTGCCCCGGAAGTGGCTGAGCCGCTGCACGCTATTCCGGTGGACCCGCCGACGCTGTCCATGACGTTCCGCTTGAACGATGGCCCGATGGGTGGCCGTGAAGGCAAGAAGGTGACGTCTCGCCAGATTCGTGACCGTCTGTTCAAGGAAACGGAAAGCAACATCGCCATCCGCGTGACCGACAGCCCGGAAAGCGAAGCGTTTGAAGTGGCTGGCCGTGGCGAACTTCAGCTTGGCGTGCTGATTGAAACCATGCGCCGTGAAGGCTTTGAGCTGACCATTGGTCGTCCCCGCGTGCTGTATCGCACCAACGAGGAAACCGGTGAACGCGAAGAGCCGTTCGAAGAAGTCACCATTGACGTGGACGAGCCCTATTCCGGCGTGGTCGTGGAGAAGATGTCTCTGCGTAAAGGCCAGATGCAGGACATGCGTCCCTCCGGTGGCGACAAGGTGCGTCTGACCTTCATCATCCCGTCTCGCGGGCTGATCGGCTATCATGGTGAATTCCTGACCGACACGCGCGGCACGGGCATCATGAACCGTCTGTTCCACGGCTATCAGCCCTATGCCGGCACCATTGAAGGCCGCCGTAACGGGTCCCTGATTTCCGCAGAAGACGGCAGCACCACGACGTACTCCCTGTTCTCTCTGCAGGACCGTGGTACGCTGTTCGTGGATGCTGGCGAAAAAGTCTATGTCGGCATGATCATCGGTGAGCATTCCCGCGAAAACGATCTGGAAGTGAACGGCGTTCGCGAAAAGAAGCTGACCAACATGCGTGCGTCCGGTAAGGACGACGCCCTGTTCCTGACGCCGCCGCGCCGGATGTCTCTGGAGCAGGCGATTGCCTACATTGAAGACGATGAGCTGGTGGAAGTGACCCCGTCTGCCATCCGTCTGCGTAAGCGTTACCTTGACCCCAACGAACGCAAGAAGCGCGAACGCTCAGGCAACAAAGACTGATCCTTCCGCGTTTTACGCAAGATGTGCATCCCTGCCATGCCGGTCTGCCCGTAAAGGGTGTGCGGGCAGGGATGCATTCCCTTCACGCCTTAAAATCATTGTGGCGAGATGAAGGTTTCCGGGTGTCACACCCACGGCAACCTCCTGGTCTATCTGAATTTTAATCCGAGACGTGAAGAAGCTGTCATGCTATCCAAGCTGCCAGCCAGACGGATGCAGCTCGTCATACGGACTTCTGGCGTACTGGTCGGGACCCCTGACGTCTCAGATATTTTTGGAGACATGATTATGATTTCTCGTCGCCTTCTCGCAGCTCTGTCCACCGTCGCTCTGATGGGCTTCGCTGCTCCGTCCTTCGCTCAGGAAGCTCCTGCTGCTCCTGCTCCTGCCGCACCGGCTGCTGAAGCTCCTGCTGCTCCTTCCGCTGACTCCGCTGCTCCTGCAGCCGCACCGGAAGCTGCTAAAGAAGAAGGCACCAAGAAAAAAGGCAAGAAGAAGCACCACCACGGTAAGCACCATGGCAAGAAGAGCAAGAAAGCTGCTTCTTCTGACGCATCTTCTTCCGACACGTCTGCTCAGTAATCAGAGCGGAACACGGATAAGCGATACGGGGCCTTCGGGCCTTGTGTCCTGCAAAAAGGGCCGGGGGATTGTTCCTCCGGCCCTTTTTGTTTGGCATATCTTCGTCAACAGAGGGTTATCGTCCCAGTCTGCATACTGACGCCATAGTGTTTTCAGACGAGCAGAAAATGAAGATGCGGCAGGCAGTTTAGCGTTGTCGCATGAGGGAGCGCGATTCGTGCTCAGGCAAGCTGAGCGCGTTCCTCGACAGGCGTCTGCTGGAGGGATGGCATCTGCCAGTGACCCTGATCAATCTTGACGATTTCCTGATCAATCTCAGCGACGACCTGCCGTGCAAACGGCCCGAGATGCAGGTAGAGCGCACTTGTCATGACTACATACGGCAAGGCTTTGGGGTTATGCAGGGCGCAATCCACCAGCATGCGCCAGAATTGCCCCGCCGTTCCCGGCCCGGCCCGATGAATGCGAAACAGCAGTCGGACGAAACTGCGAAGATCTCCCTTAATCATCCGATGAGCCCGCTTGCGTTTGAGCATACGCCCCAGCCGACGTACGCGGCCAAAATAAGCGGTCGGCTCATAGATTGTCCTGAGGACTGCCCTGTAATCGTCAAGCACATCCCGGCGGGGGCGGTTGGTCTCAAAATTCAGTCCGGCGGTGCACTGGTCGCCTGATTGCGTTTGCCCGTCGTCAGAGAAGAGGCGTCCTTCAGCCAGCAGTCGGCGTGTGAGCTGGGTGGTGGGCAGGGCATAAAGCAGGCCGACCATGCAGACAGGGATTGCCGTATCTTCGATACAGGCGATCATACCCGGAGCGACACTGCCCTTCTCGCTATCAAAACCGACAATGAAGCCGGCATTCACAAAAATTCCGGCTCCATGAATGGTCTCGATGCTTTGCTGCAAACTCCGGCGCGTATTCTGCTTTTTCTGCGTCATGATCAGCGTGTCTGTGTCCGGACTTTCAATGCCGACGAACACGGCAAAGAAGTTGCTTTCGGCAAGGTCACGCAGCAACTCGGCATCATCGGCAAGATTGATTGATGCTTCGGTTGAAAACTCGAACGGGAAGCGTTTTTCGTCCTGCCAGCGCTTTAGATCGGGCAGAAATTTCCTGAGCGCCTTTTTGTTGCCAATCAGGTTATCGTCAACAAAATCCACATGGCCGCGATAGCCGAGGGCATAGAGCGCATCCAGCTCTGCCATGACCTGTTCGGTTGTCTTGGTGCGGGGGACGCGGCCATACAGCTCGATGATATCGCAGAATTCGCAGCTGAACGGGCACCCGCGCGAGAACTGAATCCCCACATGCAGATACTGATCCATCTTCAGCAGGTCAAAACGGGGCAGAGGACTTTTCGTGACATCCGTCTTCCCCATGGGCGCTACAAAAACACCCTCCGTAGCCCCGTTTCGCCACGCAGAGATGAAATTGACCATGATTTCTTCAGCTTCACCGAGAACCTGAAAATGCGCGGCCTTATAGATGTCGGGACTGGACGTGACATCAGGACCACCGACCACCACCGGCTTGCCGCTTGTGCGGCACTTGTCGATGAGATGCAGGGCATCGTTTCTCTGCGGAAGCATGCCGCCGGTCATGACCATATCGGCCCAGGCGAAATCTTCTTCCGTCAGCTCTTCCGTGTTGCGGTTGACCAGTCTGACGTCCCAGTTCTTAGGTAACAGGGCTGCCACGGTAATCAGCCCAAGGGGGGCCGCCGGGTAGCGTGCGCCGGTCAGATCGCAGGCTTCCTTGTAGTTCCAGAACGAACCTGAGTTGAAAAGCGGGAAGATCATCAAGACCTTGCAGCTGTCGGTCATCAGGGAGAAATCCTCAGATAAAACAGCTGATTACGATCAAAGCCGGAGAATGCCTGCTTTGTTCGAAAGCGCGCCGGACCACGGACGGGCCTGGTTCAGTTTTAGGGGAACGATATGCCGGAGGTGCCTGATCTTACCTGCGTTGGAGGAAGGGGCTAAACGGCTATACCCCGGAGAAAGGTCGTCCTGTGACCCTTCCTGAAAGGGAATGAGTGTTTATAAACTGAATGGCCCGGAATAGCGATAGCGTCGTGCTTTTGACCGTCGCGACGCTGCTCCTTGTCCCGCCCGGACGGCCATAAGAGCATTTCCCCTTTACCCCCGCCGGAACCGCGCGGAAATATACGGTTCGGGTGTCCAGTTCAGATCAGCGACCCACGGCCATGTGGGCTGTCTGCGGTGATTGCCGATGTGCAGAATGTCCTGATTAATGGCGCCGGGTGAGAGTGCCATGAGGGCAGGGTTGGCGAGAACTTTCATGGTCGGGTGCAGGTAGCCGCATTTCAGGACGACAATTTTGAACTGTGCCGGGTCCACGCCTATGTCACGGAACGATTCAGCAGAATGATACAGTCGTCGCCGTGCGGACAGTGTTGCGGTAATGCCGGCAAATTCAATTACGGCCTCGCCGTCCTCCGGGCGCGTGACCGGCGTCAGGTGCTTCACCACGGCTTTCTTCACATGCACCGGGCGGCACATGAGCGGATCAAGCGTCGCGCCGATTGAAAGGGGGAGCGTGGCTCCTACACCGGCGCGGTAACAGGCGTCCGTCGCGGGGCGGTCGGTCATCCCGCCGAGCAGGACATCTTTCGTGCCGGCCTTCAGCAAGGCCTGAAGGAAAAACGTCTGGTCGGAATTGCCACCACCGCCCGGATTATCGCCGGAATCTGAAATCACGACGGGATGCGTGGCAGAGACCATTGCGCGGGAGAGGCACTCCTCAATTGTCCCTGTCGGGCTGTCAAAATGGAAGTCATGGCGTGCATCCCAGTATCGGGCGGCCAGTTCTGTTACAATCCGCGTCTGTTCTTCAATATTCGTGCCCGTTGTCACCATAGAGGCTGCCGCCCGAGGCTCATCCGCCCACACGTAGCCAACCAACTGCGACACATCGAGAATCCCCGGCAGGCGATTATACTCGCTCAGGTCTGCCCACAGCCGTCGCCCCGGTTCCCACTCCGTGCTGCTCTGCTCTCCCGGCAGAAGGGCCGGAATACTTGCCCACACAATGCCCGGTCGCAGGCCGTAGCGGAGGCAATGCGTCAGCATGTCCGTGGCCCGCATCACATTTTCAATGCGGTCCACATGCGGGGCTGTGCGATACGCCGTCATGGCGTCCAGCGTATCCACCGCGCGGCGGCTTAGATTGCCATGCAGATCGTAATACGCGGAAATTAGGCAATCCGGCCCCACAACGGCGCGCGTGGCCTCGTACCAATCACCCTCTGCGTCATCCATGCCCTCAACGCTCAGAGCGCCATGCATCATCAGGTAAACACCGTCCAGTGGCAGGAGCTTTTTCAAACGCTCCAGATAGTCCGCCTTCAGGGTTTCATAGGTTTGCCGTTCTACCGGGCCGCCGGATGGAGCGGAGGCCGTCAGGGTTGGCAGGAAAGGGGCCTCATAGCGCTGGAGTGGCAAAGAGAGCGGCGCTTTGAACACGTCCTGCCCGCGCAGCACCGTCAGGTCCTCCATCCGTGCCCGGATGCGGCTATATGTACTGCATTCCGATGCAATGCCGCCCACAGCAATGCGCGGCGTCCCCCGAAAGGCCGGGACTAATCCCGCTGCTCGCGCGGCCCCTGCAAAGGTTGGTAGCCCTGCCAGAACCCCAGCCGGGATCATCTTCAGAATCAGCCTGCGCCGCACGGGAAGGCCTCCAGTTGGTATGACCGCTCAATCGTTCTTAATCTGTAACGATAAAAGTACGGTCAATCAAACTGAGAAAGGCTGCGCGCGAAAAATCCCGTGTCTGGTTCAGCTATAGCGGCTGATGGACAGGTCCAGTGCCGGGATTTCCGGCTTGATGCCGTGGATCATATCCGCCAGCAGGCGGCCGGAACCGCAGGCCATGGTCCAGCCCAGCGTGCCGTGGCCGGTATTGAGCCACAGATTGCTAAAGCGCGGCACCGGGCCAACTACCGGCGTGCCATCCGGCGTGCAGGGGCGCAGGCCGGTCCAGTAGGTGGCGGCGGAAAGGTCACCCCCGCCGAACAGTTCCGAGAAGGAGAGTTCCAGCGTCTCGCGCCGGTCCGGGCTCAGGCGCAGGTTGTAGCCGGTCAGCTCCGCCGTGCCCCCCACGCGAATGCGGTTGCCCAGCCGGGTGATGGCGACCTTGTAGGTCTCATCATTCACGGTGGAGAGCGGGGCGTGGCTTTCATCCGTCAGCGGCAGGGTGAGGGAGTAGCCTTTGACCGGGTAAACCGGCAGATGCACGCCCAGCGGCTTGAGCAGCAGCGGGCTGTAGCTGCCCATGGAGACCACATAGGCATCCGCCCGCAGATGGCCCTTGCTGGTGCGGATGGACATGACCTCATCCGCCGCCGCGTCCATCCCTTTAATGGTGGTGTCATACAGGAACGTCACGCCCTTTGCTGCGGCCATTTTGGCCAGACGCTGGGTGAAGATGTGCGCATCCCCGGACTGGTCGCCCGGAAGATACAGTCCGGCCTTCAGCAAATCGCGCGCGTGGGACAGGCCCGGTTCATGCTCCAGAATCTGGTTCACGTTCAGCAGTTCATGCGGGATGTTGCTGTCGGAAAGCAGCTTCATGTCATGGTGGGCTTTGTCGATCTGCTTTTCCGTGCGGAAAAGCTGGATCAGCCCGCGCTGCCGGTCATCAT
Source organism: Acetobacter sp. P5B1 (assembly GCF_018811985.1). Taxonomy (NCBI): domain Bacteria; kingdom Pseudomonadati; phylum Pseudomonadota; class Alphaproteobacteria; order Acetobacterales; family Acetobacteraceae; genus Acetobacter; species Acetobacter sp. P5B1. The sequence goes on along the minus strand of NZ_JACRVS010000006.1, from coordinate 34,390 downwards.
ACGTCAGGCCGGTTTCTTCCCGCAGGGCGTCCAGACAGTCGCGGCTGTATTCCGCCACGCGCAGCATGCGGCCTTTATTGATGTCATAGGCGTGCGTGTTGCAGTTTTTAAGAAGCTGTTCGATCCACCGGAACATGGCGAAGTCGATCCGCTTGCGGATCACCAGCGGGCTATGCCGCTGCATCATCCAGCTCATGGCTTTGATCGGCAGGCCGGGGGCGGCCCAGGGGGTGGAATAACCCGGAGAAACCTGCCCGGCATTGGCAAAGGATGTCTCCAGCCCCGGCTCCGGCTGGCGGTCAACCACAGTCACTTCGTGACCCAGACTGTTGAGATACCAGGCTGACGTCACGCCGATAACGCCGGCGCCGAGAATGATGACTTTCACACTTTCATCCTTTCCGGGGATCGTAATGGAGACGATGGTAGCGGGCCCCGAGGTCCGTCAGAAGTTCGTAAGCAATGGTGTCTGCCAGATGCGCAACGTCATCAAGAGGCGCATGGGGGCCTATCAGGTCAAACACCGCTCCGGCAGGCGGCAGAGCCACACCTGCTGCGACCAGTGGAGAGAGGTCCACGGCCAGTGAGTCCATGGAGATACGCCCGATTATTGGTAATTTAATGTCAGGCCAGTCCGGGTAGATCACAAATCCTTTTTGCCCCAGCCTGCGGGGAAAGCCGTCTCCGTAGCCAATGCCCATCAGGGCGACCGGGGTGGGCTGCCGGGCGGTAAAGGCCGCGCCATAGCCGACAGCGGCCCCGGCGGGCACTTGCCGGGTCTGAATAACACGGGCCTGCAACCGGAGGGTGGCATGCATAGGGTTGGGCTGCCCTGCAGTGGGCGCAATGCCGTACAGGGCGGCACCGGGCCTCGCGAGGTCAAAATGCCACTCCGGCCCCAGAAAAATGCCGGAGGATGCAGCAAGACTAGCGGGGGCGGCGGGGAGGCGCTGCTTCAGTTTGACAAAAGCGTTGAGTTGCTGGCGGTTGAGCGGGTGGTCGGGTGTGTCGGCACAGGCCAGATGGCTCATCACCAGCGTGACCTCAATACCCCCCAGCGTCTGTGGCTGGGTGGCGAGGTAATCCACTTCCGCCTCGGTCAGCCCGAAGCGGGACATGCCGCTATCGACCTGCAGGGCAGCCGCCAGAGGGTGCCCCTGTGCGTGAGCCAGTGCCTGCCATTCCTGCACCTGTTGCAGGCTGTTCAAAACGGGCAGGAGATTATGCGTCAGGCAGGCGTTAGCGGTGCCGGGGGGCGGGCCATGCAGCACAAAAATGCGGCTGTCTTCCCCCACCAGCGGGCGCAGGGCGGCGCCTTCTGCCAGATGCGCGACAAAAAAGGTGCGGCACCCGGCCTCATACAAGGTCTGGCCAACTTCCTTCAGCCCCAGCCCATACGCATTGGCCTTGACCGCAGCCCCGCATTCCGCCGGGCTGACGCGTGCGCTCAGCTGCGCATAATTCTCGGCAATGGCGGCAAGATTGATAAGCAGCCGCCCGCCTTCCCAGCCGTCCCTGTCCATGGTCCGTCTCCTGCCTTCATGACGCGCGTCTTTATCATTTTTTCGCAGAGGCTGGCAAAAGGCAGACGGGGAATGGAGAGGGGAGTTGATAGGCGGCAGCAGTCAAAGCGTAGCCATCCGTCTGGAAACAGGCGTGAGAGACCAGAACACCAGTCCGGCCACAGCACCGCTTAGAGCGCTTGTGGTCAGAGCGCGGGTCCAGTTGAGCGCCTCATGCCCCGAGGCAGAAAGAGCAAAGCTGCCGAGGGCCAGCAACACGCCAAGTAACGCCATGGTGCCGCACCCCCAGAGCATGCCGAAGAGCAGGCAATGCAGAAGGCTGCGGTGGTGGGTGGCGCGATACAGGGAAAGGCAGACCCATCCCATCGGCACGCCCAGAAAGGAAAACGCCAGAAAGAACAGCCCGCTTCGGGCAAGGCAGTAGAGAATGGCGGAGGGCGGCGTGAGTGTTGTGGGGCCATGCCCCGCAGCGTGCAGGCTGACCAGCGCTGACCAGATGAGGCTGAAGATGAAGACGGCGACAAGGTAGCGGACGCTCAGCCGCATTGGAGTGTTCCTCATGTGAGAGGCCATGACGGACGATATAATTTTAAGACTCAGCAGCGTGTGAGACGTTCCCTTGGGAGAGAAATTTTAACTGGCCGACCGGAGTGGCATCGTTCACTGATGTGTCTGCTTCCTTATGCGAGGGCTTTGTGAGTGCGTACTCTTGATTTCAGTTCATGGCACAATCTTTTAGTCACCCTGATCGGGCTGTCACTCATCACACTGCTGGGTGTTGGCATCCGGCTGCTGACAATGGTGGTGATCCAGCAGCGGCGGGAGCGGATGAACCGGCAGATCAATGAGCGGCTACGCACCCTGATTGCCGCATATCGCACACTGGGTGGTTCCTTTACCGGAGATCTGGCGGTGGACCCCCGGCACAAGCGGGATTTACGCATGACAGCGGAAGGCGCGGTGTCGGCCGAGGGGGCGGAGGGCTCCGCTGAGGCAGGCGGCGAGGTTGGGTCCGAGCGCGCCCGGCGTATTCGGGATGCCGTGGAGGCAGCGCTTTCCGACATTATCCTTCTGGGCACGGAAGAGCATGTGCGTCTGGCGGACCGGGCCGCGCGGGAACTGGTGGCCGGTCAGCCGGTCCATACGCATGATCTGGTTGTTTCTCTCCGCACCTTTATCCGCAAGGCGCTGGACCTTGAGCCTATGCCTTCAGACCTCACGCTGCCCGCACAGGGCCCAGCCCGCGTGCAGGCCTCTGGGGGTGGCCGCGCAAAGGATGATGGCAAGAAGGACGGCGGCGGGAAAGGCGGCGGTGGTGGAGGAGGTGGAGACGGTGGCGGCGGTCATGAAATGGGGATGATGGGCGGCGCTGGTGCGGAGCATCATGAGGTGACCATTTCATCCGGGATTTAAATCGGACAAGGGATTATCTGGTCAGAATCTTTTGAAAATCTCTGAGGCGCGTTCACAAAAGGACCAGTGAACGCGCCGTTTGTTTTAGTAGAGTTCCGGCACAATCATGGATTCGGGTGTCGGTTGCCGTTCATAATCCGGGTGGTAGATGCGCGGGGGCAGGACTACCTCGGGGCGGGAGACGGGCTGATACGGCACCAGAGACAGAAGGTGGCTGATGCAGTTCAGGCGGGCCTTCTTCTTGTCCACGCCCTGCACCACCCACCACGGCGCTTCCGGAATGCTGGAGCGTTCCAGCATGACTTCTTTTGCCAGCGTGTAGGCTTCCCATCGTTTGCGGCTTTCCAGATCCATGGGGGAGAGTTTCCACTGTTTGAGTGGATCATCCATGCGGGCGCGGAAGCGGGCTTCCTGCTCATCATCCGTGATGGAGAACCAGAATTTGATAATCTGGATACCGCTGCTGGCAAGCATGCGTTCAAATTCCGGCACGGAGCGGAAGAACTCTTCATACTCCTCGTCTGTGCAGAAACCCATCACGCGTTCCACACCGGCGCGGTTATACCAGCTGCGGTCAAACAGAACGATTTCCCCCGCTGCGGGCAGGTGCGCCACGTACCGCTGGAAATACCACTGGGTGCGTTCCCGGTCATTGGGGGCGGGCAGGGCGGCAACGCGGCAGGTGCGCGGGTTGAGGCGCTGGGTAATGCGTTTGATGGCCCCGCCCTTGCCTGCGGCGTCACGCCCTTCAAACAGCACCACTACGCGATGGCCGGTGGCCTGCACCCAGTCCTGGAGTTTGATCAGCTCGCCCTGCAGACGCACCAGTTCACGAAAATAGACACGACGGAAAGCGCGCTCTTCAGCACCCAGACTGCTTATGCCACCGGCATCGTCTTCCAGAGAAAGCTCAAATTCCTCGTCAAGATCATCAATAATCTCACGGCGCATCTGCACGCGTTCGCGTTCTTCTGCTGAAAGGCTCTCCAGATCGCTCATTCTCATCCCTTTATCGCCGCAGGTCATACTCTGCGCCGCGGACTATAAAGACTGAGGGGATGAACCGGTTTGAAACTTTGATGACATTGAAGGGCGCATCAGAATGTTGTGGTGACGTTCAGCCCGGTGACAACGCCGTTGCGGATATGCTTGCCGGTATCCGGGTTAAGCGACGTACCGCCCACATGCCAGAAATACTGGAAATCCGGCTGCACAATCAGCCAGGGGGTCGCGGCGGCCTGATAGGTGAATTCCAGATGATGCTCCGGCGTGAGCGCGCCTGCGGTATTGGTGCCCAGCCGAAAACTGTCATGCGTGTTTTCCTTGGCGCGCAGGCCATACAGGCCGGTGCCCCACGCTAAGCCGAGTGTGTCATCCGGTCTGCCGGGTAGCAGTTCATCAAACGTAAAACCGCTTTGAATTTCAGAAGAAAACCGGCTGTTGGTGCCGTTGCTCAAAGTGGCGCGGGCAAAAAAGTTGATGGTCTTGCCTGAGCCTTTTTCCTTACGCCAGATCATCTGGTCAATCACGAAATAGGCCATCCAGTTGCCCTGATGGTAGAGCGGGGAGCCGCTGCTGGCGGGGCTGGCCAGAAGGCCGCGCTGCGCATCGTAACGCTGATCCGGAAAGCGCCCGGTATCGTACAGGCCGCCTACTTTCCACACACCGGGCAGAGCCACATCGTCACGGCTGCCAATCTGCTTTGCTGCGTCCAGCCAGAGCTGGGCTTCCCCTATGAACAATGTGCCGCCCTTGGTGGAAAACAAGGTGCCGGACGGGTCGCGCTGGGCTGCGCTGATGGTGCTGTAAAATGGGCCATGAGTCGGGTTGTCATTGGTGATGGCACCCATGAGCACCAGCGGGGCTGCCGCCCGCCACTTTACGCGGCCGCCAACAGCGGAATATGGCCAGGACGGACCGCCGGAATAGAGGTTGTTGGAGGTGGAAAGCGGCCAGCCGAAGCTGGAGTTCAGGAAGAACGAGGCGTTCTGACTGACAAGAAATTCCGTATCCAGATCCAGCGAGCCTACGCGCACGTCCAGCGTGCTGTTCAGAAAACTCTGGCCATACCAGAGTTCAAACAGACGGGTAGAGCGCCCGGCATCATAACCGCTGACGGTATTCAGCGCGCCCAGTCGTTCCCCGGTAAAGGAGCGTCCGCGAATTTGCAGGGCGCTGACATTCAGCAAACCGCCCTGCAAGCCAAAGGCTTTGCCGGTATCCAGTGAGAGGGCTGCGGCGGTCATGCCATCATACGTCGCCCCGCGCTGCATGCCGCCGGAGGCCAGCCCCCAGAGTTCCTCCACATCCTGTATGGTGATCCTGACACCTTTCTTGCCCAGCCATGAGCGCGCCCCGCCCATGGTGCCGAGCAGTTCCGTGCTGGCGTCTTCCTCCGGTGGGGAGAAGGTGGGCGAGGGCACGGGAAGCGGCACGCCGGAAGGCAGAATGTCCGTGGCGAGCGGGATGTTGGCGGCGTGTGCTGAAGGGATGGAAAACAGGCAGGCGAGCAGACCGCAGAGCACGGTGAGCAGGCGGCCCGTTGCCGAATGCCGGGGCTGTCGGTCAGGCGTCAGCGTGTCAGGCGTGGGGAAGGCTGGGCGGTGTGGGACGCATAAGCAGGGTGGTCGGGGATGTGGCACGCCTGCTCCTTTTTGCGCGGTGAGGGGGAATTTTGACGATCTCAGCGTCGATTTAAAATGACGTTATCATGACACCGCCCTGTCTGTCTGACCCGTCTGCATTGCGTGCTGACCGGCTCCACGCGGTATCGGGTGGTGCCTTACATCTGGTCTTCCGGCTGGAGCGCCCATTCGTGGAGGATACCCGGAACAGAGGCTTCAAGGCCGCGACCTGTGCTCCTCATATCCAAGGCAGATTCACTAAAAACCTTTTTGGGGGGAAGTCTCCAATTCTGAATTTGGAGACGCAATGCAGGCGGCACCCGGAAACCCGGAGGAAAAGAGTGCCGCCTGCCAGAAGGGACGGCCTCAGGCCGCAGGGACGCCCTTGCTGGTGGAATATTCGAAGTGCAGGGCCTGATCGGGGTTGACGATCGGGTAGATGGAATGGGCGGCCATTGCACCTTCACTAAAGCCTTGCAGGATCAGCTTGAGCTTGCCGGGGTAGGTGGCGACATCGCCAATGGCGAACACGCCGGGCATGCTCGTCTCGCAGGTGGACGGGGTGACGGGGATGGTGGAGCGGACGGTGTCCATGCCCCAGCGGGCAATGGGGCCGAGGTCCGTCGCCAGCCCGAAGAAGGGCAGAAGCGTGTCGGCTTCCAGATGCCGGGTTGTGCCGTCCAGATCCGCCACTTCCACGCTTTCCAGCGCGCCGTTGGCCCCGTGCAGGGCGTGCAACTGGTAGGGCACAACCTTTTCAATCTGCCCGGCGGCCACGGCTTCATCCAGCAGACGCAGGCTTTCCGGCGCACCACGGAAGCGGTCCCGGCGATGCACCAGATACAGCTTTTCCGCTTTGTCTTTGAGAGACAGCGCCCAGTCCAGCGCGGAATCCCCGCCGCCGGCAATCACAATGCGCTTGTTTTCAAAATCAGCTTTGCGGCGCACGTAATATTGCACAGCGCCGCTTTCCTCAAACGCTTCCAGCCCGTCCAGCGGCGGACGGTTGGGGCCAAATGCGCCTGCACCGGCGGCAATAATCACCGCTTTGGCGTTAAGGGTTGCGCCTTTATCCGTCCCCAGCGTGAACGCGCCACGGTGGCCGCTCAGGCTTTCAATCCGGTGTTTGAGCAGACGGGGGATATCAAACGGCGCAATCTGCTGTTCCAGATTGGCAATCAGCTGCGCACCTTCCACAGCGGGGCAGGCGGGAATGTCGTAAATCGGCTTTTCAGGGTAGAGCGCCACACACTGGCCGCCCACTTCCGGCAGCACGTCAATCAGCACGCACCGCAGGCGCAACATGGCGCACTGGAAGGCAGCAAACAGCCCCGTGGGGCCAGCGCCGATAATGGCGACGTCAGTCTCGATCGGCATATCCGTCATGGCGCGGTACATCTCCCCTTCTGCCCGTATGATCTGCCGTTGTTTTTGCGACAGGTCCGCAGTCCGCGCAATAGGGCAGGGTTCGGGAGCCTTCTATGCCCCTATTAGAGGGAGTGGGATTCCCGAGCAGTATAAACATGCTAGACATGAACATAGAGGACGGACGTTTCAGCATTGGATTGCTGAATGTACCGGGTATATAAGTTTGAGATGCTCAGTCTATATGACCAAAATTCAATGTCATCCGTTTAGTGAGGATCAGGAAGTCATAAGGATGCGTATTTTTTAAAAAAGCATGATTGGAAGGAAAAGTTATAATTTTATATTATATTGTTAAAGGGTATTATTGAAATGTCTAATATTTTTCAAAAATTGACATGCCGCAAATGGGTGCTTGCAGGCCTTGTCTTACTACTAGCTGGTGCGGCTTTTAAATCTTTTTACGACCAGCCTTCTCCTTTTGAAGACTACAGATTAAACGGAAAATGTTTCAGAATTCCTGCGGGTTATGTGGTTGCTTATATTGCATCAGGTCAGCCCGGTGGAGAAGATTATCTTGGAATGATAAGCAAGTGGCCTGATTTATCTCCAAATTCTTATCAATTCTATCATCCAGATCCGACGTCTCATGGCCCCTTTGAAGACCGGGGTGTGATCACGATTTCTATTTTTTCTAACTCTCCAGGAAATGTTTCTGGTCAGGCGTTACTTGACAGAAATGTCGAAATAGGAGGGATAAAGAATTTAAATAATCCGGTTAAAGACAAATTAGGATTTAATGAATATTATGGAATAATAAATACGCTTTACGAAAAAGAAATTAATAATATAAAAAAAGTTGTGTCCTGTTCCCCGACCCTTAATGGGCACCTAAAGTCGACATGTGAATACAAATTCCCACTTTTTGTTCAGGATGAGAATAAATATTTATACGAAGATATGATCGATATTGAAACAGGTCCGCAGCATTTGAAAGATATGTTTGAAGTGGGAGAGGCTGTGCGGGCTAAGGTTCTATCATGGATGAGGTGTTAATTGACGTGCTGTATCAGGAGGTATCGTTAGGATATCACAGCAGGCGGTCCCCAGACAGGCGTGTGCAATAACGTACAGACTGCCTGCTGGGTATGAGGAGAAAGGGGGACTGTGCCGCGGATTTTTTTCTTCCGAATCCGCACAATCCCCGTTCCCTTCAGGCTGTTTTAAGAGCTTTTTTCAATCCGGCATCCAGCACATCAAGGAAGTCCTGCGTGTTCAGCCATTTGGCGTCTTTGCCAACCAGGAGGGCGAGGTCCTTGGTCATCTGGCCGCCTTCGACCGTTTCGATACACACGCGTTCCAGCGTTTCGGCAAAGTGGACAACGTCCGGCGTGTTATCAAACCGGCCCCGGTAGGCCAGCCCGCGGGTCCATGCAAAAATGGACGCAATGGGGTTGGTGCTGGTGGGGCGGCCTTTCTGATGCTCGCGGTAGTGGCGGGTCACGGTGCCATGCGCAGCTTCGGCTTCCACCACGTCACCCGTGGGGGCGAGCAGCACGGAGGTCATCAGCCCGAGGCTACCAAAGCCCTGCGCCACAATGTCACTCTGCACGTCGCCATCGTAGTTTTTACAGGCCCAGACATACCCGCCCGGCCATTTGAGGGCGCAGGCCACCATGTCATCAATCAGGCGGTGTTCGTAGGTTAGACCGGCTTTTTCAAAATCGGCTTTGAATTCCTTGTCATAAATCTCCTGGAACACGTCTTTAAACAGGCCGTCATAGGCTTTCAGAATGGTGTTCTTGGTGGAGAGGTAGACCGGCATGTTGCGGTCCCGCCCGTAGGAGAGGGAGGCGCGGGCAAAGCCTTCAATGGACGCACGGGTGTTGTGCATGCCCAGTGCTACGCCGGGGCCTTTGAAGTCATGCACGTTCAGCGTCACGGCCTCGCCGCCGCCTTCGGGCGTGTAGGTCAGCTTGACGGTGCCGGGGCCGGGCACGAGGGTTTCCACCGCGCGATAGATGTCACCATAGGCATGGCGGCCAATCACAATCGGCTTGGTCCAGTGCGGCACAAGGCGCGGCACGTTGGAGCAGATGATGGGCTCACGGAAAATGGTGCCATCCAGAATGTTACGGATGGTGCCATTGGGTGAGCGATACATGCGCTTCAGCCCGAATTCCTTCACGCGGGCTTCATCCGGGGTGATGGTGGCGCATTTTACGGCCACGCCGTAGCGTTTGGTGGCTTCGGCGGCATCGACGGTGACCTGATCATCCGTCGCGTCGCGGTGTTCAATGCCAAGATCATAATATTTCAGGTCAATATCGAGATAGGGCAGAATCAGGCGCTCACGGATAAAGTGCCAGATGATGCGCGTCATCTCATCACCATCCATCTCGACGATGGGATTTTTAACTTTAATTTTTGTCATGGTGAATACTCCCTCGTCCCCGCACGGGACCATAAAAACCCGCATGAGGCGTATGGGCATCATGCGGCAGGCGGATGAACGGGATAAGAGGACCGGGGCAGTCTGTCGCTTCACATTCCGGTTAGGAAAATCTCCGTAAGAGGGGTGTTTTCCCCGGTTTTGTGCCGCTGGAGGCCGGATTTGTGCGGGGTGTGTGCTTGTGGCGGAACTGGTGTAGGAGGGGGCATCACAATATGGTCAGGACTTCATGACAGCATCTGCGTCTTCTCTGCCGTCCCGAACCCAGTCTTTTTCTGTCGTGCTGGCGATTGAGCTGTGGGAACGGTTCGGCTTTTACGGCATGCAGGGCATCCTGCTGCTTTACATGATCCAGCGGCTTGGCTTTTCCGATACGCAGGCCAACCTGCTGTGGGGCACCTTTTCCGCCGTGTGTTATGCCGCTCCGGCCGTAGGGGGCTGGGTAGGGGACACCCTTCTGGGCGCCCGCCGCACCATGGTGATGGGCGCTGTGGTGCTGACGCTGGGGTATGTCCTGCTGGGCGTGGATCTGGGTGGCCAGATGGCGCTGTTTGTCGCTCTGGCGGTCATCGCTCTGGGGAACGGGCTGTTCAAATCCAACGCGGCCAATCTGGTCCGGCGGGTTTACGAAGGGGATGATGCTCGCATCGATGTGGCCTTCACCATTTACTATATGAGCATCAATGTTGGCTCTACACTGTCTCTGCTGCTCACGCCGTGGTTGCAGGAGAAGTATGGGTGGTCTCCGCCATTTCTGGTCTGTGCGGCCGGGCTGGCGCTTGGGGTGGCGTGCTACACGGTGTGCCGCAAGTGGCTGGCGCGCATTGGCTCCCGCCCGGATTTTGAGCCGCTGGTGTTCTCCCGCTTTATGGCGGTGCTGGGCGGGATGGTGCTGGTTCTGGCGGTTATGGTCGGGCTGCTGCGCTATCCGGCAGCGGGCCGAGCTTGCGTGTGGGTTGCCGCACTGAGCGTGGGTGTGGTGTGGACGCTGCTGTATCGCCGCGCCTCTGCCGCTGTGCGCCCCGGCCTGCGTCTGGCTTATCTGCTGATTGTGCAGACCATGCTGTATTTCGTGTTTTACCAGCAAATGGTGACATCCCTCACGCTGTTTGCGCTGCGGGATGTGGATTCTGCCTTTACGCTGGGTGGCGTGACGCTGTTCCATATGTCAGCCGGGCAGTTTCAGGCGCTTAACCCGGTGTGGATCATGCTGGCCAGTCCGCTTCTGTCCTGGGTTTATAAATCCATGGCGGACCGGGGCTGGAATTTCCCCATTGCCGAGAAGTTCATTGTCGGCTTCTCGCTGGTCTCGCTCTCCTTCCTGATCTGGTGGTGGAGTGCGGCGACGGGGGGCAACCATCTGGTCTCACCCTGGGTGATGTTCTGGGCCTATGGGGCGCTGTCTGTCGGGGAGTTGCTGATCAGCGCGCTCGGGCTGGCCGTGGTCGCGCGGTATGCGCCCGCCAATGTCGGTGGGTTCATGATGGGCAGCTACAACGTGTCCAACGGTGTGGCGATGTATCTGGGCAGCGCGCTGGCCAATCTGGCGGCGGTGGGGCCTGCTGTGGCCTCGGGTGACCCGTCCCAGACCCTGCCGGTTTATGCGGGCCTGTTCCGTATGCTGTTCCTGCTGGGCATTGGCTGCACGCTGCTGTTTGTGGTGTGTCTGCCCTTTACCCGCCGGTGGGACGCCCAGCACCGCGCCGCGCAGGCTGCGGCGGAGTAAGCGGCGGCGTTCCTGCCTGCATGAGTTCCGAACGGGGCGGAGGGAAATCCTCCGCCCCGTTTGCGTCTGGGCGGGCAAACAGGCTGCTCTTTGTCCAGAGTTCGTGTCTGCGCCGCGTTTGAAGGGCATCTGCGGGGCAGGGCGGCAGCGTTTTCACACCAGGTCTCCATAAATAAAGTTGGAGGCCAAACGCAGGGTGCTGCAAAAGGTTCTGGGTAAAAACGGTATGCCGGGTCTGTGCCCCGTGCGGGTTTTACAGAATGCCGCCTGCAATCGGCAGATTAACGCCTGTCATGTAGCTGGCGGCATCGCTCAGCAAAAACGCCACCACCCCCGGAATTTCGGAAATATTGCCGTAGCGGCGCATGGGCACGCTGCTAATCATCTGCTTCGCTACGGTCTCAGGATCGGTGGAGAAATACTGTGTCTTGGCTTTGGCCTGTTTTTCCACCTGCATGTCCCACATCGGCCCCGGCCCCATAAAGGCAGGGCTAATGGCGTTGACGCGGATATTATGCGGCGCAAGGTCTTTGGAGGCTGTTTGCGTTAGCCCCACAATGGCAAATTTGGACGCGCCATAAGCTGCCATATTGGGCGGCCCCTGCACCCCGGCCATGCTGGCCGTGTTCACAATGGCTCCGGATTTCTGCGCCACCATCTGGCGGGCAACGGCTTGCAGCACATGAAATGCGCCACAGACGTTGATCTGAATGACGCGGTTAAAATCCTCTTCCGGGTAATCTTGTATCGGCGCAAAAGCCCCCTGAAAACCAGCGTTGTTGAACAGGAAATCAATTTTTCCAAAATCGGAAACAACCTGCTCTGTTGTGCTGTTAACGCATTCCGCATCCGTTACGTCACACACATAAGGCCGGACAGTGCTGCCGTATTGCCGAACTTTGGTGGCTGCGTCCTCCAGTTTGTCTTTTTGCAGATCCAGAAGGGCAATGTCCGCCCCCAGAGAGGCCAGATGTTCGGCTACAGCAAGGCCGATGGTGCCGGCAGCTCCGGTAATTACAGCAATTTTGCCTGAAAACTGGCCGGATGTGTGCGGTGTCATACGGGGTCTCCTGTTCGTCCAATATCAGCAGTCGGTATCAGCAGTTACTGGGCCTGATCCGTCAGCAGCGGCACACGGCTTTTTTGCGCCATGTCCTGCATATAGCGGAGAGTGTGGGGGTCAAAGGTCAGGCCTTGGACAATGCTGAGGGAGCGCAGTACCGGGTAGAGGTGGAAGTCGGCTTCTGTCAGGGAAGGTGGGCTGGCCAGCAGAGGGTCCAGCTTCTCAAGCTGCGCCTGCACAGGGGGCAGGAGCGTGTCTGTCTGCGCCATGAGGGCATCCAGATTGCCAAAATGCTGCTCTTCACGGGTAATGAAGGCCTGTCGCGCGGCATCGGTCGCCACTTCTGCAAATTTGCCACGGGTAAAGCGCGGCACAATCAGCTTAAGCCCCAGAGACCACGTCTCTTTGCTCCAGACCATAAGGGACTCATTGGCGGGGGATGTCAGCAGGCGTGGCGGGTAGGTGTCATCCAGATAGTGCACAATATCCAGACTTTCCGGCATGCAGGTGCCGTCGTCTTTCTGCAGGATGGGCAGGCCCTTTTTACCGGTAAGGCGCAGCGGGGTTTCGCTGTCGCCTTCCATCACAACGCACAGTTCAACCGGGATATTCTTCAGGCCCGCCATCATGCGGGCGCGGGAGCAGAACGGGCAGTGTTCGTAAATATAGAGCTTCAACGACAGACTTCCTCACTCCGACCGGGCCCATGGAGGGCCGGCCAGTCTCTTGGTTTTGCGTAACCAGAACACGTCAGAGGAAGGATCGTTGCACCGCAGTGCTGGCAGGGCTGGTGTGCTTAGAACTCAGCAGACAGCGTGAAGTGATACACACGCGGCAGGCCGGCATACAGGCTTGAAGAGGCACCGGATGTGCCGCTGGGCGCACCGGTGAAGACGGAGGCCCAGTAGCGCTCGTTGGTGGCGTTGCTCACCCCAAAGCGCAGGACCATCGGCAGGCGCTCGGTCGCGCGGAAGGTGTAGCGCGTGCCCAGATCCAGCGTGGTGTAGGAGCCCGTGTGCAGCGTGTTGGTCACGTTGGCAGCGCGGTTGCCCATGTAATGCACGTTGGCATTAAACGCCCAGCCGGAGGCGAAGGAACCGAGAGACGCGGGCAGGCGATAGTCCAGCAGCAGGTTGGCCTGCAGCGGGGCCGCGCCCACAATTTCCTTGCGGTCCAGCGTGGGGGAGGCCGCATGCACCAGCTCAGCATCCAGCCAGGTCATGCCCGCCAGAACGGAAAGGTTTGGCAGCACTTCACCCGAAATCTGGGCTTCCACACCATAGTTCCGCTGCGTGCCACCATACTGGTAGGTCTGGCAGTTGGTCATGGCAGCACAGCCGGCGTTCGGGTTGGCGGCGGCGACATACATGGCGTAGGGCGACGTCATGCGGAAACCGGCTACGTTAAACTGCATGGTATTGTAACGCAGTTTGTAGCCCACTTCATATTCTTCGGAATGGGCGGCAGGCAGCGCGATGTTCGTATTGGTGTAGCTGGTGCTGTTGGGGGTAACAGGTCCGGCTTCAATAGACCGACCATAGGTGAAGTAGAAGGTCTGGTTATCGGTCGGCTTATACATGATGCTGGCGGTCGGGCTGAAGGCTGCGGAAGTTTCAAACGTATCCCGCAGAGCGCTTTTGGCGTTCAGAGCGCCGCGCTGATGGATCCAGCCCCATGAGAGCGTGCCCATGATGGACCAGTGTTTGTTCAGTTGCAGGGTATCCCCCACAATGAAGGACTGGCTCATGATGCTGCTGGATTTATAGCGCCCATGATAATAAGGCTGCGTGCCACCGTTCTGGCTCGCGCCATACATGTTGTGGATCCCCAGATTTTGCGCAGCGGTTGAGGCCGCAACCGGGTTGTAGTTGCCCATCATGTAGCCGTTGGTGCCAATCACCAGATCATGCCGGATGGGGCCGGTGTAAACGCGGCCGTTGATGTAGGCCATGTTACTGCCAACGCGGAAATCGTTCGCGGTGGTGGTGGCGGTGGCTTTGGAGCTGTACCAGCCGTCACTGCCGCGCAGACCGCCACAGGTTTTGCCGCCGTCACACAGCGTATCAGCTACACCAAAAGCCTGACGTGCTGCGTCCTGATACAAACCACCCAGCGTGAAGCTCCAGTTTTCATTAAACTGATGCTTGATTTTGCCGAGGAAGGTGTTGGTTTCCATGTGGTAGCCGCTCCATTCCGGAGCCAGACGCTTGCTCAGATCCGGAGCTTCCGGGAGCTTGTCGCCGCCAACGCCGGTGGCCAGAATACCAAAGCCGGGCGCGCCGCCGCGCTGGTCATAGGTGTAGTGGCTGGCGTCAATTTCGATAACTGTCTTGTCATCCAGATGGAAATCGAAATCGCCACTGACCATTTCACGGCGCATGGAGCTGCCCTGCGTGTAGGCCGTGCCATCGGCATGCAGCATGTTCAGGCGGTAGCCAAACCAGCCATTGCGGCCCAGACGACCGGAAATATCGCCATTCACAGTCGGGGTGCCGATGGAATCCACACCAACGGAAAGCCGCTCCGTGCGGCGGTCAGTCGGACGTTTGAGCGTGTATTCAAACACGCCAGCCGGGTTTTCCGGCCCATACATGGCCCCTGCCAGACCATTGAGAACCTGAAGGTTATCCACCCATTCCGCCGGATACGGGGTGGTGGAGACCACGTTCAGGCCGTCCAGACGGGAGTTGGCGACAACATCGGATTCAAACCCACGGGACTGCGGGCGGGATGTGTTGGGGTCCCCACGCACTTCCAGCTGCACGGAGGGCAGATACTGCGCCATGTCATTGATGCTGCGGATCTGCTGGTTGACCACAACGTCATGCGTCACACCCATGACGGAATAGGGCGTATCCAGCGTATCGCGGTTTCCCAGCGGGCCGAGATACACAACCTTGTTCATATATTTGGCGGCGGTGCCGTCGGCGGCATGGTGGCCGTGGACGTTGATCGTTTCCCCATTGGAGCCGTCAAGAATCCCGGCAATGGGAGTGGAGGTGCGCTTTGCGGGCACCACAGCCGCAGGGGTTTTAAGCGCAACTTTTTTGGCGGGGGCTGCTTTAATGGCGGCCTGTTTGTCAGGCGCGGTCTGCGGGGCCGGAGCGGGCGTTGAGGCCAGAGCAGAGCTCGTCAGCAGGAGTGCGCCAAATGTCCCTGTGGCGAAAAGGCGGGGAAAACGATCGTGCATGGCTCTGGCAGGTCCGGAATAGAAATGAACAAAAGGTGAGCCGGTTCTGCCGAGCCTGCCGAGCGTTGTCCATATATGGCCGTGCATAAACCTGTATATGAAGGAATATAATCATGGGACTGATGCAGGAATAATACAGTTGCGCAGCGTTCCCCCGGAAAATGGGGGCTACTGTGCGATTTTGTGCATTATGGTGATGCGTAAAATGTATGGGAAGATGGGAGATAATGTGCGTCACTGTACCGTATTTTAA
This sequence comes from Acetobacter sp. P5B1, assembly GCF_018811985.1. NCBI lineage: Bacteria > Pseudomonadati > Pseudomonadota > Alphaproteobacteria > Acetobacterales > Acetobacteraceae > Acetobacter > Acetobacter sp. P5B1. Next base: position 18,781 of record NZ_JACRVS010000006.1, on the reverse strand, counting down.
GACGGAGCGTCATAATAACGCATACAGACTTAAGCGAAAACGAGAGTAGTGTTCAGGAAAAAATACTGGGGCGAATGACAGAGCTCAAAGTCATTACAACTGGCCTCATAAACCGGGGCTATTTTCCTTGATTGTGTCAGTTAGTTTGAATGGATCTCTGGCAACGCTCAGCCTGACGCTCTTTCATCAGTCCCAACTGAAACTTTGGGACCGCTGTAAGCATGAAAAGCCTTAGCTTAGACGTGGGGGGGATCCAGTGTCATACTGGACATGGACAGGATCACTAAACCATACTCTTCTTAGCATTCACCTTCTCCTCATGGCCGAGAAGGTCTAAGGCCCAACAAACAGGATGGTCTAGTTTCGTGATTACGACATATGCTGCCTTCTTGCATATGAGCCAGAGCGGTTTCTAGTTGGGGCTTGAGAGTAGAGGTGCACCTCGTAATTGTCTTGTTGGAGTGCAATTCATCGTTTCAGTGAGCGATAATGCGAGAGAAAGCCTGTTGGATAGATGTGGGATTATGAGTCGTAATAGTCACTTTCACCATGTCTGGGCGATTGCGAAATTCTTCTATCTGCGTGAGATTAGAATGGCTGCCTTTACGTTCACCGTCATCAAGGCTCGACGGATAAAAATCCCACTTTCCTAAAGCCTTTAATATGTTTCTTTCATCCTTTGCTGCCATCCAAATTATAGGTATTTTAGTATTAATCTGAACAGCAAAGGGAATTCTATTAGGAAGAGAAAGCCTCCACATTTTCTTAGTTTTTGCTTTAGCTCGAGATTCCGAAGAAAATTTATAATCTCTTGCTCCTATACTAAATATTATGTGTAGAAATGATTGCACTTCTTTTGACGGCATAATTTTTTTCACCTGTAATATATATATCATCTTGATTTAGAAAAATTGGCAGTGCGAGCATTTTTTGTAGGCTGGATTATTTAATCACAGCATCCGCAATGGATCTCCCGCAGGTCATAGTGAGCCATTCGAGTCCCTGATTGACTATCAAAAAGCAGACCCAAAGACGTTATTGATTGTATTGATTGATGAAGAACAGCGCAAGAAACCCCTATGAGGTTGAATGAATAGCTGTGATTGCGGCATCCTGACGCCCGATAGTTTTAAAACTGTCTGTTGTGTCTGGGATCCGCACAATTTCCCGATGTAGACAACTGACAAAGCCTTTCATGGCCCAAACGTCTATCCAGCGCTTCTTCGGAATTGTGAATCTGATCGTATAACTCCGACGCCTCAGAAGCGGTTGGTATACGTCTTCACACCCCTTCAGATGAACTAAAAGGTATAAGAGGAGCACATTATGCCGCGCTAAACTCTGAAAAAATAACGAAGAGTTTAATTGGTGATTTTTCAGGAAAAAATTGCTGGGGCGAATGACGGGGCTCGAACCCGCGACAACCGGTACCACAAACCGGCGCTCTACCAGCTGAGCTACATCCGCCACACAGCAAGCGCTCATGTAGAGAAACGGAGCTGGCCCGTCAAGACCGAGATGCGGAGAAGGGGCAAAAAATTCCACAACCCGCTTTTGCCGCACGGATGGTGCGGCGCTCTGGCGGTCCGGTGTCTTGATTTATGGGCCGCCAGAGGTCCGGGGAGGGTTAGCCGCGCTTGCTTGCCCAGCGTTCGATGCGGGCCACGGCCTCCTGCAATACGCTCTCCTGCTTACAGAAGGCGAAGCGGACCAGATGCTTTGGCGGGGTGCCGTTGGACGAGTCATAAAAGGCGGAGGCGGGGATGGTGGTGACACCGGCTTCTTCCGTCAGCATCCGGGCGAAGGCGACATCATCCAGCCCGTTGGCCAGAGGGGTAATGTCCGCCATCACAAAGTAACTGCCGTCACACGGCAGCACATCCAGTCCTACGCCGCGCAGGCCTGCGGAGAGGATGTCGCGCTTGCGGGCCATGTCCCCGGCCAGATCGCGGAAATACTGCTCGTCCTTGTTCAGGCCGAACGCCACGGCGCGTTGCAGGTTGGGGGCGGTGGCAAACACCAGATTCTGGTGCGCCTTGGCGACCACGGCGGCCAGCGGGGCCGGGGCGGTGACGTAGCCTACCTTCCAGCCGGTGAGCGAGAAGCTCTTGCCCGCACTGCCAATGCGCAGGCACCGCTCCCGCATGGCGGGGCGGCTCATCAGCGAGACATGCGGCGTGCCGAAGGTGAGATGTTCATACACCTCATCGCATACAGCATAGGCGTCGTGCTGAATCAGCAAACCGGCGATGAAGTCCAGTTCTTCCGTGGTGAAGACCTTGCCGGTGGGATTCATGGGCGTGTTGAGCAGAATGGCCTTGGTGCGGGCAGAAAAGGCGGCGGTCAGAGCCTCCCGCGGGAGCGTCCAGCCCGGTTCCTCCAGCCGCACCAGCTTTGGCACGCCGCCAAGCTGGCGGACCATGGGCAGGTAGGTGTCATAAAGCGGCTCAATCAGCACCACTTCATCACCGGGTTCGATCAGCGCCATGAGTGAGGCGGCGAGCGCTTCCGTAGCACCAGAGGTGACGACAACTTCCGACTCCGCATCAATCTCCAGCCCCTGAAAGCGGGCGTTGGAGTCTGCCACCGCACGGCGCAGTTCCGGCAGGCCGGTCAGCGGTGCATACTGGTTGCGGCCATCCAGCAGGGCATCTGCCGCCGCCTGCACCATGTCCTGCGGGCCTTCCGTATCCGGGAAGCCCTGCCCCAGATTAATGGCGTCATGCGCGCGGGCCAGTTCCGACATCACGGTGAAAATGGTGGTGGGCAGGGCGGCAATCTGCCGGTTGAGCGGTTTTGTCATGGCCGTATGTCCTGGGGGCTGCCGGGGGAAAAACGCAGTGGAAACTACAAAAGTGGCGGGCAGACTGCCACGGGCTGGCAAGGGGAGAAAAGAGGGGAGTTTGATGCCGGATCGTTATATTTCGCACAAGGCCGATTGCCCGCGCGGCCAACCCGTGCAAGTTTGGGGCTGTTCGCCCTGAGCCTTCATGCCTTATGGGCAGGTTACGCGCAGGAAGGACCCCCTCTTGTTCAGTGCAGCACCAGATATATTGATGACGTGACATGAGAAAGATCGAGGCCATAATCAAGCCGTTCAAGCTGGACGAGGTGAAGGAAGCCCTTCACGAACTCGGCCTGCAAGGCATTACCGTGATCGAAGCCAAGGGTTTCGGCCGGCAGAAAGGGCACACGGAACTCTATCGTGGCGCGGAATATATTGTCGATTTTCTGCCCAAGATGAAAATTGAGGTTGTCTGTCCCGCCAATCTGGTGGAACGCGCCGTGGAGGCTATCTCGGCCGCAGCGCGCACCGGACGAATCGGCGACGGCAAAATCTTTATTCTCCCGGTGGAAGACGTGGTGCGAATCCGCACGGGGGAACGAGGGGAAGATGCTATCTGAGGCAGCCCGGCCCGGGGCGCCCCGAGAGCGGACGCGAGTTTTATAATCCTAGACGTGCCGCAAGAGTGTGGTGCGCAACAGGTTGTAGGTGAAGACATATGGTGAAGAAAACGACCACTGCGGGTGACAGCAAAGCCGCAGCGATTGCTAAGGTTTTTGACCTGATCCAGGAAAACTCGGTCGAGTTTGTCGATCTGCGTTTCACGGATCCGCGCGGCAAGTGGCACCACACCACGCAGTATGTCACCACGATTGAAGAAGACACCTTTACCGAGGGCTTCATGTTCGATGGTTCCTCCATTGCCGGATGGAAAGCCATTAACGAAAGTGACATGGTTCTGCTGCCGGACCCGGAAACAGCCGTGATGGACCCGTTTACGGCCCGCCCGCAGCTGATCCTGTTCTGTGACATCATCGAGCCGTCCACAGGTCAGCCCTATAACCGTGACCCGCGCTCCACCGCCAAGCTGGCTGAGCAGTATCTGAAGTCCTCCGGTCTGGGCGACACCGCCTTCTTTGGCCCGGAAGCTGAATTCTTCATTTTCGACAACGTGCGCTTTGGCACGGGCCCGAACTTCGGCAAATATCAGCTCGACAGCATCGAAGGACCCGGCGCGTCCCTGAAGGACTACCCGGAAGGCAACATGGGCCATCGTCCGGGTGTGAAGGGTGGCTACTTCCCCGTACCGCCGGTGGACAGCGAGAACGACCTGCGCGCCGAAATGCTCGCCACCATGGGTGAGATGGGTCTGCCGATTGAAAAGCAGCACCACGAAGTCGCACAGTCTCAGCATGAGCTGGGCACCAAGTTCGACACGCTGGTTCGCTCTGCCGACTTCATGCAGATCTACAAATACTGCGTGCACAACGTGGCCCATTCCTACGGTAAGACCGCCACGTTCATGCCGAAGCCGATCTATGGCGATAACGGCTCTGGCATGCATGTTCACCAGTCCATCTGGAAAGACGGCAAACCGACGTTTGCAGGCAATGGCTATGCGGACCTGTCCGACACCGCCCTGTATTACATCGGTGGCATCATCAAGCATGCCAAGGCGCTGAACGCCTTCACCAACCCGTCCACCAACTCCTACAAGCGTCTGATCCCGGGCTTTGAAGCTCCGGTGCTGCTGGCTTACTCTGCGCGCAACCGCTCTGCGTCCTGCCGTATTCCGTATGCCACCAACCCGAAAGCCAAGCGCGTTGAAGTCCGCTTCCCGGACCCGACGGCCAACCCGTACCTGGCGTTCTCCGCCATGCTGATGGCCGGTATCGACGGCATCAAGAACAAGATCCACCCGGGCGATGCCATGGACAAGGATCTGTATGACCTGCCGCCGGAAGAACTGAAGCAGATCCCGACGGTTGCCGGCTCCCTGCGTGAAGCGCTGGAAGCTCTGGCTGCTGACCATGAGTTCCTGCTGGCTGGTGGTGTGTTCACCAAAGACCAGATCGAAAGCTACCTGACGGTGAAGTGGGAAGACGTGTATCGCTTTGAACACACCCCGCACCCGGTTGAGTTCGAAATGTACTACTCCGTCTGATCCCTCTCCTTTAGAGGTTCAGTCGATCAGGAACGCGGCCTTCTTCGGAGGGCCGCGTTTTTTTTGTGCCTGCGCCCGGGCTGCACTGTGCCTTTTGGGTGATTGACTCGGCGGGGTGAGGCGATAAGACAACGCCTGTGATGGTTTCCCCCACACAAGGGAATGAAAAGGGAACCGGGTGCAGGCCTTGCTGGCCTTAGTCCCGGGCTGTCCCCGCAACTGTAAGCGGTATGGCTGAGTAGTCCGGACGCAAGGCGTTCGGCCCACTGGAGATGGTGTTTCTCCGGGAAGGGATTGCTCAGCTGCGACGCCGCAAGCCAGGAGACCTGCCATCCAGCAAGTGGTTGCGACCAGGAAACGTCAGTCGGGGTGTGTTGGCGTGCGTAACTGAGTTCTGCCCCGGCTACTTGCCGTATGGGGCAGGCCGGAGACGCTGTCCTGTGGCAACGGCTGACCACAGGATACGAGTATTATGACCTTCCTTCGTTGCGTGCTGACAACCTCCACCATTCTGGCTGTGGCTGGCTATGGCGGGGTAGCGCAGGCTGCTGCCCTTTCTGACGCACAGACGCCCTCAGGCAAATCTCAGGCCCATAAAGCCGCCTCTTCCGGCAAGATCCTGAAAGGTCGGGCCGGAGCGGCGGCTCAGCAGCCGGTCGGCACAGCACCGGCGGGGCGTACACTTGTTTCGCTCAGCCCGTCTCAGGGATTGCCAGAGGTTGTCACGGTCAGTGCGTTGCGCAGGCCAGTGCGGGCGGATGATGTGGGCTCCAGCGTCACCGTGGTCACGGATGAGCAGATTGCCACCCAGCAGCGGCGCACGCTGCCCGATATTCTGGCGCGTCAGCCGGGGCTGAATGTGGTGCGGTCTGGCGGCTTTGGCGGCACAACGTCCATTTTCATGCGCGGTTCAAACGCCAATGACGTGAAGGTGCGGATCGATGGCATGGACATCAATGATGGCAGCTCCGCCGATAATGCGTTTGATGCCGGGCAGTTTGTAACGGACGGTATTGGCTCCATTGAAATCCTGCGCGGCCCACAGAGCGGCCTGTATGGCGCAGATGCCATGGCCGGGGTGATTGATATCAACACCAAACAGGGTGAAGGGCGCTTCAAACCGTTTGTGCGGATTGAGGGTGGATCTTACGGTACCTTCAATCAGGCGTTTGGCGCGTCCGGCAGCAGCGGGCGGTTCCATTATAATGTCGTGTTGTCCCATTACCGCACCGACGGTTTTCATGAAATCCCGCGTTATATTGATCGGTATAATGAGGCCAATCGTGCCCAGCGCCGCGCGGGCGACCGGAATGATAACCGCAGCGCAAACGTCAAACTCGGTTATGATGTCACGCATAATTTTGATCTCGGTCTGACGGCGCGCCTGATACAGGCCAATTATCATACCTTCACATCGTATGATGACGTGTTCACACCGTATAACGGTGACCAGCTGATCCGGGACCAGAATACGCAGAATGAGGCTGTTGTGCGCGGCACAGCGCATCTGTCATCGTTTGGCGGAATGTTCGATCAGGTTTTGGGGCTTGGTTACATGACCAACCGCCGCCGCTACATGCAGGACGGGTCTTATGCAGATGGTGAGCCCGCCATGACGGACCCGTACTATTACCGTTCAACCAGACTCAAGGTGGACTGGCACGGCACGGTGGACCTGCGCAAATACGGGACTCTTCTTGTGGGTGCCGAGCATTTTCATGACACGATTGATGTCTCGACCAGTGACCCGACCGAACCCATGCACACCACAGCAGGCATGGATACCACAGCGGGTTATGGGCAGTATGAAGGCAACTGGAACCGCATTCTCTACGGCGCGGCCAATGTGCGGTATGATTCCAATTCCCGCTACGGCAACCATGTCACCTGGCGTGTGGCTCCGGCCATTCATGTGCCGAACACTGGCACTATTATCAAAGCCAGTGCCGGGTCAGGCTTCCATGCGCCGTCGCTGTATCAGCTGTTTGTCAATCAGCGTGGGGCAGGCTGGGGGGAAGAGGGCAACCCTAACCTGAAAGCCGAAACCATGATTGGCTACGATGTGGGCGTGGAGCAGAAACTGCTGCATGACAAACTGCATTTTGGCGCCACATGGTATGACAACAAGGTGCGGAATCTCATCCAGTCTTCATCCTACGTGTTGCCAGTGGCAGGGAGCGCGTGGGGGGATTACATCTATTCCTACGGCAATGTTGGCCATGCGCGGATGTATGGTGTGGAAGCGTTCCTGGACTGGAAAGCACTGGATACGCTCAGTTTTGCGCTGAACTATACCTGGACCCACGCGCGGGATACGGAAAATAATGCGCCGTTGCAGCGTCGCCCGCAGCATAAGTTCAATTTCAACACCACATGGTCCCCGGTGAAGGACTTCACGCTGTCCGGCAATATTCTCTACACCAGCGGCTGGCGGGATTACCCGTTGGTGGGTGAAAATTATTGCAGCACCTGTGGCAAGGGGCATGGATATTTCACGATTGATCTGACCGCGCATTACAAAATCAATCGCTATATCTCGGTTTTTGCGCGGGCGGATAATCTGCTTAACCGGCAGTATGAAGACCCGATTGGCTACCTACAGCCCGGTCGCGCCGGATATGGTGGCTTTACGCTGAATTACTGATCCCGCACGGGGCGCATGCCAGAAGGCAAATGGCCTTTTTTACGCCATGCGTTAGAGTGACAAGACAGTTTGAGACGTATTTCAGAAAGGTTTTTCCCGTATGGTCACGCAACGCCCCGAAACACAGTACACACAGCGCCAGCCGGTGCGTCGCACGCTTAAGGCACTGGTGCGGTCTGGCATGCTGATGGGCCTGCTCTGCGCATCCGTGTCCGGCACGGCGCTGGCGGAAGACAGCACGGTGCATAACTGGACCACCAGCGGGAATGTGACGGTGGCGGATCGCTTCCCGGATGTGCAGGCGTCCGGCATTGCGCGGCTGCCGGACGGGCGGATTGTGCTGTCTCTCCCCACCAGCGCCCAGCGACATAAAGGCCCGGTGCTGGTTACGTGGACGCAGGGGCAACTGACGCCGTTTCCCAGCAAAGCCGCGCAGAGCAAGATGATTTCTCCGCTGGGTATGACGGTGGACGCCAACGGCCAGCTCTGGCTGCTGGATGAAGGCGTGCGTGCTGGCAGCAAGGCCAAAGCCAAACCGGCCCTGCTGCATATTGACCCGAAGACGAACAGGATTGTCCGTCGTTATGCGTTTGGCACACCTGCTGTGCGGCCAGACAGCCATGTGAATGATGTGCGGGTTGACCTCACACATGGCAGCGCAGGCACGGCATTTGTTAGCGATACGTCCCAGACCACGCACCCCGCTCTGCTGGTGGTGGATCTGGCCAGTGGCAAGGTGCGGCGTATTCTGGAAGAAACCGTGTCCGTAAGCCCGGTGCCGGGTTTTGTGATGGAAGCGGACGGTCGCCTTGGCCGGTATGATGCCGAGCATCCCACCGTGCCGCAGGGCGGGGTGGATGGTGTGGCCCTGAGTGCGGATTCCACGCGCCTTTACTGGTCTCCGCTGTCTTCCCGCCGCCTCTACAGCGCGCCGACAGCTGTGCTGGCAGACCCCAACGCCACGGAAGCCACGCTGGAAGCTGCCGTGAAGGACGAAGGGGAAGTCGGGATTATGGACGGCATGATGACCGCCCCTGATGGCAGCCTGTATGTAACGGATATTGAGCGCCATGCCGTGGTGCGCCGCGCACCGGATGGCAGCCTGTCCCTCGTTGCGCAGGATGCCCGGCTGATTGCACCGGACAGCATGGCGTTTGATGGCAACACCATTTTGCTGACAGTCGGCCAGTGGGCGCGCCTGCCGGACTTCCATAATGGCAAGGACATGCAGGAACGCCCGTATATTCTGGTGCGTATTACCCCGCCTGAAGTCGCAGCTTCAACTCAGCCTGCACAGCAGTAAAAGGTGAGATGGAGCAAAAATGTCTACACAGGATTTTATTTCGACTATCCCGAAAGCTGAGCTGCATCTGCATATTGAAGGCAGTCTGGAGCCGGAACTGATGTTTGCGCTGGCGCGGCGGAACCGGGTTTCCATCCCGTTTTCTTCTGTAGAGGATGTGCGCAAGGCGTATCAGTTTACAAAATTGCAGGATTTTCTGGATATCTATTACGCCGGGGCTGATGTGCTGCTGACGGCGGAGGATTTTCGGGATCTGGCCGTCGCCTATTTTGACCGCGCTGCAGCAGATGGCGTGACGCATGCCGAGATCTTTTTTGATCCCCAGACGCATACGCTGCGGGGTGTGCCATTTGATGTGGTGATGGAAGGGCTACTCGCTGGCGTGGAAGAGGCCCGACGCAGGCATGGTATGAGCGTGCTGCTGATCCTGTGCTTCTTGCGGCATCTGGATGAAGAGTCCGCGTTTGCGACGTTCCGCTCTGCTGAAAAATGGTTTGGGCAGATTAGCGGCGTCGGGCTGGATTCTTCAGAAGTCGGGCATCCGCCTTCAAAATTTGCAAAAGTCTTTGCCGCCGCAGCCGATGCCGGTTTGAAGCGTGTGGCACACGCGGGGGAAGAAGGGCCGCCCGCCTATGTGTATGAAGCCCTTGATATCCTGCGGGTGGACCGGCTGGACCACGGCAACCGATCACTGGAAGATCCTTTTCTGACCAGCCGTCTGGCGCGGGACGCCATGACCCTGACCGTCTGCCCGCTCTCCAACCTCAAATTGTGCGTGGTGGAAGATCTGCGGGACCACCCCATTGATATCATGCTGGAAAAAGGGCTGCGGGCGACCCTGAACTCGGATGATCCGGCCTATTTTGGCGGCTACGTTGCGGAGAATTACCGCGCCCTTGTCGATGCAGGGAAACTGTCAAACCGGGATGTTGCGACGCTGGCGCGGAACAGTTTCCTTGGCTCTTTTCTGAATGATGACGCTCTGACGCACCAGCTTGAAAGGCTTGATGCGTTTTTGCTTCGTCATACTGCGGCGTTGTGACGGCAGGCCATCAGACCCTTTTACGGCTCAACCCCAAAAGCAAAGACTGTGGTGTGGTCAAACTCTTCACCCGGTCTGAGCACGGTTGAGGGAAAATTGGGGTGGTGTGGGGAATCCGGGAAGAACTGGGTTTCCAGCGCAATGCCGTCCGTCTGGCGGTAAGTCTGGCCAGACGGCCCTGCGTAACGGCCATCCAGACTGTTGCCTGTGTAAACCTGAATGCCGGGTTGCGTGGTGAAAACGGACAGGGTGCGGCCTGAGGCCGGGTCCGTCAGCGTGGCGGCCAGACGGGGGGCCGGACCGGTTGGTGCGGTGAGAACCCAGTTGTGGTCATACCCTTTGGCGTGGCGCATCTGCCCGAACGTGCTGCGCAGTCGTTCCCCAATGCGGTACGGTGTGCGGAAATCCAGTGGTGTGCCGTCAACTTTGGCAATATCACCGGTGGGGATGGAGGCATCATCTGTCGGGGTGTAATGGTCCGCGTTCAGGCTTAGGACGTGATTTTCCACCGTGCCGGAGCCTTCACCGCCCAGATTGAAATAGCTGTGGTTTGTCAGGTTCAGAACGGTGGGGCGGTCGGTGCTGGCGCGGTAGCGGATGCTCAGGCGGTTACTGTCGTCCAGAATGTAGGACACACGGACCGTCAGCGTGCCGGGGAAGCCTTCATCCCCATCCGGGCTGACAAGCGTGAGTTCCGCCCCTGTGGCGTTTGTCAGGTCGGAAAGTTTTTTGACAGACCATATCTTTTTATCAAACCCGTTCCGGCCGCCATGCAGGGTGTTCGGCGGTTCGGTGGCCGGGAGGTGATAGGTCCTGCCGTCCAGATCAAACGACGCCTTTGCAATGCGGTTGGCGTAGCGGCCCACTAGCGCGCCAAAAAATAGGCCGCCTTCTGCACTATCCCGTGTGTAGCCCTCCAGCGTAGGAAAACCGAGCACGATATTGGCCTGTTTTCCGGTCTTATCCGGGGTGGAAATGGCGGTAATGACCCCGCCATAAGAGAGAAACTGCACGGTGAGGCCAGCCTTGTTGCGCAGCGTGTAGCGCGAGACTTTCTGCCCGTTTGCCAGTGTGCCAAACGGCTCGGCTTCAAACGCTCCGGGCGGGGCCGCGTGGGACAGGGACGGCAGCAGCGCCCCCAGCGCGGCCAGCCCCAGTGTTGCAGAGCGGGAGAGGCGGCCCATGAGGCCGTGTGGTCTGGCAGCAGGCGAAACTAAGCGTGAAGTCATGGTGTAAGACCGTTCATGTGTACTGGCCGGAACAAATGCCCGTACGCCGCGTTGGCGTATACTGGCCAATAACGTCATGAGGGCATGAAAGTTCATGTCCAGGGCCACGGGCCGGGCGGTGTCTGTCTGTGGTTTTGTATGTTTTGACAGTCTTGTCTGGAATGTTTTTAGAATTGAGTCGATAAAAAAAGAAAATTCTCTCAGGACTTCTTGAAGAAATTTCTATTTCTTCAGGATAGAGAGTCTGTGTTCTTTCTTGAGAAAAGATAAAAAGCATACCGAGTGTGTGCGGAGAGCAATCAGTTGCTTTGTTTTCTATCGGGCGCGACGCAGTTCCAGAATTTTTCTGGAAAAAAATGAATTTATCTTATACGGTTGTGGTCCTTTCTTACATTTCTGACAACATTGGTTGACCTGAATGACGCCACCATCTTCGCGGCCCGGTATGCCGTTACTGATTACGACTGTCCTTGTGGCAGTGCTGGGCCTGTTCCTGACGGGAGGCGGCGCATGGCTCGCTTCTCTGGGCGGTTCTCTCTTTTATGTGCTGTGCGGGCTGGTCCTGCTCGTCACGGCGGTGCTGCTCTGGCGGCGCCGGCAGGAAGCCCTGTGGCTGTATGCCGCTCTGGTTTTCGCAACACTCATCTGGTCCGTGGGGGAAGTCGGGTTTGACTTCTGGGCGCTGGCTCCGCGTGGGGACGTGCTGCTGCCGCTGGGCCTGTGGATGCTCCTGCCATTTGTGACCAGAGACCTCTACCCGCACTCCCGCATGGGGCGTGCGCCGCTGGCGCTGGGCGTGGTGGCTGGTCTGGCAGTCTATGGCTTTGCGCTGACGCAGGACCCGCAGGATCTTGCCGGCGTTCTGCCCTCCGCAGGACCGCAGGCTGCCATTGTGCCGGGTGATGCACAGGATGCGGCCGATGCCGACTGGCCCGCTTATGGCCGCACCCAGTTTGGTGACCGTTATTCTCCGCTTAAGCAGATTACCCCGGCCAATGTGTCCGGTCTGAAAGTGGCATGGGTGTTCCGCACGCATGACCTGAAGACCCCGAATGACCCGGGCGAATTCACGGATGAAGTCACGCCCATCAAGGTGCGCGACACACTGTATCTCTGCTCCCCGCACCAGATCCTGTTTGCGCTGGATGCGGCCACGGGCAAGGAGCGGTGGAAGTTCGATCCGAAACTTCAGTACAATCCGACCTTCCAGCACATGACCTGCCGTGGCGTCTCTTATTCTGAGATGCACCCCGGTGATGTGACGAGTGATGGCACGCCGGCTCCTACCGAGTGCAGCCACCGCGTGTTCCTGCCGACCAATGATGGCCGCCTGTTTGCGCTGGATGCGGAAACGGGTGAGCGCTGCCACGGTTTTGGTCAGGATGGCGAACTGGACCTGAAGGGCGGCATGCCGATGCATGAGGCCGGGTTCTATGAGCCGACCTCTCCGCCGGTGGTGACGCAGAAGGTTGTTATTGTCTCCGGTGCGGTGACGGATAACTATTCCACGCATGAACCCTCCGGTGTGACGCGTGCGTATGACCTGTATACGGGCCGTCTGGTCTGGGCATTTGATGCGGGTAACCCCAACCCGAACGAACTGCCGTCCGACACCCACAAATATGTGGCGAACTCTCCCAACTCCTGGATTACATCGTCTTACGATGCCCGGCTGAACATGATCTACATCCCCACGGGTGTGGCCACGCCGGATATCTGGGGCGGTCATCGCTCTGCCGATCAGGAACGCTATGCCTCCGGTATTCTGGCACTGAACGCCGATACGGGTGAGAAGGTCTGGTTCTATCAGACCGTGCATCATGATCTATGGGATATGGATATTCCGTCCCAGCCGAGCCTTGTCGATATTCGTCAGGCAGATGGCACGGTGGTTCCTGCTCTGTATGCGCCGGCCAAGACGGGCAACATCTTTGTGCTGGACCGTCGCAACGGGCACCTGATTGTCCCGGCTCCGGAAACGCCGGTGCCGCAGGGTGCAGCCCCCGGTGACCATGTGGCTCCTACTCAGCCTTATTCCGAACTCACTTTCCGCCCGAAGAAAAACCTGACGGATGCGGACATGTGGGGCGGCACGATGCTGGACCAGATGGTGTGCCGCATCATGTTCAAGAAACTGCGCTATGAGGGGCCGTTTACGCCGCCGTCCGAGCAGGGCACGCTGGTGTTCCCGGGGAATCTGGGCATGTTTGAATGGGGCGGTCTGGCTGTGGACCCTGTGCGTCAGATTGCCTTTACCAACCCGATTGCCATTCCGTTTGTTTCTACCCTTATCCCGCGTGGGCCGCGCAACCCGGCTGAGCCGAACCCGAATGTCGGGCCGTCCGGTTCAGAAAGTGGTGTGCAGCCGCAATATGGCACCCCGTATGGTGTGGACCTCCATGCGTTCCTTTCCCCGCTGGGCATTCCGTGCAAACAGCCGGGCTGGGGCTATGTGGCAGGCATTGATCTGAAGACCAACAAGATCATGTGGATGCACCGCAACGGCACCGTGCGGGACAGCTCTCCGCTGCCGCTGCCTTTCAAGGTTGGTATTCCGTCTCTGGGTGGCCCGCTGACCACGGCTGGTGGCGTGGCGTTCCTGACTTCCACGGCGGATTATTACATCCGGGCGTATGACGTCACGACCGGCCGCCAGCTCTGGCAGGACCGTCTGCCTGCCGGTGGTCAGTCCACACCGATGACGTATGAAGCCAATGGTCGCCAGTTTGTGGTGACAGCCGACGGCGGCCACGGCTCCTTCGGCACCAAGCTGGGCGACTATATTGTGGCCTATGCGCTGCCGGATGGTGCGGAAAAGCATTGATCTGACCAGACTGTTGCCGGACGGTGTTCCGGCATGACGTAAGGGAAGGGGCGAACCGGGAAACGGGTTCGTCCCTTTTTTTATGGGGAAAATGAGGCTGTGCCCGTGGCGTGCAGGGGTATTTCCAGATATGGCCTGCCAGAATGTGGGTAAGAAGAGGTGCGTAAATGTATGTCGTGATGGGGGCCACGGGCCATGTTGGGGGCAGTGTGGCGCGGGCGTTGCTGGCGGCGGGAGAGGCTGTTACCGTCGTTACCCGCAGTGCGGCAAAAGCCGAAGCATGGCGGCAGAAAGGGGCTGAGGCAGCGATACTGAATGTGCAGGACACATCAGCTCTGGCCGCCTTGTTTCAAAAAGCCAGGCGCGCCTTTGTGCTGAACCCGCCCGCCAGCCCGGCCCTGAATACTGATGAGGAAGAACGCAAGACGGTACAGGCCATTTTGAAGGCCTTGCAGGGTGCCGGGCTGGAAAAGATTGTTCTTCAGTCAACCTACGGCGCTCAGCCGGGCGCGCACTGCGGGGATCTGGGTGTTCTGTATGAATTTGAGGAAGGGGCGCGCCAGTTGGGCACTCCGCTCTGTGTGGTACGGGCCGCCTACTACATGAGCAACTGGACGTTTGGCATGGACGCCGTGCGTGCATCCGGCGTTCTGGAAACCTTTCTGCCTGCCGCGCAAAAAGTGCCGATGGTAGCTCCGCAGGATGTTGGGGCGGTGGCGTCACAGTTGCTGCGTGCGCCCGTCTCTGAAGTCGGCGTGTATGCGGTGGAAGGCCCGGAGCAGTATAGTCCAGAGGATGTGGCGGAGGTGCTGGGGGAGGTTTTGAACCAGCCGGTGCGCGTGGCGTCTCTTCCCAAAGCCGAGTGGCTGGCAGCGTATCGTCAGAGTGGGTTTTCAGACAGTGCCGCGCAGTCTTACGCGCATATGACAGAAATTTTTGTCACGCAGGCGTATGACGTGCCTCCTGCCCCTCTAAAGGGCCCGACTGATCTGAAAACCTATTTTTAGCAGGTTTTGACGAAGAATGCGGCCTGAGCAGAGAAGCCGCTTGCATTCCCCGTAGTGATTGATGATCCTGCATTCCATGTGGAATGAACCGTATCTGGAAACCTGTTGTCGCTCCGCCCTGCACCGTTTGTGTCTGGCGGGAGCGGTGGGACGTCCCGCCGGGCAGCGGGATGATCCGTGTCTGGTGCGGATGGAAGGCATGGGCTTTGTGCGGGATAACGGACAGGGCCGCTTTTTTGTCACCGATGAGGGTGAGGCTCGCCATGCGCGGGAAGTGCTGAAAATCGCAGACGGGCTCAAGCCAGCGTCTGCACCACATGAATGATTCGCCCGGATGATCTGTGGGAGGCGCTGGATGCACTGGCGCTGGAACAGGGGTTGACACCCTCCGGTCTTGCTCGTGCGGCGGGACTGGACCCGACCACCTTTAATCCGTCTCGCAGGATCAGCCCGCATGGTGACATGCGGTGGATGGCATTACCCACCCTGCTGCGGGCGCTGGATGTTCTCAAAATTTCCCCGGCGGATTTTATTCGGAGGCTGGAAGGCGAGGGACGCGGGCAAGGGATTGGTGCAGCGCGGCGCATTCGCGGCCTGCCACTCTCCCGCCTGCGGGGCAGCGGCCTGTTTGATAGCACAGGCCGCCCTAACGGCGTGTTGTGGGAAGATGTGACGCTCCCCTGCGCCGTAACGGGAGACGCCTACGCCGTGCGCGTGGATACGGACAGTATGGAACCGCTGCTGCGCGAAGGTAGTTCACTGGTGCTGATGCCCGATATGCCGCCCCGGCGTTCTGACCGTGTGCTGCTTTGGCGGTCGGGGATGGAGCCGGTTCTGGGGATTCTGGTGGAAAACGCGTTCTCCCAAGATAATGGTGTCTGCGCGGCACCGGCTTCAGTTCCCCTTCAAAATGACAAGGGAAAAACCTCCTCTGGCTCAGACAGGGGAACACGCTGGGCTGTATTGCCTTATCAATGCTCGGAACAAGGCAGTGTGCATGCGCAGGATGATGCAGTTGAGAGTGCAGTGCCGGTGCCGGAGGGAAAAGCGGGCGTGTGGCTGCATCGGATTGTGATGGCTACGTTTTAAGAAAGACAGAATTACATTTATTTTTATAAAAAATTGCATGAATAAAATTCATTGAAGAAATAAATTTATGAATTCTTGCGTATGGAGGAAGTACACGAGAACGTGAATACAAATTTCGGAGAATCCATTTCGAATTAGTATCGGAATCCCATACCGTGAGATCGTATAATATATGCGGCACGGGTGAATATAATGATGGCGTTGCTTAATGGCTTGCGAGGACGTTCCTATTTTTTAACCTGCACGGCCCTCGTGTTGTGCTCAGTTGGGGGCGTGGAGCAGGCCCGCGCCGATGCCTCATTACCCCGGTCTAGCAAGGCTGTCGCAAAACAGCGCCATCCGGTGCAGCCTTCTTCTAAAAAGAGTGTCTCTGCGGGGCATCATTCTCCCTCTGTTCCGCGTGCGCCGCGTGCTGTCCGTTCTGCTGCGGGGGAGGAGGTGCAGGTTACCTCCAATCATGCCCATTCAGTCGGCGCAAAGGTGGTTATCTCCCGTGCCGTGATTGATCACTTTACTGCTGGGTCCAGTCCGCTTCAGGTTCTGGCTGCTACGGCACCGGGTGTCAGCTTTGGGTCATCTGATGCTCTGGGGATGGATACCGCTGCCAGTACCTTTTATGTGCGTGGCTTTAATCAGTCTCAGCTGGGTGGCACGATTGACGGTATCCCAATGGGCGGATTTGGGTTTCATAACTGGTATGGGTTGAATATCGACCAGATTGAAATTCAGGATAATATCCAGTCCATGTCTGTCTCTCAGGGGGCAGGGGCAGTCGATATGCCATCTGGCCAGACGCTGGGCGGCGCGTTGACGTTTCAGTCTTCAGACCCGAAAGACAAGGCGGGTGGCAAGATTAGCCAGAGCTTTGGCAGCTATAACGGCTTTCGTACTTTTGCCCGTGTAGACAGCGGTATTCTGAATGAGACCGGGACAAAATTTTACGCGTCCTATGCTCGGACGTCACAGAATTTATGGAAAGGGTATGGAGATCAGCGGGAAAATCAGGCCAACTTTAAACTTGTGCAACCTTATCTGAACGGCCGCGGGAAGCTGACAGCAATTTTCGATTATTCTGGTTTTACACAATACAACTTCCTGACCATGACGAAAAACATGTGGCAGAACTACGGTCAGGTTGCCATGCTCAAGCCTGACTATGCAAAGGCCGTTCGCTGGGCGGCTAATGCGCAGGCTGGTACGGTACCAACAGAAGTGCAGGGTGTGCTTTCAGCCGATGAAGCCTCCAACATTTTCTGGGATGGCTCGCAGGTGCAGAGGAATTATCTCAGCGCGCTGGTCAATGAGTATAAAATTCTCAGTAATCTCAAATCTGACACGGTTCTTTATGGGCATGTTTCAAACGGGGATTATGGTGGGACCAACAACTTTCTGACGTCTCCCACCTCCGGTATCCCCATGGTGCAGCAGATGGGGCACCCGGACGTCCGACGTATTGGCTTTACGCAAAGCTTTACGTTGAAACTGCATAATAATGATATTCAAAGCGGTGTCTGGTATCAGAATAATAGCTTCAACTATCCCACACGTTTGTATGAAGATGGCGTGAATGGCGCACACGCCACGCTGAGCGGTTTTAAAAAAGGCACCGGCACCACATGGTGGGCGGACTCATTCAACAGCAATACGTTTCAGTTTTACCTGAAAGACGTCTGGCATATTATTCCGGGCATGACGTTGGAAGGTGGCTTCCGCTCTTTGACGCAGACAACGCATGGCGGCACGAAAGTGGACAATACTGCCGCACTCGCTTCCACGTGGGGAACGTATTACGCGCATCCCGTGTCCGGAAGCATGACCTCTTCCAATGCGTTTCTGCCGCACTTTGCCTTTGACTACCATTTTCTTGATAAGCATGAATTCTACTGGGATATTGCGGAAAACATGCGCACGTATGATTACGCAACCCAGACAAACGGTGGCACGCCGTGGGGAGGTCTTGGGAATGCAAGCAATTCTGCCCAGCAGGTTTTCGATGAAAACAAGAGTAAGCTGAAGCCGGAGAGAACATGGAACTATGTTGTCGGCTACCGCTATAACTCCGCTCTGTTCTCCGGCGCAGTCGATTTCTATCATACGGATTATTACAATCGTCTGGCGGGTATCACCTCAGGCCCTGTTAACAATACCTACAGCGCCTATCTGAATGTGGGGCGTGAAACCATGAATGGTGCCGATGTTCTGGGTACCATTCGCCCGTTCCATGGTCTGGAAATTACCAATAGCTTCAGTTGGAATGATGCCCAGTATAAATCAAGCGCTATCCCCTATAATGGCGGCACTGTCAGTATTAAGGGGAAGCATCAGGTTTTCTATCCAAAGTTCATGTATAAAGCGAACGTCAATTATACCTATCGCCGCGCGTCGTTTAACTTCAATACGACCTATAGCAGCGCTATGGCTATGACATATATGAATGACGTGAAGGTGGAGGGATCGAAGAACCGTTGGTTGATGCGCCTGGCTCGTGATTTCAGGGTTTTGGCGATTTGATTGACGGTTTTTGGGGTAGCTTTTGATCTGCGTTTTGAGCAGATCGGGGACTGCCCTCCCGCTGGATGACTACGCGCTCGCGTTCAACCTTTCGAGGAAGAGGAAGCGGCGCATGTTGTAGACGATATTGGCCAGCCCGATCCTCATGGTGGCCCGGGTGATACCGACAGTTCGGATGAACAA
>NZ_JACRVS010000059.1:0-2963 GCF_018811985.1 Acetobacter sp. P5B1 | reverse complement strand
CCAGACATGGCGTGTGCAGAGTGCTGCTGATCGTAAGGCGCTCGGGAAGGTCGAGCGAGGCATTGCCGGAATTATGGCGGCAATTGAGGACGGGATGTATCAGCCTTCGATGAAAACACGACTGGTCAGCCTTGAGGGGCAGAAGGCGGACATAGTGGCTCGCCTGCGTGAAGCCCCACCTGATGTTCCCAATGTGCATCCGGATATTGCCAGTCACTATCGGCGGAACGTGGAGCGGTTCACCGAGGCTCTGGACGACCCGGATGGCGGCAAGGAAGCAACCGAAGCTTTACGCTCCCTTATCGGAGGAATTGTTTTCACCCCAGGCGAGAAGCGGGGAGAAGTTCATATTACATTACGCGGCGAGCTGATGGGTATTCTCGACGTTGCAAATGACGTCAGCGGCAAAAAGGAAAGTCGGCTTATGACAGCAGGGGAAGCAGGCCCCCGCAACCATCTGAACTTGCGATGCGAACGCATTACGAACCCCAGTCCGGAAACGGGCTGGGGTTTTCGTTTGTCCGCCCGACGCAACCGTCAGGATGCCCGCGAGATCGCCCCGGACGTCGATCTGTAGCCCCTTGTCGGATGGCGTGAGAATGATCGCCTCGATCAGTGAACGGATCACCTCGGCTGCCTCCTGGCGCTTTTCGTCCAGCTCGGAATGCAGCATGTCGTGTAGGCGCGCGAGCTGTCGGTGGTAGAACTCCGCCATTTGGGGATGGAGCAGGGGAGGCGGCTCCTCGGCGCTCGCGAGGAAGTCCTTGAGTTCCGCCTTGCGGGCTTCGAGCTTGGAGCCGCGCTCCTTGACCGTTTCGATCGAGATCGCTTCGGAAAGGTAGAGATCCATCAGCCGCTGGATCTCGCGCTCGACCCGCTTCAGTTCTGATTCCGCTGCGCCGATGTCGGCCGACGCCTCTATGCGCAGCCGGTTCATCTCGGTGGTGAAGGCCGTGCAGAACTCGGCGAACAGGTCCGGGTCCATGAGGTGGTGACGCAGGGCGTCGAGGACGCGCCGCTCCAGCTCCTCGCGGCGCATATTGGTCCGGTTGTCACAGGTGCCCTTGTTGCGGGCGGTCGAGCAGCCGAGCAAGGTGCCGGAGATCATGGAATAGCCGCCACCGCAGCAGCCGCATTTGCTCAGGCCGGAGAACAGGTAACGGGGACGGCGCTTCTCGCGGAAATGGTCGGGCAGGGAGGCATCGCGTGTATTGCGGCTGGCGCTGACACTGGCCTGCCGTGCCTTGACCGCGTCCCATAGATCCTGATCGACGATCCGCAATTCCGGCACCTCCTGGATGACCCATTCGGTGTCCGGGTTGGGGCGGGCCTGACGCTTGCCGGTGTCGGGATCCTTGATGAACCGCTGGCGGTTCCAGACCAGCCTGCCCACGTACATCTCATTGTTGAGGATACCCGTGCCGCGTAGCCGGTTGCCGTTGATGGTCGAGAAACCCCAGGTGCCGCTGCCCGGTGCCGGGATACCCTCGTCATTGAGGCGGAAGGCGATGGCGCGCGGCCCGAGCCCGGCCGCGAAATCGCGGAAGATGCGACGGACCACGTCGGCTTCCGCTGAATTGATGGTCCGGTCGCCCCGTATCGGCTCGCCATTGGCGTCGAGCCTGCGCACAACATCATAGCCATAGGCGTTGCTGCCGCCGGACTTGCCCAGTTCCACGCGCCCCCGCAGGCCGCGATGGGTCTTCTCGGCCAGGTCCTTCAGGAACAGGGCGTTCATCGTGCCCTTCAGGCCGACATGCAGATGGGAGACTTCGCCCTCGGAGAGGGTGACGATCCGCACGCCGGCATAGTTCATGCGCTTGAAGACGCCGGCTATGTCCTCCTGGTCACGTGAGAGGCGGTCCATCGCCTCGGCCAGCACGATCTGGAACCGTCCGCGCTGTGCATCGGCAATCAGCGCCTGGATGCCGGGCCGCATGAGGGACGCGCCCGAGATGGCGTGGTCGGTATACTCCTCGACGATGGTCCAGCCCTGTTTTTCCGCGTGGGTGCGGCAGACCCGAAGCTGGTCGGCGATCGAGGCGTCGCGCTGGTTATCGGAGGAATAGCGGGCGTAGAGCGCGACCTTCATGACGGGGTATCCCTTACGGTCCGGAGCGGCGGCGCTGCTCCTGTTGCTGTGACCGGAACCAGTCCCGTGCCGCGCGACGGGCCATGAGGCGAACGAGCGCCACGAGACGCGGGTCGGGAGCATCGGGGCGCAGAATGAGCCGCAATTCGGGCTCTGGCGGTCGATACGTCGGGGCAATGGACTGGCTGGGTCTGTCCGTCATCGTCGCTCTCTTCCGGCCGCATGGCAAGGAAAACAGACACACGATCTGGACAGATGACTGTTATTTCAATGGAAATACGCATTATGGAAAGTCGTGCCCGCGCGGGCTCCAGCGTACGGAATCGTAGTTATGGGTAGTCCCGGATACAGGCGCGTCGTACAAATACTTGCTTGCAGCGGCGTTACGGGAGGGGAGGACGGATGAACGGCCGTGTTTCGGACTCTGTGCCTTGCACGCGAAGGTAAGGGGTCAATGCGACCCGATCACCGTCGTAGGGCACGTAGCAGTGATTGCGCGGATGGCTGCGGAGACCAGCAATCTAATTGGAGTGGGGTAACCCTAACGTTACGTCCTTTGCCGTATTCTTCAAGGTCATCCGTGCACAGCTCAAGAGTCAAATTCAAGTTTATTTCATGGAAGCAGCCTAGAGGGTGTTATGTACTTTCTGGCGTAAGTGTTCCAGAACAGATGGATGAATACTGCCCGCAAACCGTATCCGTCTGATATCAGTGACGAAGAGTGGTCTCTGATTGTTCCATACCTCCTTTTGATGAAAGAAGATGCGGACCAGCGACACCATAATCTGAGAGAGTTGTTCAACGGTCTTCGGTATGTGATCCGTTACGGCATTGCATGGCGTGCGATGCCGAACGATCTGCCGCCATGGAC
>NZ_JACRVS010000058.1:0-3415 GCF_018811985.1 Acetobacter sp. P5B1 | reverse complement strand
TCGGACGCCTTCCGTGAACGTATCTGGGACATGGGAGCCCGACCGGCCATTCCCGCAAAACGACGCGATGCGCCGGTTGCCTGCCCCAGATGGGTCTATCGGTGTCGGCACCTGGTCGAGAACCTCTGGGCCCGTCTCAAGGAATGGCGTGCTGTTGCAACCAGATACGAGAAAACCGCAGCATCGTTCCTGGCCGTCATACACATCGCTGCAGCCGCAGACTGGATCAAGTGCTAACAGGCCCTAGGCCATTAGAGGAAAAATTGCGTCAAGGATTTGATGCTATTCATTCCATCTCAGATCAACAGTTAGCAGAAGTATTGGTTAGAGGAGGCAGTCTTCTTGATGCGGGGGAGCAACATCTTTGGGCGTATGCGCTTTCATGCCCAACAGCATGGGTTTTGTGCGGACCTGATCGAGCAAGTATGCGCTTTGGTTATGAACAAAACTACCGGGAACGATTGGTTTCTTTGGAAGAGTTACTTAATGGAATTTCGACCTCAAGTCCAATACCGATAGATGCACATCATACAAAAGAATGGCTGAATAAGTTTATCAATGATATAATACTAGGGATAATAAGATAGTACAGGGGAATATATTTTTCCTATTTATGCAATGTAAGAGGGCGGGCGTTCTACTTTCACGAATGTAGTGGTTTTGTGCTTATAGAAAACAAGCAGAAATCACTGATGTGGATGTATTATTTCCGCAGTCAGCCTTGGGTAAACTGTCGACAGTTAGTCTATTAGGTGGAAACGGATGGTATCGCTCTTTTGGAATTTTTAGATGCCAGTATTGAAAGAGGAAATCGAAGAAGATATTCGCTTCATTCTGTCTGAACGAAATCGTTTCGCTAGAATGGAGCAGCAGTGGGCATCCACAAAGCGGTGCCCGGAAGAGTTGCAACAGGCCTTCCTGTGGGAGATACAACATCCCATAGATAAGGCTAATAAGCTCATTGTTGGTCGCGAAGCCGTTGTACGCCTTGAAGGGTTAGCCAGAACAGCGTTGCGGAATGCAGGTATTGCACGACAAGTTGACGATTTGGCAATTAAGATGCCTCTTGGCATGATCCTGTTCCGCAGATTCGTAATTGAGAAAAAGCCTATTAACACACGAAATATCGACCGGGCTCTTTCGGAGGCGGCAAAGTTAGCCAGGCGATCACTTCAAACGCGTACTCATTTCATTCCCTGCCATTTGATGCTCGCCACAGAGCCTGCAGAATTTTCGATTGGACCGGTTCGGTTCATGAACCAGAAGTCATTTCGCTCACGTATAGCTGACCAAGTGTGGGGTGATCGTAAAAGTTATAGGGGCGATAGTTACTTGCGTCGCGATACTGCGAAGTATTATGGTAATTTCAACTGGGTTGCTGAGGTAACTATACCATGTTGTGACAAACGAATTTCAGAACGGGTAGCAACGGATACAGTCACTTCGGCACTCGACTGCTTGGCCATTTTGTTTAGCGCCAGCCACTCCGCACGAATGAGTGTTGGTGGACCGGCAGTAAAGCACGATCGAAGAGCGACGCTGCAACTCCTCAATGGTACACTTTCTTTTTCCACATCTTTTGCCTGGTCAGGTGAAGTCACCTTCCCTAATGATTGGGCTGCGGTGTTTGAGAGACCGGATTACCGCTACATTCTGAACTTATTCGGCGTAGCGTTAGAAACGGCTATAGACCCTCGTCTTTGTAGGCCGCTTAGTGAGCGTTTTTTAGATTCTGCACTTTGGTTTGGCGAGGCTGTTCGGGAACGCTCACCTGCAGCGAGGGTGATTAAATATGTGACCGCGTTAGAGCGATTAGTGATGACTGACGAGAAAAATGACATCACTTTCCAGGTCGCCACGCGAGTATCGGCTATCTGCTTTGATCCCGATGATCCAGAAAGCCTTGGGCAACTTCGCCAAGAGGCTCAGCGTGCTTATTCGCTGCGCTCAAAGCTAGTCCATGGATCGCTATCGCCAAAGTCAGACGAGGTCATGGACGGAGTTAGACTTGGCGCCAAACTTTGTGAACTCGCGTTAATCAATACGCTTGCGATCTTTGGAGTTCAGGGGTTGCGTGCCGACAAACTGACGCGTTCTGAAATTATTTCCTGTTTTCAGAGAGTCGTGGAACAGGCCAATCGGGATGGTAGGGGAGACTTATTCTAAACTTTCCATAGAAGATAATATTTGAAATATTATTAATATAAATTCTTTCGATTACAAGGTGTAATTTAAAAATTATATGATTTTGTTTTTGTATTTTCTTCCGAAATACCAAGGTGGAACATTTTTATGAAAATTAGGTTGTACTCCACAGAATGCGAGCCGATTTGAATGAGAAAGTCTCTAGCAGCCTGTCGGGTTGGGCATTTTGCGGCTGATAACACCGAGGCTGACCCGGCTTATGCTGCGTGAAGCCGTGCCATTCTTTTGCAGTTGTATGCGAGAGCGACGAGTGTCCATTCGGTCGTGACTTTTGCAAGGCTGTGCAGACTGAATCTTCTGAACCCCATGATGCTTTTGATAATTCCAAAGACCGGTTCAACGGTCTGTTTTCGTAGTCTGTAAACATCTCCGGCTTCTGTAGTTTCCAGCCTGTCCTTCATGGCAAGCCGCCAGGGTTCGGTTATCCGGCGTGGCTCCCTGTTTTCAGGAGGTGGCCGGAAATCATATGGCCTGCGGGCGCGAGGCCGTCCGATGGCGACCAGCGGATCGATGCCTTTTTTCCGCAACTCCCGGATCGCCTGCCCGTTGGCGTAACCGGTGTCGGCGAGCACTGTCTTTGGGAGAACGATCGTGTTTTCCATCGACAGCACGGTGCTGGCAAAGGACGGCGCGTCCGCTGGCGTGGCGACAACGTCGGTTGTCACGATCAGCTGGCTGCCTTCGGCGCAGACCACGGCCTGGGCATTGTAAGCCTGTCGGAACTCGTGGGCGTCCGAACGCCGCATGAGGCGGCTGTCGGGATCGGTCAGGCTGATCTGCCGCTCAGGTGGTGGTTCATCATCAGGCGGTTTGGGCGCCCGACCGCGACGCCCTGTTTTTGCGTCATACACCGCCTTCTTTTTCTCGTATGCCGGTCGCGCCGCCTCGGCCTGCGCCTTCGCATCTGCTTCCAGCCGGGCGCAGGCTTCGTCCAGCTTCGCTTTCAGTGTTTCCCGTCGGGCGGTAATCCCCCCATTTTTAGTGGGGCATTGAATGAGAATTCAGGCAGCTGTTTTTAGTTTCTGGGCGGGGGTTAGCCCGCTGTTCCCCATGTTGGGTCTGTCATGGTTATATGTCCAGAGCCATTGTGTTGCGACCTCCTGCACGTCCTGAATGCTTTCAAACAAATACTGCTCCAGCCATTCCTGCCGTACAGTTCTGTTGTAGCGTTCAATATAGGCATTCTGCTGCGGATTACCCGGTTGCGTAT
>NZ_JACRVS010000057.1:0-3451 GCF_018811985.1 Acetobacter sp. P5B1 | reverse complement strand
CAGCGGGGGGGGCAGCATCGTTGGCAGCGTTTGACGTAGCCGCCCGGGCATCCTCCAGCGATGAAAACGCCTCCTCCAGCACACCAACGGGTTCTGGCACTCCATTCGAGGCCAGGGCAACCAGTTTCGCCTGCGTTGGCGCCGAGCTCTTGGAGGCCAGATGGCCTCTACGTCTGCCTCGTCTTGATTTCCTTGAGGCACTGCTTCCGCTCAAGGCACTCACGCTGCTGTCGCTCTCCATCGGCATTGCTCCGATGGTGGCTCCTCCTTTTGTCGAATCCAGCAATCGTATGCTCACTGACACGGGCTAGTTGCTATGGTGGTAAAGCTCCACCTATTGGTAGAGTGCACTAAGCTGTCCCAAGACACAAACCTTAGCAGTGACTACCACCAATAAGCTTCTCACAGCTGTTCGAAAAGCTCACCCGCAAGCTCGCCTCGCAACACGTGCGGAGTGCAAAATTTCCAATAATTTATTGTTAATAACTTCCAAACCGCTTGTTTTTGAATCGCGAAAATTTGCGCACCACTTCCACGGAAAACTAAATTACCTATTTGTTTACTTCCAAATACGGAAAACTAAGTTCTTCGCAATATGCCCACGAGCGCAACGAAAACACGTCCGTCGTTAATCCATTCATGCGCGTAGATAGGGACAATGTATGCTTTTCGGATCCCTCCGAACTTGTTTTACGTGGCGTGTTCCACACTGAAGGGATTACAACCACGGCACCCTATACACCCACAAGTGAGCATATGGTGCATGTGTCTGGATACGCCAGACAAGCGTCCCGGACTAGAAGCTATAGCTATGTACATAGCGACCACCCCGGTAGCAATTCGAGTACTTGCTTGCCGGGCAAGCACTCCCCCTTGCTGAGGAGCGAGATCTACCTAAAATCTCTACTGATCTCTGGGTCTCAGCACCCGAGTTTTGCGCAACCAGCACCGTAACTCAAACGTCGAGCATGAAGGCTCTACCCGCGATATGGGTACCAACCACAGCCACCACGATACTCCCACCAGGGGGCCTACCTCAATGAGCAGTCTTGGATAGCTGCTCAACCCGTGGTACCGAAAAGAGGCTCGGTGGGCCTCCCCCTTTTGCTCCGACAAGCAGGGTTAGAGGAATCCTATCGCTGTATTAGTCGTCTCTTACGACAAGCAACAGCGGACTGTGGTAGTATTCTCGCCCGCTAACCACACGGCAGAGATGCTGAGCTAAACGCCCCTCCTCCTCAGGAACACTTCTTCCGCAAACATTGCCAGCCGTTGAGTCTTCTCTTGATCATCCAGGATTCTCTCGAAGATCCAGTTTTCGCCAAGGCGCTGCACTCCAAGTCCATCTAGGTCCCGCAGATCTGCATATAGGGGGCAAGCGCACAAAATGTGCATCCAGTCCTCATATGGATCTCCACATGCGCAAGCAGTGGTATCGCTGAGGGCTCTCCCGTGCAAAAATGCATTGAACGACCCGTGCCCTGTAAGCAGGAAAGACGTCCTCATCGAGAATCCAAAACTTGAATCCCGATAGGCAAGAGTGACGTATGGGATAAACCTATGCGTCACCCGTCCTGGTTCGCTGTCGTCGTCCCATCTGTTCTGCCAACTCTGGATTAAACACTCCTCTAGGCGAGTCTTCCTCTGCTCCCAGCTAAGACACGCAATGTCCTCGCCGTAAAGCCAGTCGTTCTCCTCCAGCGGGAATCCACGTTTTAGCTTGTATTTGACCGCTAATAACTTAGCAGCCAGATCAAGCGGGGGAGCTCCACCAAGTACCTGCAGTGCCACTGTGGACACTGTTCGGCATACCGAAAGGCATCCAAGCAGGATTAGCCTCTGGCAGGAGGCTAGTCGCCTCTGGGCAGCTACTTGTTCCGCGGTGTCATACCATACCGGGGCACCAAACAGCACACAAGGTGCCATGAGTCCGTCATATATGGTCCGCCTGGCTCGAGGACTGAAGCCCCAGTCGGCTCGAAGCACACGCGCCAATGCTCCAACGACTCCTGTCATCCGCTGGCGAAGCGAGGCTATGTGCGTGAGGAATTTCATTCCTTCACTGACCGTGATGCCAAGGTACCGACAGCTACGCACATACGGAAGGTTCGCTCCAGCAAACCTCACCGTAGGCGCACGTCTCAAGGCACCTTTCAGCAGCATGATTACCGTCTTGCTGTTCGAGACGGCAACGCCAACTTCCGCTCCCCACGTTTCTACGATGGACATTAGTTGCGCTCCTTTTTCCTCTAGCACAGCTCGGAAATTTCCCTCGGCGAGAAGCAGCAAGTCATCCGCGTATGCACTCAGCTGGCAATACGGCTGGAGACGCTGAAGCAGTACATCCATCAGTATGTCCCAGATAAATGGGCCGCTGATTGATCCCTGCGGGCAGCCTCTAGTTACCGGTACCTCCACAGTACCGGAACTGCTTCGGATCACTGCTCTTCGGCCGGAGAAAAAGCTCTGCCACAAGCCCATTTCCCGGCATCCCAAGTCGGCTAGTCGGCTGAGTGCAGCACTCCATTCGACGTTGTCGAATGCTCCTTTGAAGTCCACGAATGTGCCGAGCACGTATTGCGCCGGGCTGGCGCCAACACTGCTCTTCACGTGCCTCCAAGCATCCTCCACACATCGTCCTTGGCGAAATCCAAATTGCCATCTGCAGCCTTCCGGAAGAACTTCTCTCACACGATTCACCATGATGGCCTCGAGCACCTTACCAAAGACTGGTAGCAAGCATATTCCTCTATATGAGGAGGGCTCACACTTGTCCTTATCTGGCCCTTTGAGCAGCGAGACGACTCGTGGGCACTTCCACTCGGCTGGAAAGTATCCCAATCGGATGCATCGGGAAAACAATGATGCTAGGTGCTCAGGTATGGCGCGCCAGACTGCCTTGCAGATAGTGCCATTGATGCCGTCCAACCCGGGAGAGCGCCTGCTCTTCAACCGGGCAACACATGCATCAACCTCGAATACTTCGAGGACCGGTGGGACTTCCTCCGCGATGGCAGTCGGTGCTTCGGACTCCGCAACTGGGAAGAAATTGCGGAGGAGCACTCGTGCGCAGTCACCCCAATCAGTGATCAGCTCGCCATTCACGCGGAGGCACCCAATCTCCGTGCACTTTCTGCGGCCTCGGCAAATCTTGTAGACGCGCCCCCATGGGTCGTCGCCATGATCTCCCACGAAGCGTTTCCAGTCGTCCCTCTTCCCCCTTCCAATGAGTTTCTTGTAGTTGGCTGAGGCACGCCTCAGCTCGACCACTACAAGCTCTACAGCGGCATCGTCATCTCGACGCCTTCCATCTTGGAGCAGGCGACGAAGTCTTCGGACTTCGCGCCTTGCAGCGCAGAGGTCGGCAGTCCACCAACGTGCTCTCCTGCTGGGCGATCGAGTCAACTTCCTTCCTAGCGCAGTATCACATACACTATGTACTATACTGCGC
>NZ_JACRVS010000056.1:0-3572 GCF_018811985.1 Acetobacter sp. P5B1 | reverse complement strand
CAGTCCATGGCGGCAGATCGTTCGGCATCGCACGCCATGCAATGCCGTAACGGATCACATACCGAAGACCGTTGAACAACTCTCTCAGATTATGGTGTCGCTGGTCCGCATCTTCTTTCATCAAAAGGAGGTATGGAACAATCAGAGACCACTCTTCGTCACTGATATCAGACGGATACGGTTTGCGGGCAGTATTCATCCATCTGTTCTGGAACACTTACGCCAGAAAGTACATAACACCCTCTAGAGCAGTGTAAGCTCAATGGTTTCGTCTAACGCCTTGTTATGGAAGGGCTTCAGGGTAGTTTCCGGGCAATTAAAAACTCTGGGTTCCCTGTCACATCCTGACCTGCCAATGACCGCAACGCAGCACCCCGTCTCGATGAAGATGAAAAGGGCCTTCGTATTATGAAGCCCCCCGGCGGTGCCCAATCACTCGCGCGCATCGCGCGTAGGGTCTGTAACATGTGTAACATTTCGAGGTATTGTGCTCGGCGCGCGCATTCATGACATGTCACGACTGGCACGACTGGGGTTTTCACAGGTCGTGCCATGTCTATGCCCTGAAAAATGGCAGATTTCAGCCAGATTTAGAGGGTGGCACGACCGTCACGACTGTCACGACCGAAAAAAGCAATACCGGATGGGGTTTTGCCTTATCCCCGGCATTGTGCTGCCCAAGCCTCCATGAGAGGGCGGCGCTGTTCCAGCAGATCAGTTCTCCGGTAAGCGGCTTCAACCTTGTTCTCAATGGCATGAGCGAGCGCCATTTCTGCCACGTCATGCGGGCAGGCGTTGGTGTCAGAGGTCCAGTCCCTGAAGGTGGAGCGTAGGCCATGAACCGTGACATCCTTCGTCTTGGCAGCAAGGTGGAGGGCTTTGCTCAGGGCCACATCCGACAGGGGCTTACTTCTCTTGTGTCCAGGAAAGACCAGATCCCCGGCGGCGGAATCTCGGAGGGGTAGCATTTCCTGAAGGACGCCCAGAGCATCATCAGACAAGGGCACGCGATGCTCCCGGCCAGCTTTCATCTTGTGGTCGGGGATGGTCCAGATTTGGGCCGCCATATCAATTTCAGACCAGACGGCGTTTCTTACTTCCCCAGACCGGCCAGCCGTCAGGCAGCAGAACCGCACGGCCTTGGCGGCAATACCTTCTGATGACCGGAGAGCTGATATGACAGGCGCTATATCCCTCCACCCCACAGCTTTGTGGTGCTGAACCTTCATCAGCTTTGATGGAGGAGGTAAGGTTGCCGAAAGGTGCCCCCGCCAGCGGGCCGGGTTCTCACCGTCACGCCAGCCCTGAGCGCGGGCATAGTCCAGAATGCGCTCAATACGACTACGGACCCGGCCTGCTGTTTCGGTTTTCTCTGTCCAGATTGGCCGGAGGGCGGTCAGAACGTCCTGAGTGTCGATGTTGCGCACAGCCTTCCCGCCAAACACAGGAAAAGCATGCAGGCTGAGAGAGCCTGCCCACGTTGTGGCTCCTTTCTGATCTTTCCACCCTGGGGTCTGCTCTTGGATGTAACGGACGGCCACCTCTTTGAAAGTGATGCCGACCTCTAGCTTCCGAGCCGCTTTCTCCTTCTCCCTTTCCATTATTGGATCAAGGCCACCTTTTATCTGGCGGCGGCAATCGGAAGCATGGGATCGGACGTCAGACAGAGAAAGATCGGCAGCACTCCCGAGGCTCATCTGTCGGCGCTTACCAGTCACAGGTGACTTAAAGCGTAATTCCCACAAGCGGGACCCACCAGACACCACCAGCCAGAGACCTCCTCCGTCGCACAGGTCTCCGCTCTTGTGCCGGGAGACTTGCAGTGCGGTTAGTCTGTTGGGCGGGAGTCGGCTCATAATGGTTTACCCCTCTTGTTACCCCCCTTAAAACATGGGCTTTGGAGGTACGTCCAGAAACAACCGTGGACGGAAGAGCGGGTAAACCACTAGGATATAGAAGGATTTTGGAACGCTGTGGGACGTGGTGGGACGATAGTTAGGCGGACATCCCCTCCGCTATTTCATCTCCATGATTTAATTGAATTATTTCTCCCCACCTCTAACGGTTTTTGAGGGGTGTATCCCCACATAATTTTTGCCTTGTGTGGGGGATTTTGTGGGGACCCCGCTTAATCCAGCGCGCCTTGCTCGGAGCTAAACTGAACGCGCTCCTGCTCCTCCACAGTCAAATATCCCAGATAATTTTGCTCAGTCACCTTTACGCTGCTGTGTCCCAGATGGCGCGAGAGGCGGTAAATGTTCCCGTCAGCCTTGAGCCAGCGCACAGCAAAGGCGTGCAACTGCATCTGACCGACATTAGATAAGAAGTTCGCATAGGCCTGCTTGGTGATCTCGCTCGTGTAAAGTACCCTCACTTTTGCTTCCAGTCTCCAGAAACGGCGTAGCGTCTCCTCCTGGCGTCGCCCATGCGATAGCGCGATGTCGGCAGGTCTTCGTCTTGGTCAGGAGGATTTGGTGCTTACGAGAATCAACCTGATCCCTCTCAAGATTGACGGCCTCAGACAGCCAACACCACGGGGGCACTTGTTCCCGCTATGGGGGTGTGGTGAGTTGGTTGTGATTTGATGGAGGAAGATTTGAGCGAAGAATATTTTTATAAGCAGGGGCAAATTTCAGTCACCAAAACGCTTATTCGTTATGGGGACTCATCCTTTGCCACGGCTAACGTTGATTGTGTTTCAATTGGCGAGCAAAACACGCAGACGTATTGGATTATTGCCATCGTCCTTTTCGTCGTTGCTGCTGTTTCTGCAATTACAGTTGGTGTTGAAATCTACTCACACACAGGCGACGGGAGCAATGAAACGATAGCCTCAATCCTCTCTTTATTTATTGGCTGCATTTTTGTTTATCTGGCAACTCACCCCAAATATTATTTTCGCTTTCGCTCTTGTAGTGGTGAAAGTCGCGTTTTGGTGAGTCGCGATTATGCGATTGTAGGGATATTGAAACGCGCTATTGAGCAAGCGATAATTGCTCGCGGATAGCACTGCTAAAATGTTGGAAAAAATGTTGAAGCGATTTTTAATGATGGCGGCGCTATCATCTCTTCCGATGGCTGCCGACGCACAAGAATATAAACCTGATTTCAACTGTTCAGTAGATCATTCAAAAGATAGCATCGCGACGATGCTCTGTCAGAACAGTGAGGCGGCCAAGCATGAGCTGATTTTTGATCAGACGTATTACGCATTGAGGCAAATCGTCGGGAAAGCTGGCTGGAAAGCACTCAAGCAAGAGGCGATTGCTGATGATGACGCGCTGAAGGTATGCGTTGCCCCAGACGCGATGGACGGGAGTTTACCTAGAGGGTGTTATGCACTTTGGATGAGCAGGTTAGCTGCGTTTCTAAGCATGAAACCTGCGAAGGCGATGGTATGCATTGCGGCAAGCGTTGAGGCGCAGCGCTCGTAGTCTTTCACCAGCCTCCTGCACCGCGTTGCCCACGCGAACGATCTCTCTACGATCCAGCGACGTGGCAGCAGCACGAAACCCCGTTTAGCCTGAGGTAGTCTGACGATTTCGAGAGTGATATCCTGCTCTTTGGCGGCT
>NZ_JACRVS010000055.1:0-3951 GCF_018811985.1 Acetobacter sp. P5B1 | reverse complement strand
CAAATGGCGGTCGTCCGCCCTTGCTTCCATCGGAATACGCCAGGGCCTTGTCCAGATCAGGACGGAACGCTTCAAAATCCACAGTCCGGGAAAACGCTTCGAGCTGATCGCCAAGCCCACTCAGCCGGGCAAGACGCTCTTCAACATCAAAGAAACCAGACTGCTTCATATCGCCATTCCCTCAATCAACGCAGAAGAAATAGAATCATACAGAAGACCTCAAAACCAGGGGGTTTTTAGAACCCTCCAGTTATATAATTAAACTAATTAATGATTGGTTAAATTAATTTCTAAATTCTCTTTAGATATAAATTTCCATATTGGTTCTTTTTTATTAGATATATCGCCAATAATATTAATCTCCTCTTCAGTGGCTTGTTTTGGGTTTTCTTTTTTTATATTGAAAATCATATTATCCAATGCCTCTTCTATTGTATTTCCTGTTGAAAAAAATGACGACTGGTAATAATCAACTCTATTATTTCTAGATGGAACAAGCCTTACTAGATTTAGAAAAATAATTACTTTTATATCAATATTAAAAGCCTCTGCTACAGCTACAAAATTATTATCAGTGTTAGATTCAAAGTAGCGTGCGAATTGATATTTTTCCATAGAAGAATTTCCTAAGTTAGGGGTCATATTGAATATGAAACCAATATGACCCTTTTTATGAATTAAGAAGCTATTGAAATATTTTCAACAATAATTTCATCTTTCAGATATGGCCCTGAAGATATTACCTGGATAGAGATTATCGTTTCGTTTTTCATTATTTTTTTTCTATCGAAATGGATAGTAGCATCACCATTTGTCCATCTCATATCGGTTGATTCTATATTATGCCATCCGTTTAAATCGCTGTTGGTAAGATGTTGTGTAATATTTATAGTTTCGTCACTTTCAAAAGATATAATTTTCCCAATTAAAACTCCTAAGTTACGGCGATCATCTACGAATGGTCCAATAACGTCGCATGGCCTACTTGATCTAGAAACAATCCGTACAGAAGTAGTATCTTTTGGAAGCCGGAATGTTACGAAACTATTTGTATTTCGGATTGGGTTCAACTTGGACCCAGAATTAGTTATCAAATACATTTCATGATTTTTCACAATGGTTTTTGGTTTTTGGTTTTTAACTATCTTTAGATCTTTAGCTCTGCTAACAATTTTATTATATATATATTCAACTGTATCTCTAGAAACATCTAGAGCTGCAGCAGAATCTATATTCCAATCTTGATTTTTATTAGTGATATTAATAATATTTTCTCTGTTAGAGAAGTAGCGTCTATTGCCAGTATCTAAATATGACTCGGACAACATTCCATCAGCCCAAATAACAGAGTGTTCTTCTGTTTCTATATGATAGAAATTATAAGAAGTTACGCTTCTATCGTAGAAAATACTTTGTCCGTTGACTAACATACGAGCTGGAATAAATTTTCCGTTAAAAAACAAGCAATGTTCTGGTGTAACAAGAAGATCTTTATGCGGCGTATTGTCAGAGATTGAATTTTTCAAAATCCGAACCGGATATCCAGCTTGATCTTCTGGAAGATTAGGCTGTAATTTGCTCTTTTGATAACCTACCCACGTTAGTGGACGAATTACTTCACTTTGTGTTTCCCAATTAAAAGTAACTACCTCATCACCTATATCCAAAGATTCTACAGGGACTTCTCCATGCGGAGTTCGAATAAGTGTCCCAGGTAGATAGCAAACCAATGTAACAGTATCTCCGGAGATGATAAAAGTATCATCACTTGGATACGATCCTGATAATTGCAATTTTACCGTTTGAGTAGACGTTGTTACGGTAAGAAGTCCAGAGTTACTAACTCCAGCATAGGTTATGCTGCCCTGGAGAAAGGAAAAATCTATCGACCCCATATAATTGAGAGTTGCATTGACAAGCGATGATACACTAGAAATGGATGCCATTCCTCCATCATTGATGACAGAGTTACTAGAAATACCGCCAGACGATACTACCTCTACACCACCGCTATTTATAGAATCATTATAAGATTTTGCCCCAGAAGATATTATCTCCGTACCTCCGGAGTATATATTGCTCGACGATACTACAGATCCATTTGAAGCTAATAAACTTCCTCCTGAAGAAACAATATTGTTAGAAGCTACATTTCCAGAATTTATTATTTCTTTTCCTGAATTTAGTATTAACGTAGATATAATATCTGCAGAAGATCCAACTACATTCATAGTTCCACCAGACAACACGACATCTGAGGTGGTTATAGTATTTTCTATTTTTGCGCTTCCGCCAGAAAAAATAGTAGCTCCAGAAAATATACTTTGATTAGTTGATGTTTTATTTCCTGCCTGGCCATACCCAACATCTATATATGCACCAGACATGATCTGCGCGCTAATAGAGACTGCACCGTTATAAATAGTAGCAGACGCTCCAGATTCTATTGTAACATCAATATCTTTTCCTAAAAAGGCTCCTGAAGACGACATTTGACCCGCATATAAACCGTCTCTAAAATTACCTCCACTAGATATAACAGCTCCGGAAACTGTTCCGGAACTCATTACATAAAGACTTCCACCTGATTTTACATTAATTCCGGATGCAGTTCCTCCTGAACCAGAGGCATATTCAGTTGCACCATTTGATATTATGATACTTCCATCTGAATAAGATTTATCATTATATCCTTTTGCGCCGTTAGATAACGTCTCATTACCATATACAATGCTACTTATGGTAGATGCACCATTATATAGTGTAGCCTGCCCTCCCGAAGAAACAATGCTACTTGAAGCTGTTCCTCCGGATACAATTTCTGTTCCTCCGGACATAACCGTTGTGCTAGTTACTATGGATCCCGTTCCATAAGAACTATTTACATTTATTAATCCACCTGAAGATACTGTTGTTAAATTAGCACTTCCTCCATTATCCAGATAAAGTAGACCGCTACTATTAATGGTGGTGCTGTTTGCAATTCCGTTTTGAGCTACATATACAATTCCTGATGAATTAATTATTGTAGAATTTAATGTTCCACCACTAAATGAAACTCCTCCTTGCCCAGCTCTAATTACTCCACCTGATGATACGGAGAAGTTATTAGCAATTCCTCCTTTGGATACATTATAAGTATTTCCGCTTGTTACAGTTATATCAGATAAAACCTGTCCTGAAGATACATTGGTAGTAGTCATGTTTCTTCCAACCTTACGTTGACATTGTAAGATACAAACCTAGACAGGATTTTTCCAACTCCACAACTGAATTGTTTAGACACAATCATATATCACATAAAGTTGATATGGAGGGATCGACGCGGAAATCTCACGGAAGGGTTGTACATCGGGTTAGATTATGAAAAAGTCTATTTTGTGTAAAAGAAATTTTCGTAAGCTATAAGAAAACCCGATGCAGACAGAGTGTAGCGCAGGCGCGTATGAGTTTCCAGCCTCCTGTGGACGGCGTGTTGTGGCCCGTTTTGACGGGGGTCGCATGAGTTCGGATGGGGGCGTCATTCTGGTGAAGCAGGCTGATGACATTCTGGGTCTCAGCCGCCGCTTTGCTGCCTGTTTTCGCGATAAGCGGCATCCCGGCTTTGTGGAATACCGGGTTGAAGACCTTGTCCGTCAGCGGATCATGGGGCTGGCACTGGGCTATGAAGATCTCAATGATCACGATGCCTTGCGGCATGACCTGGAGGGATCGAAGAACCCTTGATTGATGTGCTTGGCCGGTAATTTCTGGGTTTTGGCGATTTGATTGACGGTTTTTGCGATGGCGTCCAGTCTGCGTTTTGAGCGGATTGGGAGTTGTCTCTCGCTGGATGGCTATGCGCTCGCGTTCAATCTTTCGAGGAAGAGGAGGCGGCGCATATTGTAGACGATATTGGCGAGCCCGATCCTCATGGTGGCTCGACTGATACCGACAGTCCGGACAACCAGC
>NZ_JACRVS010000054.1:0-4139 GCF_018811985.1 Acetobacter sp. P5B1 | reverse complement strand
CTCGGACGCCTTCCGTGAACGTATCTGGGACATGGGAGCCCGACCGGCCATTCCCGCAAAACGACGCGATGCGCCGGTTGCCTGCCCCAGATGGGTCTATCGGTGTCGGCACCTGGTCGAGAACCTCTGGGCCCGTCTCAAGGAATGGCGTGCTGTTGCAACCAGATACGAGAAAACCGCAGCATCGTTCCTGGCCGTCATACACATCGCTGCAGCCGCAGACTGGATCAAGTGCTAACAGGCCCTAGAAAACGGCGTTGACCTGGAAACAAATACCGGCAAGGAAGTTTCAGGTGGCACTGTAATTATTAGCAGTGGATCAACGTTGAAATGCGGAATAAGCGGGACCACGGTGCAGTTTGGGGCTGTTGATCCCAGTGGTAAGCAAACAAATACACTCACAATTTTAGATAACGGTTCATCAGTTTCTAAAATAGAAAATCTTTCCCCCGGAGATATTATTCATTTCCCAAACGGTGGATGGAATAATGGTATCAATTTTGTTGATACAGGAAAAAAAGATAATTCTGGAAATGTAATTTATGAAATACTTGATGGATACAACGATAGCACACCGCTTGTCTCTTATGTGACATTAGCGGATGGGGTTTCTCCATCGGAGTTTTCCTGGGATAATTCGTCGTATTCAATTGTTTGCTTCCTGCATGGCAGCATGATCCAAACGACCGCGGGTGAGGTTGCTGTTGAAGACCTCCAAATTGGTGATCAGGTTGTTGCTTTTGACTGGCAAAACAATCAGGACATCATGCGGCCTGTCGTATGGGTAGGCAAGGCCCATGCAACAGTTCGTCCTGGTCTTCCGGCTGACGAAGCGGGCTACCCTGTTCGTGTTCTGAAAAATGCCATTGCCGACGGTGTTCCCTACAAGGATATGCTGATTACGCCTGAGCACTGCCTGTTCTTTGATGGTCAGTTTGTGCCTGCGCGTATGCTGGTCAATGGCAAGTCAATTTTCTATGACACCAGCATCACCTCCTACGACTATTATCATGTGGAAACGGAAGAGCATTCCGTCATCACCGCTGATGGGATGCTGACTGAAAGCTACCTCGATACGGGCAATCGTTCCTCCTTCCATCAGGAAGGCACTGTTGTCAGCCTTCGCACTGCGGTTCGGACCTGGGAACGTGATGCTGGCGCACCTTTGTGTGTAGATCGCGCATTTGTTGAAGCTTTGTTTCACAAGCTCGATGGTCGGAATAATATGATTGGCAGCCCGCGCTCTTCCAGTGCGAATGCTGAACTGATCGTTGATCCAGATCTGCATCTGGTTACGGAAAGTGGTGCGACTATTCGTCCTATCCGACGTGAAGGACAGCATTACAGCTTCATGTTGCCAGCCAACATTTCTTCCGTTCGGATAGTCTCTCGCGCCAGCCGCCCTGCTGATGTGATAGGCCCCTTCGTGGATGATCGCCGTATGATGGGCGTTGCTGTCGCAGATGTACATCTTGTAGCAGCCAACAAGAAGTCTCTCGTTACATCCCATCTTCAGGCAGTGAAACCCGCCGGCTGGCACGCTACGGAATGGACAGACTGTGCATGGACCAATGGTGACGCAGTGTTGCCACTGGGTGGCCTCACTCAGAGCGGCATGGGCATTCTTTCCCTCAACATTCGGGCTGCTGGTCCTTATCTGAAAACGGACGCAAAGCAGCTCCTTACCAGCATACGCTCTGCCTGAATGATGCAATTTCTCTCCGCCTCACTCAGAGGCGGAGAGGTTTTTTCGTGCAATGCCGTCACAGCATTTCATGTCGGCAATTTACATTCTCTTCCTGATTCATGAAGCCGAATTTCTTTTCACGATCTTACGCCTTTCATGAAAAAAGCAAAGAAAGCCACGGTTGTTATGTCTGATTACCCACTTCCTTCGGCCACCAGAACAATTTCAGCAGGCCAAACAGTAAATGGTGCCTCTTATGGCACTCCCGACCATGTCGTTGTTGAAGGCACTCTCACAGATGCCATTTTGACCCAAAATGGCGGTGGTATTGGGTCTATTCTTGTTCAGAGTGGCGGAACACTTTCCGGTGTTACAGTAACAAGTGGCGGAAATATTTTCGCACTTAGTGGCGGAAATGCATCCAATATTGCGTTAGATGGTAGCCGTAGTGCTGATCTTATCGTTGAAAACGGCGGTAGCGCTGACACTGTTAAAGCATCCAATAGTGCTGGGATAGATTTACGCGGGGGCACACTCTCGAATGTCACGCTGACAACAAGTGCCAGTATGAATGTTGAATCCGGCGGTTCAGTAAATGGCGTTAGTGTGGGTGATACTGCACAGGTCGATGTTGGTGCTCATTCTCGCGTATCGTCCATTACGGTGTTTAGTGGTGGCGCAGTTGAAAACCAGGGTGGCGCCATCGCCTCGGCGACCATTGAAACTGGAGGAACTATCTCGGTTGAAAGGGGATATTCGTATAACGCGACAACGAGTTCAGGAGGTTATTCGAACGGAACTATTGATGAGGCGGTCATTAAGAGTGGTGGAACGTTAACGGTTGGGAATGGCGGTTCAGCTACAAATATTGGCCTTAAAAATGGTGGATTTATTGATTTTTCCACATTGGCGTATAATTCCTCTGCCAAATACAGCTACGACGCGGATACATATACCCTGACAGTTACTGGGAGCGGTGGAACAGCAAGTGTAACGCTTGATCCCAAGACATCTGATATTGTTGATGGACAGCAGTTTAATCTCGTTAATGATGGCGAAACTCTTGCCATTGAAACCTGTTTTCTTGCAGGCAGCATGATCCAGACACCCAATGGAGATGTTCCCATTGAGGGGATCCGTGTGGGTGACGTGATTACTACCTATGTGAATGACAAGGAGGAATCTCGGAATGTCATCTGGGCGGGCAAGGTTCATACAACTGTTCGTTCCGAATTAATGGATGACGAAGCCGGTTATCCTGTACGCATTCTCAAGGATGCCATTGCAGACGGCGTTCCTTACAAGGATATGCTGATTACCCCTGAACACTGCTTATTCTTCAAAGGCCGCTTTGTGCCAGTGCGCATGCTGGTTAATGGCGTATCCATTTTCTACGATAAATCCATCACGTCCTATAATTACTATCATGTTGAAACAGAACAGCATTCTGTAATCCGAGCTGATGGCATGCTCACAGAAAGCTACTTGGATACAGGTAATCGTCGCTCCTTCCGTCAGGATGGTAAGGTCGCAGCACTTCGCGCTACCGGCGCACGGAGCTGGGAGGCTGATGCCGCTGCACCGCTGTGCGTTGCCAGAAATTTTGTGGAATCCCTGTTCCGCACTCTGGAAGCACGGGGAAATCAGGTCGAAAATTGTCAGACGCCGTCAGCAGGCCTGACGATGACGCATGATGCGGATCTGCATCTGGTTATGGCAAATGGCGCTGTTATTCGCCCTGTCCGTCGCGATGGACAGGATTACAGCTTCATGATCCCGGCTGGCGTTGAGGCTGTCCGGATTGTCTCACGCGCAAGCCGCCCCAGTGATGTGATTGGTCCGTTTGTGGATGATCGCCGGTATCTGGGCGTTGCTGTGAGTTCTGTCCGCTTCCTGAGCAGCAAAATGCAGAACCAGATTACCACGTATCTGAATGATGCAGGCCTGGACGGCTGGCATGCAGCGAACGACCAGAGCGAAACGATCTGGACAAACGGCAATGCCCTGCTTCCGCTGTCTGAACAGACAGACGGCAGAATGGGTCTGCTGATCATCACGGCTCTGCCGGCTGAAAACTATGGTGTTGATGCTGAACAGACGGCCGCTGTGAAAAAGCTCACTGCCTGATCTTTCTGCATAATCGAATGAAAGGCACCATTCTTTGCGGAATGGTGCCTTTTTTCTTTGTGCTTCCTGGACTGGCCTTAGAGCCCTTTTGGAAATTCACGGATGAGCGTTTCGGCGTAGCATGAGGCTTCCCATGGCGATGTGGATCATGGCCTCTGCGACGTCGATCCGCTGTTCGTAGTCCTTCACAAGGCGACGCCAGCGGATCATCCAACCGAAGGTCCGTTCCACAACCCACCGACGCGGCAGGATTTCAAACCCTTTTGCTGTCTCTGACCGCCGGATGATCTCGACTGTGAAGTCGAGAAAAGTGGCCTTATCCATC
>NZ_JACRVS010000053.1:0-4757 GCF_018811985.1 Acetobacter sp. P5B1 | reverse complement strand
ACATGATCGACCGCTTGATGATTTCGTCTTTTTTCCAGGTTTCATTGCCGGAAAGGAAGAAGAATTCATGAGGCGCACAGAAGATGCACAACTCCGGAGCGTCCTCTTCCGGCGTATCTTCCGTCATGACGCGGGAGTTCAGCCCACTATTTCTGAGATACTCATCCAGGCACTCAGCCAGTTCCTTGATGAAGGAATTGCCTTCGGAATGGTAGAAAACGCCAACGGTCTTGGGGAGAGCTTTGCTGGTGTCTTTTTTACAAATTTTATAATCGATGTCGTGCTTACATTCTTTTCCGAGAAAGCTGACAATCGACCGTTTAGAAAAAATCTCTCGTCCTTCACCAATCCCGTAAAGCAGGGCATGACGGGCCGGTGACATTTTGGCAGACGAAATATCCGCATTCATACGCAGGTAGTCATCAGAACTGAAAAAAGGATATTTTTTCAGTCGGTTGAGAGCGTTACTGATGGAATCGTAGCTGTATTCCTGTAGCAACCCTTTTTCAAAGAAGTACAGGTTTTCGTTATTACGGATATAATGTGCAAACGGGTTTTCGTCTTGGCCGATAACGTTTTTATAAAGATTATAATAGATTTCAGTATTGAAATTTTCGTTCGGGTTTCTGTTTTCCTGCCAACCGTAAAGAACGTAATGGACAATAGGGTCAAGACCCGACTGTTTTACATCAGGATTTTCGACAAGATAAAAATCAAGGTCAAATTTCTCTGAGTCGACAATCGTTTTTATATCTTTTTTATTCCAGGCTGTTAAGGCGACCATCACATTTCCCGTTTGTACCGAATTAACTTTTGAAGTCTTCTAACTATACCTCAAAAAACAAGACATGAGAACGGTCAACTTCTTGGTATTATGTTACAAATATGAGGATATATATATTCGTAAAATAAATAAATAAGTGCTAAATTTATTATTGTAAAATAAGAATAATTACTTAAAAATAAATCATAAAAAATATAAATATTACAACATATGGAGTTTTTTCGCATGTTTTTATGGTTTTTTCTTGATAGCGCTCCGATTAATGAAGACGAATCGATATCAAAATGATTAGGAGGTAAATATCGAGTGAAAATTCTATTCAGAATGCGATGATGAACTGTGCCAGAAAAGAGTAATATCGCCAGAGTGATATTTGGGTATGTAAAAAGAAAAACGCTTGTCATCTTTTTGATGGGCAATGTGTGCGATTTTGTCTTTCCGGCCACTGTCTCTACTATTGAAAAATAGTGTAAACATCCTTCATGGGATGTGGCAGTGAACCGGAAGCGTATCAGCGCGTCCAAGAGGCGAGGAAGCACTCCTCAAGTGTGTTGAGATATCTGAGCGCAACAGGAACAAGGTGATTATGGTGCAACAAAAAGAGCAGGGTATGTCTGCCGCAGAGTTTCTGTTTCCTTCCGATCTGGAGCGGACAGAAAAAAAGATTAATCGGATTCTGCTGGTTGGTTCCTGTCTGACGGCTTTGTATTTTGAGCAGTTCAAGGTCCGCCATCCTGAAACCGCATTTGATTATATTCCGTATAATTTCGTCAGTGTTCTGCCGCCAAAGCCGCCTTCACCGGTGGAGAGTTATGATCTGCAATATGTGCAGATTCCTTTGCGGACGTTGTTGAGCGATCGGGTTATTGAGGGATTTCACTTTAATGAGTCTGGCTTTGCAGAGAAAATTCTTGAAGATGCGAAAAATCTTCTTGATGTCATGCTCGCCGCGGCCATGGTCTATAATGAATCGCATGGCCTTCTGACATTTGTATCGAATTTTATTGTGCCGCAAATGAGCAGCGCTTCCAGTCTGCGTGGCAAAGGCGGTAGCCGTGATCTGGTGACAATTGTTCACCAGCTGAATGATTACCTCAACGAGCGGGTTGAGACATATAAGAATGCCTACGTGCTGGATGTAGATTCTGTCGCCAGTGCTATTGGTAAGCGCTATGTTCTTGATGACGTCGTCTATTTCTACTCCCACGGCGGAGTGACGTTTCAGGACTGGGATGATTTCGGGGCAATTGCTCGTAATGAACCTATTCCGCCGCTGGAAACGGTCTATCCCATCAAGCGGGACGAGTTTCTGGACGCAGCGTACCGCCAGATTGTGACGTCTTATCGCACGGTCAATCAGGTGGATCAGGTCAAGGCCGTGATTTTTGATCTGGATAACACGCTGTGGCGTGGTCAGCTTGCCGAGCACTATCGCCCGGATGTGCAGCCCTGGCCGCGTACAGATGGCTGGCCGCTTGGTGTCTGGGAAGCCATTCATTATCTGCGGGCGCGGGGGATTCTGGTCGCGATTTGCTCGAAAAATGACTACGAGACTGTGAAGCAGAGATGGGATGATGTGGTTAATCCCAAATTTGTCTCTCTGGAGGACTTTGCTTCTCTGAAGATTAACTGGCAGCCCAAAGCAGAGAACATCGCGGCGATTTGCAAGGAATTCAACATTAAGCCCAAGAGTGTGGTTTTTGTTGATGATAACCCTGTTGAACGTGCTGCTGTGGCCTCAGCGTTCCCAGATCTGCGGGTGATGGGTGGCAACCCCTATCTGACACGGCGTATTCTGCTGTGGTCTGCAGAAACCCAGATTGCACAACTGACGGCAGAATCTGAGCGGCGGGAAGATATGATTCGCGGTCAGATTGTGCGGGAAGAAACCCGGTCCGCGATGAGTCGGGAGGAGTTTCTTGCGTCTCTGGAATGTCGGGTTGCTTTTAAATATATTACAGATACCGCCCAGCCTGAATTTGCGCGGGCGTTGGAACTGACGAACAAAACCAATCAGTTCAATACTTCAGGGAAGCGGTGGGCTTTTAAGGAGGTGACGGACTTCCTTAAGGGTGGTGGCCAGCTTCTGGCCTTTACGGTACAGGACAAGTTTACGGACTATGGGTTGGTAGGGGTTCTGTTCCTCAGGCAATCTGAAATTGTTCAGTATGTTATGAGTTGCCGCGTGCTGGGGATGGAAGTTGAGGAGTTTGTTGTAGCAGAGGCTGTGGCATTTGTGCGTAAGGCCCTCGGCAA
This sequence comes from Acetobacter sp. P5B1, assembly GCF_018811985.1. Lineage (NCBI taxonomy): Bacteria > Pseudomonadati > Pseudomonadota > Alphaproteobacteria > Acetobacterales > Acetobacteraceae > Acetobacter > Acetobacter sp. P5B1. The sequence goes on along the minus strand of NZ_JACRVS010000053.1, from coordinate 1,717 downwards.
TGTACGTGTGACAGCGTCTGTGCATGAACTGCCGGATAATACGCCATGCCGCGATGTTTATCTTCGCGCGGGTTTCCGGGAAGACTGGGTTTCTGAAGGCATCCATTATTACATTCTGGATGAAGGTAAGAACCCTAAAGCAGCGTCACATATTAAAGCTATATGATATGTAAAGATGTTCTGAATTTTTCTTTTTAAATGCCGCATTTCGATGCGGCATTTTTTTTGAGGAAAGCCTCTTCCCGGAATTAGAGCATTCAGCTGTTTGTTCTTTTATCAACAAACCTGTGGCAAATGGTTAAGTGAAAAATCGGTAGGGTACACATTATTATTTTTTCACGCCAGATAAGGAAAATTATGCTCCCTTTAAGCTCTTTTTACTGGACAATATCTAAGGAAAATTATTAATAAACATGCAAATATATTAATGGTGTGAGTTGGCATATGAGTGTGCGTACTAGCAAGGTCCAAACCAAGGCGGCCAAGGTAACAAAACCGAAATTGGTAAAGGATCTGAAGGTCGCACGTCGGCCGAGGGCCTCCAGGAAAGCTGTGGCATCTACTCCGGACCCCATTGCTGAAGCACCAAAAACAGAAGAGATGCAGCTGGGCGCAGTACAGGACACAGTGCCTTTGCAGAATGAAATTAGCGGAGCACAACCGTCCATGCAGGAAAATCAGGAATTTCAGTCTGTCATTTATTTTGATGGGGGCTGGTATCTGGATATGTATCCCGACGTAAGAGAAGCCGGGATCGACCCGCTGGAACATTTTCTGAATCATGGGTCTCAGGAAGGGCGTAGCCCTAACGCTTTGTTTGATAGCCAGGCTTATCTGAGAGCTAACCCGGACGTGGTTGAGTTTGAACGTGGGCCATTTATTCATTATATCTGCTTCGGTTTTCAGGAAAAACGCCCTCTTCGCTGAGAATACTCTTTTATTGCTGTCAGCGGTCAGAACTGACTGTCGAACGCAATCTGAAGAAAAAGGATGGTGCCGGTGTTATGTCCTGCAAAATAAGCAGAGACACCGGTAACCATCCCAAAGCGATGTGAGCCATTATATGTCAGAGCGGGTGGAATCAGCTCGCTTTCTCTGAACGGCCACATTGCCGTACACGGGCAGTAGTGACTTGGCTCTCTGCCAAATTTATAGCCAAAAATCCAAAAAATATCAGCTCTTTCTGGAAACGCCCGGCTGCCCTTTGCTGAGGAAGCTTTTTCTGTTTCTGTAACTAGGGTGACGTCTCGTAAATCAGCCGTCGTGAGCGTGACGCCGGGAGTTATCTCACGCTGGCAGCCGCAATGTATGCAGGCTCACCGGAGGGAAGGTAGCCCCTCCGGTCTTTCCGCACCGGATATTTATGACTTGTGCGAACGCGGGGTGTCGCGTGGGTGGGGTTGATGGCTGTTTTCGAGAAGATCATCCGTCAGGACAATGGACGGTATCGTTGGCGGTGCGACGGAAGCATCTGGAGGGATCGAAGAACCGTTGGTTGATGCGCCTGGCTCGTGATTTCAGGGTTTTGGCGATTTGATTGACGGTTTTTGGGGTAGCTTTTGATCTGCGTTTTGAGCAGATCGGGGACTGCCCTCCCGCTGGATGACTACGCGCTCGCGTTCAACCTTTCGAGGAAGAGGAAGCGGCGCATGTTGTAGACGATATTGGCCAGCCCGATCCTCATGGTGGCCCGGGTGATACCGACAGTTCGGATGAA
>NZ_JACRVS010000052.1:0-5528 GCF_018811985.1 Acetobacter sp. P5B1 | reverse complement strand
TGCTGTCGTGGCAAGATCTGCGGTCATGCGGACCTCAAGGTTCCAGCCGATGACTCTGCGTGAGAAGAGGTCCAGCACCACAGCCAGGTAAACCCAGCCTTCACATGTCCAGATATATGTTATGTCCGCTGTCCATTTCTGGTTAAGCGCTGGTGCTGAAAAATCCTGTCCCAGAAGGTTTGGTTCAATATTGTGCCTGTGCGAACTGTTCGTGGTCACCTTGAAGCGTCGTGTCCTGACAACACGACTATCATGCTCGCGCATCAGACGTCCAACGCGACGATGCCCTACAGACAGACCGGCAGCCCTGAGTTTCTCTGTCATGCGGGGACGTCCGTAGCTTCGCCTGCTCTGCGCGTGAATGGTACGGATATGCACCATCAGGATATCATCCTGTCTTCTGCGGGCACAGACCGGGCGGCATCGCCAGGCTCTTAAACCCCGGTCGCTGACGCCAAACAGGCGGCAGACCCGGTCGCGTGAAAGCGGCCCATGATAGCGAGCGATAAAGGCAAACCTCACGACCTTTGGCTCGCGAAGAACTGTGTTGCTTTTTTTAACAGTTCCCTCTCCTCCCGCAGCAGAAGGCTCTCACGTCGCAATCTCTCATTCTCACGCAATAACGCTGTATGATCCGTTGCGTCAGGAACCACAGTGTCGTGCTGCTGCGCATCACGGATCCATTTCTTCAACGTCGAAGACCCAATCCCCAGATCCTGAGCAATACGCTCACGCGACAGACCGCTACTCAGCGCCAAACGCACCGCCTCGTGTTTGAACTCGGCCTTGTAAACTCGTCCCATTCCAAATCTCCTTCATGACCATCTTCGGTCTTAAAGGTCCGGAACTAAACCGGGACACGTCCACCTGTCCTTCAGGCACAAAAAAAAGCCGCCCGGTGTGAGCGGCTTAAAGTGAGACTGTTTGCTTAATTGGCCGGCAGTGCAGAGAGCGCCATCAGCTTCCAGGCTGCTCCGGTGTAGATGGCCGGCGCATCATCATCGCTATCATAGATCTCCATCCCTTTGACGGGAGACGGATAGGCTAGGATCTGCGCCCTAGCCATGATTGGCATCTGCGCCGGCGCAGAAGAGAGGATAGCCCCGCTATCCCTGATGCTGACCACAGGCACACCATTAACATTATATATCAGAGCGTGCTGAGTGCTGTCATAGCCCAGCGTATGCTGATTGCGACCGGCTACAGTCTTGTCGGCGGACAGGTCTATTTTCTGATTGGCAGCCATCCTTAAAACAGCCGCATTCCCAGTAATTTTTGCATTTGATGCATCAATCATAGCGCCATAGATTGTCGAATCAGACCCCACAACAGAGCCATACTGAACATCGCCCGTGGCAAAAATGACACCGCTGATCGTCTGATTGAACAGACTACCAAAAGCCCATACGGCGGTGCCATCCTTGACATGGTTTGCGCCATACCAGCCAGAGGCCGCGGAAGTAAGTTTTGTGTCGCTAACCTGATATGTCCCAACGCCGCCCCTAGTCCCGGTTAGCTGGCTGGTAATCGTCAAATCCTCATTGACACCGGAAGCCGTGATATTCATTCCCACCGCTAGCGCTCCCTGAACGAGCGTTTTGACAGTCAGGACGCCACCGGAAATCGTGCCATTAAACTCAGCAGGAGCCGGAAAGGCTGGCTGTGTCTCGCCTGTTTTTCCCGATGTGTAGCAATACCAGACGTAATCCACGCCGCCCACGGTCACTTTGATCGTGTTAACCTTGGGGATAGCCCCTTGTGCCATCGTGAGGTTGGTCACCTGAGAATTTGCGGTCCATGCCGATTTAGGCGTAGGCCTCGCCCCGAACCAAAACCCGACACGATGGGAGGGGATATTAGCCTGATACTGATCATCCCACGGAGCCACGTCATAACCGTTGCTTAGCGTATCGCTCTCATTCCATTGAGAAAAAGCCTGGGGCAAAAGGCCAGAATAATCAGTAGAGTCTATAATTAAACCCCATAAGGAGTTGTTGCCCCACCGCTCTGCATTAAGGTCCAAAACAGTGTCATAGGAGTTATCGGCATTGTGCCCAAAACTCTCTAAATGACCACTCAATGCCCCTGTATTCCCTCTGGAAACAGGGCTACTCATTCCATGAGCCATAAATGCAGAATATTGCTGCGTGTTGCCTGCCCACACACCAGCAAAGTTTGGGTTGTCGTTCCAAAAATCAGCCGAGCCCGGATACATAAATGACCCTGATCCTGCGTTCTGGGAATGACGCGACATCTTATAGACATTACCAGACTGAATGGTGAGGTCATTATCACCAGCTGCGGCGATATATGGGTTCCAGATATTTGCCAGGAAGTTCCATGTAATTTTCTTGCCAGGGGCTGGCTTGAGAATGGTGCCAGTCCATCTGCTGTATCTCGGAACATCAACCACGGCGCCATCTGGCAGCGCGGTATAGATCGTCTGGATCGTCTGCAGGTCATCTGCTGAGTTGTCGAGCTTTGCCCCCAGATCAGCCAGATTATAATGGTCAGCCGCTCGATCTGATATCGTGCGTTGCATGGTGGTACCTGTGGCTGCTGCCTTGGCTGCACCGACTGCACCCGTTACCTGATTTGTGATATTGCCGTACTGGTCCGGCTGGACATAGCCAAGGGGTTGATTGGCACCTGCCTGCTGCACACTGCTGTCGGCCATGCTGCCAATTTGCTCCAGCGTGCCCGTTGATCCATCTGCATACAGCAAGGGAACGAGTGTATTTTTACTGATCCCACCGGGCGGCAGGAGGGGGGAGTAGCCCCCTGCAGACGGTAAGGTCATTCGTAACATGCGACGTGGAGCGGCTGCGTTATTATTGGCTGCAGCAATAGCGCTGTATTGCAGCAAGGTATGGTTAGGATGAACCGGAGCTGTAGACTGCCCAAAAGCGTTAGAAGATACTGACACGAATGCCAGTAAGGAGAGACGTTTAATCATCCTATGGTCCTGCCGAAATCTAGAGTGCTACTACTATTATACCATTCCTGCTGGACATAGGGATCTTCATCAGGCAGATCTGCTACCATCAAGTCGTGACCACCCAGCATGTCTCGTTAGTTAGCTATAGCAAGCTAGCCTGTAAGAGCATCGGGATACGCGTAGCCTGCCATGCAAGAGCTTCGTCTGCGCTCCGGTGGACGAGGGCGTGTCACCAGTTTTGGCTGCTAATTCTATAAACTAGCAGCCAAGAATATAGTGCAACGCTCACCTTCTTCTCACTCTTGCCAATTCATGCGACGCTTTTTGTAAGCAGGGTGAATTTTCCTGTGCAATATGCTTTCTTCACAAACGTGAAAACAAAAGGTGTCCCAATGAAGCTGTATTACGCGCCAGGTGCATGTTCGCTTGCGGCCCATATCATGCTGAACGAGACGGGCTTGCCGCATGAACTCGTGCAGGTGAACCTAAAAGAGAAGAAAACGGCCGATGGTCGGGACTACACAGCCATCAACCCTCGTGGAGCAGTTCCGGCTCTCGAAGTTTCGCCGGGCGTTATTCTGACGCAAAATGTTGCCGTCCTGACCTATATTGGTCAGCAGTCTGACAATAAGGCTTTTCACCCCACTCCAGACACCATCGAATTTTACCGCCTGCTTGAGGCAGTGGGCTTCTGTGAGGATGTGCATAGCGCTATTGGTGCGCTCTTCGCACCGGATGTGCCTCACGTCACGCGTGAGAAGTTGCTGGTCCTCATCAAACGGCGTTTGGCTCAGGTCGAAGCGCAACTGGCAAGCGGCACCAATGGCTATCTGCTCCCTGTCGGGTTCACGCAGGCTGATGCCCTTATGGCTGTTATCCTGAACTGGACAGGACCGCTTAAGATAGACATTTCCGCCTACCCCAAAGCCGTTGCGTTGCGGACTACCGTTTTCGGTCGCCCCGCAGCCCAGAAGGCCCTGAAGGAAGAAGGGTTAATCTCATAAATCTTCTGATTGCAATTTACCAGAAGATGTGAGGTCTCAAGGGCTATGGGAGAAGTTTTAGAGCAACTAACTGAGATTTGTCACCTTCATCATTCCGGCAGTATTTTTGGAAAATTGAATTTGCCGAGAAGCGATTTCAGGATCTGGCTAGCACTCGTGTGACGTCTTGGTGGGCTAAACAAAATCTATGTTTGCATTCTCAACCTGTATTTTTCCTTCTCTATTAAGGAAAAATACAGGTTGAGATGCTGGACGAGAAGTTTACCTTGGTGTTCAGGCCGATAGACGGCGCCCATTTTCTACCGCGTGCTCCATCAGATAAGGCCCGGCGGCGCGAATTTCTATGCTTAGGAAAATAGCTTTTGCAGCGTTATGTTTGGGAAGCATTAGAAGAGCGCACCCATCTGTCCAACGTGTGTCATCGCTTACATCACCATTGTGCCAACCGCTACAGGGCTGCTGTTGCAGATGGGGCGTCACCAAAAGCTCCTTTGTGCCGATCTGTAGAGAAATTTCTCCGACACAAACACCCAGCTGGCGCCGATCATCGACAAATGGCCCAACTACGTCAGACGGACGACTGCTGCGTGATACCAGATGGAAAGCATTAACGCAGCTAGGAATCATGAAAATCAGCCGGTTTTTAACTGTACGTATGGGACGTATCGAGGTGCCGCTCAGTGTCTCTAGATGGCAATCATGATCCTGAATAAAGCGATGCTTTCCCATATTGATGCCTGTACGGGCTGCAATCTGCTTAAAAACAGGTTCAACATGCTGGCGCGTTGTTGTTAGGGGCGCAGCCGCATCATTCGCCCAAGTCTTTACCTCGTGAGATAAGCGAAAAATTCCATCATCCTGACAGAAGCGGTTACGGTTACCTGTATTCAGATAGCTTTCGGTTAAGACCCCATCCGCATTGATAATCGAATGTGTTTCAGTTTCAACATGATAATAGTCATAAGCCGTGATGGTATAGTCATAAGCAATAGATTTGCCATTTACCAGCATGCGGACAGGAATGAACTTTCCATCAAAAAAGAGACAATGCTCTGCTGTCACCAGCATATCTTTGTATGGAACACCCTCTGAAATGGCATCTTTGCTGACACGTACTGGATAGCCGGCTTCATCTTCAGGCAAAGACATATTGACGATAGTATGCTGATGCCCTGTCCAGATAACCCGGCACGTTTCGGTTTTTCCGTGCCGATAGACCATTAGAGTATCGCCTGCCTGAATGTCTTCTACGGCCTGTTTTCCTTTGCTCGTTTCAATCAGGGTTCCAGTCAGAAAGCATGCCCCTGTCGCGCTTTGCTCACCAAAAAGGATATAACCATCTGGAGGGTTCGAAAAACCCCTTGGCTCTGAGTTGTTCTGTGTGATTCCATTTTTTTGGCGTTGATTGGGGATGGAGGAAGATGAAGCAATCTGGTTTCTTTGATGTTGAAGAGCGTCTTGCTCGGCTGAGCGGGCTTGGCGATCAACTGGAGGCCTTTTCCCGGACTGTGGATTTTGAGGTGTTCCGCCCTGATCTGGAGCTGGCTCTGGCCTATTCAGACGGAAGTAAAGGCGGACGTCCGCCG
>NZ_JACRVS010000051.1:0-5613 GCF_018811985.1 Acetobacter sp. P5B1 | reverse complement strand
GCCGCGTTCGACCAGCTCGGCCGGGAAATGGCGGAGACAAACCGACTACTCCGGGCCGTCCGGTCCGATCAGGCGGCCCGGAACCAGCAGGAACAGGCCCTGTCGGCCGAAATGAAGGCTGCTCTTAAACAGGCCACAGGAGCCTCACAGAAGGCGCTACAGGCCGCTCAGGCGGAAATACGTTCATCTCTACTCTGGACGGGCCTGACGGCCTTCCTGCTCGTTCTGGTGGCGTTTGGCGGGGGGTATGTCTTCGGCCAGCGGGCTGGATGGGACACCGGGCACGCGGACGGATACCAGAAAGCCCGGAATCAGGAGGCGGCCGCCAGCTGGGCGAACACCCCGGCCGGACAGCGGGCTTATGGCCTCGATCGACGGGGCAGCCTCGACCTGCTGTCCCTGTGCCAGGGGAACGGCTGGACCACGGAACGCCAGAAAGGCGGCACGGTCTGCTTCCCAAACGCGGACGCCAAGGGGAACGTAACCGGCTGGTATCTCCCCTGACCGTCACAGGATGGGGAAAGCCATCCAGCCCCTTATCGCTTCCTGAGCCATTTTCTCTTGCCCGATTCTGCCAACGTCACAGGGTCCGGGTGAGCGCGGAGCGGGAGCGGCGTAGCCCGCCCGCAGGGCGCCGGAACAGACCCCGAAATGGCAGTTTTCCACTGGAAAAAGGGGGGACAACAGGGGGATTAGATTCTTTTCTCTTTCTTAGGGATCGCCACACTCCGCAGGGAAGCAGGGAAAACAGGTTGTTTTAGGTGCCGGAATCTGGCACCTATTAGTGCCAGAGCTCGGCACCTAAAAACAGGTTCTCCACAGGGAGCGAAACATGGCCCAGATTGTGCGCCTCACTACCCACCAGCAACGCTCCGAACGAGAGGAAGCGGCACAGGTGGCCGAACAGCTCTCGCTTCTGTCCGAAGAACTCCTGAAGCATTTGCCCGGAGAGGCACGTTTAGCCATCTCAAGGGTTACTTACGCGCTCCAGAAAGCCGCGCGACCAGACACCACCGAAGGGCTTTGGCCGGGAGGTTTCATCATGTTGAGCCGCAACCAAACTATCGCCATCTGGGATGCTATTCGTGCCTTGCCGTCCGATGATCGGCCGCATCAGGTGCGCCATGTCTTCGATCTGGTGTTGGTTAATCTCCGGCAGGATACCGGCGAAATCCTACTCACACGTGACCAGCTCGCCGAGAAAGTCGGATGCACTTCGAACCACATCAGCCGCATCATGGGGACGCTGGAGAAAATGGGCGTGATCCGCCGCGAACGCCGCAAAATCGAGGGAATGCAGGGCCGAGGCGTGGCCGTGTATTTCATCAACCCGCATGTGGCATGGAACGGCTCGCTGGACGTCCGCAAAGCACAGGCCGCGGAAACCCGGCCACCCATGCAACTCGAACTTCTCCAAGGGGGTGCGTCGTGAGCAGCACCCTTTACAACCATGATTTTTACGCATGGACCAACGAGCAGGCCAGCCTGCTACGCGCTGGGAAGCTGTCCGAGGCGGATCTTGAACACATCGCCGAGGAAATCGAGAGCATGGGAAAATCCGAGAAGCGTGAACTTATCAGTCGTCTGACTATACTGCTTCTTCACCTGCTCAAATGGGAGTTCCAGCCTATACGCCGTGGTGCTTCATGGCGTCTCTCGATTGCCAACACCCGTGATGCGCTCACTGATCATCTGGCCGACAATCCGAGCTTGCAGAGCGTGCTGGAAGCCAGCGTAGAAACCGCCTATCGCCGCGCTCGCCGTGACGCTGCACTAGAAACGGGATTGTCCGAGAACACATTTCCATCAACCTGCCCATGGTTATTCAATCAGATGATGGATGAAAATTTCTGGCCTGAAGCCTAACCTTTAATACCAGCCGTTGCTTGCTGAAACCCATACCAATGACGCGAACCTATTGGTTCTCTACGTTGGCAGGAATACCCGTATCCCATTATGAGTTTGATCAATTAACGGTTGGTATAATTTGAAAAACGATTAATAGTGGAGATTACAATGTCAACCGCAATATACTCTTACGTTCACGATACAAGTAATCCAATTACAACAAGCGGTAGTTATCAGCTTTTTCCAACAGTTTACGCTCTTGGTATTGCATCAAGTGGTGGCGGTGAAGCTGTTTTCTCTGGAAGCGATGTAACCGCATCTATTTCTTTCGCTCCTGCTTTAATAAATGCAATTAACCCATATATTGTTCAATCTGAAAATGGCGCAAATGTTACAGTAGATGTAGGGTCATCTTTAATAGGACTCCTAACTGGATCATCATTTATTGCTAATGGTGGAACAATTAATATAACAGGTTCAGGAGGAATTTCAGCTCTAAGCGGATCTACTTATACCATAGAAAACGGTGGAACCCTCAATATGGGAACCATTGATGGAAGCACTGATGTAATTACAGCCTTATCAGGACAAAGCATTACTTTTGGAGATGGTGGAGGTACACTATTAATAAATCCATCTTCCAATCTTACACTTTTAACATTTAGTAATATAACTGGTTTTGGTAACGCAGGCTCTACAATTGAAATTACAGGAGCATCTAAAGTTACAAACTCAACATACAATGGAACAACCACAAGCATTACATTTGATACAGGATTAACTATAGAAATAAATGGTGACTATACTTCAGAAGATAATTCCCTTTATCAACAAACAAGCGATGGAAACCTATATATTAGCGCAACATCACAAAACAGCTTAGGAAATACAGCCTCTCTTGTCTGCTTCCTCCCCGGCAGCCTTATCAGCACGCCGCATGGCACGAAGGCCGTTGAAGAAGTGAGTGTTGGTGATGAAATCATTGCGTATGTTGATGGTGTTGCGACGCCTCGTCGCGTGACCTGGACCGGTCAGGCACACTGCAACGTTCGTGCCCATCTTCCTGATGATGAGGCAGGCTACCCGGTCCGCATCCTCAAGGATGCCATCTCGGACGGAGTTCCGTTCAAGGACATGCTGATCACGGCGGAGCACTGCCTGTTCTTCGATGGAAAGTTCGTCCCGGCCCGCATGCTTGTGAACGGTAGATCCATCTACTTCGACAAGTCCCTCACGTCTTACGACTACTACCACATCGAAACCGAAGTCCATTCGGTCATCATAGCCGATGGCATGCTCACTGAGAGCTACCTCGATGCCGGAAACCGCAGCACCTTCTCCCATAAGGGGAATGTCGTCTCGATCGGTAGCAGCCGCAACCTGAGCTGGGATGATGCCTCTGCCCCCCTGACAGTCTCCAGAGAAACGGTCGAGCCTCTCTTCCGCAACATCGAGAACCGTGCGGACAAGGCTGGCTTTGCGATCCAGACAGAAGCCCGCCCTCTGACAAACGAAAGTGACCTGCACCTGACCACGGATACAGGAGCAGTCATTCGGCCGGCACGTGAAAACAACGGACGGGTCATGTTCATGATCCCCAGCGGAGTTGAAAACGTCCGGATCATCTCCAATGCTAGCCGCCCCTGTGATGTGATCGGCCCCTTTGTCAATGACCGCCGCCAGCTGGGTGTTCTGGTTGGAACGGTTACCCTGTTCGAAAGCAACAGAACACGCACTCTGACCGATCACCTCCATGATGCCCAGCTCTCCGGCTGGAGCAACGTGGAAGAGGGAACCATGCGCTGGACCAGCGGCAATGCTTTGCTCCCCTTGGGAGAACGCGCACCAGGAGCCCTCGCCCTGATGGCAATCGAAGTCAAAGCCGCAGGTCCGTATATCCTGGACGAAACGCTCTCCGAGAATCACGCTCTGAAGGCCTGATGTTCTATTCTGTCCTGGGTCAGGACCCAGGACAGAATCACCAGGGATCATATCCCCGATCAGAGCGGCGACTTCGCCCTCTGGAGAGACCTTTCGAGCGATTGCGTTCCAGATCAGCAGCCTTCCTGGCTTCTTCAGCCGCCCGGATGTCCTGCTGGCGTCTGATTTCAGCCTGACGTACCAACTCCTTCCTCTGGCGCTCGGCCTCCCTCTCCCGCTCCATCCGCTGCCCGATCTTCCGGGCCAGACCGACCGCTAGCCGGGCCTTCTTCTCAAGGCCGGAGAACAGCGCCGAGGCCTTCTCCACGGCCTTGCGGGCCGTTTCCAGAGCCCGGTTTCGCTCTCGGATCTCCGCGTTCTGCTTCCCGAGATCCGTCAGCGGCCCCCGGCCGGGGATCTCGCGGCCCGCCTGACGCTCTAGGGCGGTCGCTGACACGCCCATATGCCAGGTCGGCTCCTGTTCCTTCCCCTGGCGCTCGAAACTCCGGTGATCCACCCGCTGTTCGACCTGGTGCCGTTCCAGCGCCGTGTTGACCTGCCGCGCCCACACACCCCGCATATGCTCGATCTCTGCCGAGGCGGTGCTGGCCACGTCCAGAACCCGCGTCTTGGCTCCCAGCCCGTCCGCCCCGGCCGTCCGGGTCGTGGTGAGGATATGGGCATGATGGTTCCGGTTGTCCCCTTCCCGGCCGGGTTCATGGATCGCCACATCGGCCACCACCCCGTACCGCTCCACCAGTTCACGGGCGAAATCCCGGGCCAGTTCTTTCCGTGCGCCCGCGTCCAGCTCGACTGGTAACGCCAGCTCATATTCCCGGCCGGTCTTGGCGTCCTTCCTCTTCTCGGCCGCCTCGGCTGCGTTCCACAGAGCGTTCCGGTCCTGCGCCCAGTCCGCGCCATCCGGGGCCACGATGAACGCATCCTCTACCCCCTGCTTGCGGGTGTAGTCGTGCGTCAGTCCCTGCCGCTCGTCCGTCAGTTCCTGACCAGCACGATAGGCAGCAGCAGCCACGACGCTGCGACCGGCCGAGCGCGAGATGGATTTGACGGACAGGTGGTAGATCGCCACGCCTCGCTCCGTTCAGTAAGGGTTCAGGGAAGGAACATCCCTGACGCACGCATTGGAACAATGCTAAAGTGCGCCCTTCACTCCTTCGTCGCAAGGGTTGTTTGCGCTCCACGATGAATCAAGAAAACTTCCGAAAAATCGGGTATCCTCAACAGGGTCACGCGAGAATGGAAATCACAACACAACAGACCATTGCACCCACTTGGTGCGGGAGGAAAAATGACACCCATCGAGAAGGCAAAACAGCAGGTCGAGCAGGCCAAGGCCCGGTATCAGGCTTTGCTCGCCAGACAGAACGCCGAGGAACGCAAGCTGGACACCCGGCGGAAGGTCATTCTCGGGGGGCTGCTGATCGACGCGGCCGGGAAAGATGAACGCTTCGGACGGGTCATTGACGAACTGATGAAACGCATCACCCGCGACCACGACCACAAGGCGTTCGAGGGGTGGCAGAAGCCGGAACCTGATCAGTCATGACCGACGAACGCGAGCTGGATGACGGGCTGGCCGCGTTCGACCAGCTCGGCCGGGAAATGGCGGAGACAAACCGACTACTCCGGGCCGTCCGGTCCGATCAGGCGGCCCGGAACCAGCAGGAACAGGCCCTGTCGGCCGAAATGAAGGCTGCTCTTAAACAGGCCACAGGAGCCTCACAGAAGGCGCTACAGGCCGCTCAGGCGGAAATACGTTCATCTCTACTCTGGACGGGCCTGACGGCCTTCCTGCTCGTTCTGGTGGCGTTTGGCGGGGGGTAT
>NZ_JACRVS010000050.1:0-5819 GCF_018811985.1 Acetobacter sp. P5B1 | reverse complement strand
GCACGACCATCACGTCTGGCGGGAACGCGACACTTGCGGCCTTGGGGGGAGACCTGAAGGCAGCCGGGGCCACCCTGACATCCGAAGGGTCCACCACGCTTCTGGCAGGGAAATCTCTGGATCTGGGGGCTGTGACGAACAGCGAGTCAGAAAGTATTTCTGGCAGCAAGAGCGGGTTCCTCACACACAGCAGCTTCTCGAACAGCCAGAGCAGCAGCACGGATGTCGGCACCACGGTTGCAGCGGGCACGGACCTGACGGCGGTTTCTGGCGGAGACATGCATGTTGCGGGCATGGTGGGCGGCGGCGGTGATGTCACGCTCCAGTCCGGCGGCGCGTTGACAGAAAATGCCTTGCACAGCGCGTCCAGTGAAGCTTCCAGCCATCATGTGGCTGGCCTGCATCTGAGCACGCAGGGGGCGAGCGGGACTGTGGGCTACGGCTCGCGGACGGATACGCAGAGCGCGAGCAGCAGCACCTATACACCGAGTGTGATTGCCAGCACCGGCGGCAACCTGAATATTGGCGCGAAGGGCCCGGTCAGGATTGACGGGTCTGTTGTGGCCGCGGCGAAGGATCTTGGCATCAGCGGCTCGTCGGTGGCCTTCACTACCGAGCAGAATAGCCAGACCCAGACCGCGATGCACAAGGACAAGAGTATCGGCGTGACGGGCGGTGTCTCGCCTGACTCGATGGCTGGTCAGGCGATTAACGGAGCCCTTGGGGCAAAGCAGTCTGGCACAGGCGTGCAGTCAGCGCTTGCGGGGATCCAGACCGGCCTCGGCGAAGGGATGTCCGCCATTGGGGGTGCGACTACCAACAATATCATTGGTGGTCAGGTCTCGGTTGGGTTCTCCAGCACCAAGAGCCGGTCGGGCGAGACGCGGACGACGGTGCAGGGTTCCACGGCCTCTGCTGGTGGCACACTGGCGATTGAGGGGCGGGGGGATAACACCACCGACAAAAACAATGGGGATCTGAGCGCGACTGCGGCGCATCTGTCAGGGCAGGATGTAGCCCTTGCGGCACAGAAGGACCTGACGCTGAACTCAGGTGTGAACACGGACCACACGGAGAGCACGAGCAGTTCGAAGAGTGCGTCTGTGGGTGTGGAAGCCAGTGTCGGGACGACGGGGACCGTGGGGGTGAGTGTGACGGCGTCGGCTTCGGTCTCGCACCAGCACAGCGCGTCTGACAGCACGACGAACGTGGATACGACGGTCAGCGCGACCAACAGCGTAAGCCTCACTACCCCCGGCAAGACGACGCTGAATGGCGCGGAAGTCAACGGTGAGCAGGTGAGCGTGAAGAGCGGGGTGCTGGTGATCACCAGCCCGCAGGATATGGCGAACTACAGCAGCAATTCGGAGAGCGGCGGGTTCAGTGTTTCGATCCCAGTTTATGGCGCGGGGAGCTTCGGGGCCTCAGCCAATGTTGCGGGGCAGACGATCAAGGATACCTATCGGTCGACGGAAGCCACACAGTCCGGGCTGTATGCCGGGAACGGCGGTCTGGATGTTGATGTTGCGGGCAACACAACGCTGAAGGCGGGCGTGATCAGCAGCACGGCGGGCGCAGGTCTGAACCATTTCCACACGCAGTCTCTGGATGCGACAGGGGAGTACAACCAGTCCACCTGGAGCGGGACGAGCGTTGCGGCTGGTGGTGGGTTCAGCACGGCGGGTTCTCTGACAGATGCGGCGAAGACGGCGACGGTTGCGGTTGGTCACGTTGACCACAACGAGACCACGACGACGGACAGCGTCATTACGGGCACTATCGGGGTCGAGAGCGATAACAGCACGGGCAGTTACAGCACGGACCTGACGGCTGCGAACGGGCATCTGGATAACGACTTCAACGCGACCAAAGTCAATAACACCCTGCAGACCGAAATCGGCGCGGAGACGGCTACGGAAACGGCCGTGGAAGTGGGGATTCAAGCTTACGATAAATGGGGGCCGAAGAGTCCGCAGGTTCAGGTCAGTGAAAACAAAACTCTCAGCCAGCAGAAAACGGACGGTGAGCAGGCGAGTGTCTATGAAACGCAGGATAATGCGGGCGGCGCAGGTTCATCCAGTTCACCTGCCACCCGGATAGACACCACGTCCATGGGAGTAGCGCAGCCTGAGAGCGGAGGCGATGGCCCGACATCTGGCGCGGGGGCCAACCAGAACGGGTCCATCACGACGGTGGGTCCGGAAGCCGAGGATGGAGCGAAGACGGATCAGGCTGGCTTCGGAGCGCCGGAAGGCGAGGACCTTGGTTCGACGATGACGCCTGAGGGGAAAGTTGAAAATATTGTTATTCATGGCCATCGTCCTCCACTTCCTGGAGCGGCTTCGACCGAGACGGCGATCACGTGGGCGGCTGTTGGGAAGCTTGGTCTTGTTACGGGGAGCATGTTTCCTGGTCCTCTCGGCACGGCGTTTTCGACGGTGCTTGCTGGCGTGCAGTGGCATGCGGGAGACAAGACCGGTGCGCTGGTCACACTGGGCCTGGGTGCTCTGAATCTGGTTGGCGTTGATGCGGCAGCCGGGCGCGTGATCCTGGGTATGAAGGAAACGCAGGCCGCTGCGACGGTTGGGCGCGGCGTCGCCGAAGAAGGCGGGGCAGCCGCAACGGCGACAGCATCGGATACGTGGCAGACATATGAAAAGGGCTCCGCTGGTGCGGCTCAGCCTTCCCTGCCTGACGGCTATAGCTGGGTCAGGAATTCTGAAGGTGACCTTGGTATCAGAACGCCTGAGGGGAAGGTTGTTTCTGATGGTCGCGGGAAAAGCGATATTATCAATAAGAGTTTTCAAAGTGAAGAAAATGAATCTAATATATTGGAATATTTTCAGAATGGTAGAAAATTTTGGTCTAGTGATCCAGTTATATTCAAGGAAAATAAAATTTATCAAAGAAATGATTTGATTGATCCCGCATATATTGATCCTAAAAGCGGAAAAACTAACTTGGAACTTATGGAAGCAGGGAGAGCGCCAATTGGGTCCGATGGAAAACCAATCAATCTACATCATATGACTCAAAAATCTGATGGACCTTTAGCTGAAATGACACAATCTTTCCATAAAGATAATCATACTGTGATACACGTTAATACAAATGACATTCCGTCTGGGATAGACCGTTCTAAATTTAATGTTTGGAGACAGTCTTACTGGAAAAACAGAGCTAAGGACTTTAGGGGTAAATGAAATGGGAAAAAAAATTGATGAAATAATAAGGGAAATTAATAAGCTTGATCCTCCGCAGGGAAGAAAAATGCCTTTACCAGATGATTTTTTAATCAGGGAATATGAAAAAAATATAGGTTTAAAATTTCCAAATGATTACAAAAAGATTCTTAAAAATGTAAGTAACGCGTTTGTTGGTTATATATCATTGTTAACCTTAAATAAGGAAATGGGAGGTATTTACGGTGAGTTATTGACAACATTAAAAGAAGCTAGAGCTCAAGGGTTGCCAAAAACTTGGTTGCCAATTTGCGAAGATAATGGTGATTATTATTGCATACTTCCTGACGGAAAAATATCATTTTGGAGCCACAATGGAGTATCGCATGAGACATGGCCGAATTTGGCAACGTGGGCGGAAGAAGTATGGCTAGAAAATAAGTAAGAAAAACAATAAAAAATAAAGCAACAAGAATAATACTGTTTACAATTGAAGGGTTCGAAAAACCCTCTGGTTTTAGGTCTCTCTCTGTGATTCCCTCTTTTGTGTGATGACTGGAGGAGTGGCTGATGACGCAGTCTGGTTTCTTTGATGTTGAAGAGCGGCTTGCTCGGTTGAGTGGGCTTGGTGACCAACTTGAAGCATTTTCCCAGACTGTGGATTTTGAGGTGTTCCGTCCGGAGCTGAACAAGGCACTGGCCTATTCAGACGGAAGCAAAGGCGGGCGTCCTCCGTTTGATCCAGTGCTGATGTTCAAAATTCTGGTCATCCAGACGCTGAACAATTTGTCCGACGAACGGACGGAATACCTGATCAACGACCGCCTTCCTTCATGCGCTTTCTTGGTCTGGGGCTGTCTGAGCGCGTGCCTGATGCCAAGACCGTCTGGCTGTTCCGGGAACGTCTGACACAGGCGGAAGCAATTGATGTTTTGTTCAACCGCTTTGATGCGACCCTGCGGAATGCCGGTTATCTCCCCATGTCAGGCCAGATCCTGGACGCTACACTGGTAGCGACCCCAAAGCAGCGCAATACCAATGAGGAGAAGGCCGATCTGCGAAAAGGACGGATCCCACAGGATTGGCAGGACAAGCCGTCAAAGCTGTCCCATAAAGATCGTCATGCGCGATGGACGCTGAAGTTCACGAAAGCAAAGCGTCAGGATGACGGGACGATCCCGTCTACGGATCTCGCTATCCCTTTCTTTGGCTATATATCGCATGTTTCCATCGACCGGAAATTTCGGCTGATCCGCAAATGGAAGACGACCGATGCCGCTGCCAGCGATGGTGCCAGACTACGTGAGGGGCTTCTTGATCGCAGCAATACGGCGTCTGATGTCTGGGCAGATACAGCCTACCGCTCAAAAGCCAATGAGGCCTTCATGGAAAAGCAGGGCTTTGTCTCGAAGGTTCACAGGAAAAAGCCTCATCTCAAGCCCATGCCACGACATATCCAGAAATCAAATGCAGGAAAATCCGTTATCCAGTCGCGTGTCGAGCATGTCTTTGCCGATCAGAAATCGCAGACAGGACTGTTCATACGAACCGTTGGCATAACGCGGGCCACCATGAGGATCGGGCTGGCCAATATCGTCTATAATATGCGTCGCTTTCTCCTCCTCGAGCGGATTAACGCGATCGCGTAGTAAGCCAGGGCATGAGACCCTCTCTCTGCTCAATACGCAGAGTGAAAATCAGGTCCACGAACCAGCAATCAACTCGCTGAAAACCTGAAATCAGGCAAAAGGGAAATCAATCGACGGTTCTTCGAACCCTCCAAGTAGTTTTAGTCGTGCCATGAAGCAGATATTAGGAATAAAATGAATATTATTAAAATGCAGAAAAAAATATGTGAAGAATATGGTTCAGATTTTGTTTCGGTTTTTCCAAACGAAAAATTGGGTATAAGCATCAATGTGAAAGAGAAAGTTAGACCTTTAAATGGAATGAGAGTTATGCCAGGAAAAGATACGTGTGGGTGGTATATATGGGCAGGAGAATATTTAGAGGATAAAGATTTTTTTGTTCCCTTGCATGTAAATCACTTAATCAAATGGGAACCACTTTTGCTGCCTTATCTTGGATTGGCTCCTGGTTGGCGTTTTTTGATAACAGAGGAATATAAGGATGTATGGGAAGATAAAGAAAATATCATATAGGTATTATATATAATTCACAGTTATAATTTATTTTTATTAAAATATTGATTTATTTTTCAGTAATTATAAGTTGGAGTAGTGGTGTAAGGAATTGGAAATAGCACATATTATAGATTGAAGTTTGTGAGTTTGATCCATATGGTGCAGGTATGTGCCGAGTTCTTAACCTGACGCGCATTATCTGATTGAGACGCCCCCTGCTTATACAAGCCTGACGGCATTCCACGGGTCTGAGCAGTGCGCAGCAGGCGGCGCTGACGTCTGACATTGTGTGGTATCAGAACGAGGTTGTGGACGGTCAAACCGTTCTTGTGCCCAAGCTGTATCTTGCTCCGGGGCATGAGGCGCTGACGGGCGCGAGTATTTCAGGGAAGAATGTGTCCCTGACGGCCGCCTCGGTGACGAACAGCGGTAGTGTCTCGGCACAGGATGCGCTGTCGATTACGGCGACATCGGGAGACATTACGAACACCGG
>NZ_JACRVS010000005.1:0-168988 GCF_018811985.1 Acetobacter sp. P5B1 | reverse complement strand
GGTCATGACGGTTCCGCCGCCGCCGTATATTCCTCCGCCGAAGATACAGCTGCCGCCGCCGCCGAAGCCGCCGATCAAGCATGTGGCCCGGACGCCGCCCAAACAGGCGACGCCTCCGCAGACGACAACGGCTCCGGCACCGCCCGTGTCAAGCGAACCGGCATCCACTGCGGCACCGTCCAACTCGCCGGATACTTCGGCTGGTACATCGCCGCTGAACAACGCCCGGCCCGTCTATCCGCCTGATATGGAGGAAGACAACATTGAAGGCCGTGTGACTGTTGCATGTGATGTGGAGACAACGGGGATGACGAGCAATTGTTCTGTTCAGTCCGTGCAGGGGGGACAATCCTTCGCGCAGGCTGCTCTGGATTACGTTCACAAGGCCCGGTATCGCCCGGCTATGAAGAACGGTGCGCCCGTCAAGGAGCTTCACAAGGTGTATGTGATCAGGTTCAGACTGGATGACTGATCCCGGCGTTTAGCCGAACTCTGCAGAAAACTGTCTGGTGCGGGGAGGCCCCCGTCACCAGGCCGACAAAGATAAGGATTTTTAGGTACATGATCAGACTGTCTCGTCTTCCAGTGTCGGGTCTCGCGGTTCCGGCCCTCGCGGTCATGCTGGGCACGGCGACACCGGTTCTGGCTCTGGCTCAGGATGCCTCTGCTCCTGCTGCATCAGCGCCTGCTGCTACGGATTCCACCACAGCACCTGCCGCTCCTGCCCCCGACGCCGCCGCTCCGGCTCCGACTGACACGGCTGCTCCTGCCGCCCCGACGCCTGACGCGTCCGCCCCGGCTGCCCCGGCAGCTGATGCGCCTGCTCCGGCTGCCGCTGCTCCGGCCACTAAAGAAGAAGCCAACCCGTACGGTCTTGGCGCTCTGTGGTCCAACGGTGACATCATCGCACGTGGCGTGCTGATGATCATGCTGATCATGTCCCTGGGCACCTGGTTCATCATGATCACCAAGTTCATCGAACAGGCTCGTCTGTTCGCTGCTGCTAAAGAAGCCACCAAACAGTTCTGGACGAAGAGCACCATTCAGGAAGGCGCTGCTGCCCTGAAGTCGACCTCTCCGTTCCGCTACATTGCTGACACCGGCATTGTTGCTGCTGAACACCATGAAGGCACGATGCAGGAATCCATCGACCTGAACAGCTGGACCTCCCTGTCCATTCAGCGTTCGGTGAACAACATCCAGAACAGCCTTCAGTCTGGTCTGGCCTTCCTGGGCACCGTGGGTTCCACGTCTCCGTTCATTGGTCTGTTCGGCACCGTCTGGGGTATTTACCACGCTCTGACCGCCATCGGCATTGCTGGTCAGGCTTCCATCGACAAGGTTGCTGGTCCGGTTGGTGAATCCCTGATCATGACGGCTATTGGTCTTGCGACCGCTGTTCCGGCCGTGCTGGGTTACAACCTGCTGGTGCGCCGTAACAAAGGGGCTATGGACCGCGTGCGTGACTTTGCGGCTGATCTGCAGTCCATCCTGATTGGTGGCGTGCGTCATGGCGCCGGTGCAGAAAGCATCGTTGTGCGTCCTGACAACTCTCCCACCACCTCAACTGTCTCTAACCGGGTAGGTTAATCATGGGTATGTCTGTCGGAGACAGCGGGGGCGAAGACGACGTCGTATCGGCGATCAACACAACTCCCCTCGTTGATGTCATGCTGGTGTTGCTGATCATCTTCCTGATCACAATTCCGGTTGCAACCCACACGGTCAAGGTAACTTTGCCGAAGGATATGAACCAGCCGACACAGACAAAGATGTCTAACGTCGTGCTTGCAGTGGCGGAAAACGGACAGGCATACTGGGACGAAACGCCGCTCAAGGGCCGGGCCGATCTTCTGGATCGGCTTGAAAAGGCGGCGGTCCAGAAACCGCAGCCGCAGATTCAGATCCGTGGGGATATCAAGACCCGCTATGAATCTGTCGGCAAGCTGGTCGAGGCCTGCCAGGAAGCTGGTATCTATCATATCGACTTCATTACCGAGCGGCCAAAAACCAACTGACCGAGCAGGGAGGTTCCGCCTTCTCTCCTTCGGGAGGGCAGGCGGGCTTCAGTCCACTATCCCGCGTCCGGCCTGGTTTGGACCGTGCCGTGGAACCAGAGTTTGAGAGAGTGACACCCCATGGGCATGAATGTCGGATCGGAAAGCACGACGGAAGACGAAGGCATTGTCGATATCAACACCACGCCGTTGATCGACGTGATGCTGGTTCTGCTGATCATGCTTATCATCACAATTCCGTTGCAGACCCAAGCCGTTTCCATTGACCTTCCGCAGGGTAACCCCCCGCCTTCCACGGTTGAATCCCCCGTGGTGACGCTGGCTGTCGATTTTGACAATAGCATTACCTGGAACGGTCAGCCGGTTACCAGTGAGGATGATCTGCAGGCCCGCCTGCGTGAAGCCGCCACCGGACCGGAAGACCAGCAGCCGGAAGTGCATCTGCAGCCAAACCGGCTGGCCGATTACAAAACGGTGGTGCATGTTATGGCAGACGCCCAGCGACTTGGCGTGACCAAGCTTGGTATCGTCGGGCAGGAACAATTCGCAGAAGGTCAGTGATCTGATGTCATCTCGTCTTTTACGCGTCGCGCTGTTCGCAAGCGCTGCATTCGCTCTCTCTTACCCCGCAGCTCAGGCTGAGGACGTGCTGGGGGCGGATGTTGGCAAGGCGCTGCAGCAGGCACAATCCGCTCTGTCCGCTCACGACTACACCAAGGCCATGGCCGCGGTGAATGCCGCTGACGCGGTAAAGGGCAAGAGTGACTACGAGTCCTACACCATTACCCAGATGCGCGCCGCTGTGGCGACACAGGGCGGCAATCTGGATGTGGCAACCCAGGCTTATGACAAGCTGATTGCCTCTCCGCGCACGCCCAAGGACACCAAGCACCAGATGCTGATGTCTGAAGCAACAATGGCCTACACCGCAAAGGACTACCCGCGCGCGGTTAAAGCCATTGAGCGCTACCAGAAGGAAGTTGGCTCCAATGCCACAATGGATACGCTTCTGGCGCAGTCCTACTACCTTCAGAAAGATTATCCGAATTCCGTTCGGGTGCTGAAGCAGCAGATCGATCAGGAAATCAAGGCGAAGAAAACGCCGGCAGAATCTCAGCTGCAAATGCTGGGCGCCAGTGCGACCGCCATGAAGGATTCCGCGACCACCACGCATGCGTATGTGCTGCTGGCCACCTATTATCCCAAGCAGGAATACTGGGCGCTGCTGCTGCACGAACTCATCGTGAACCCCAAGATTCCGACGTCACTCCAGCTGGACGTTTATCGTATCCGTCTGGCTGCCGGGAACGTGTCTCAGGCGCGTGACTTTATGGAGATGACGGAAATTGCCATGCAGTCCGGCATGCCGCAGCTGGCGCTGGACCTGATGAATCAGGGCTATCAGGCCAATGTACTGGGGCAGGGTGCAGAAGCGCCGCGTCAGGCACGCCTGAAAGCCATGGTTGAGAAATCCGTTGCTGACAAAAAAGCCTCCATTGCGGCTGATGAAGCGGCAGCGCTCAAGCAGAAGACCGGCGATGACCTGCTGACGGTTGGCTATAACTACGTCACCTTCGGGCAGGCAGATAAAGGCCTCGGCCTGATGCAGCAGGCGATGAGCAAAGGTGTGACGGACATGAATGTGGCCCGCCTTCACTACGGTCTGGCTCAACTGGCTGCCGGTAAAAAGGCAGATGCCATTGCCACGCTCAAAACCGTCGATGGCGGAGCTGGCGCGCAGGACATTGCTCAGCTCTGGGTTCTGAAACTCTCTGCGGCCAAATAAAAGCAGTTAACCCTCTCCGGGTGTGGAAAAGGTCGTCTCCTGGAGACGGCCTTTTTTATTGCCCGTAGCGTTTCACGGAGCTGAGGCAGGCTGGCGGAGCTTTGCTGGCACATTTCTCTTGTGAGAGCCGGCCGGTAGGTGGCAACAGCGGGGCATGTGTTCTTCTGTTTCTCTCCTTGGTGAAAAGCCTTCCCGTGTTTCAGTGCGTCTGGCACGGTATGAAGATGTCGTGTTGCTGCCTGAAATTGAGCGTTCTGCGGCACAGAGCTTCCGCACGATTCCCGCGCTGGCATGGATTGCTGAGGGGGCGTGCCTTCCGATCGACACGCATCTGGCGAGTCTGGAGGCAGGGACGTGCTGGGTAGCCGTGACAGAGCAGGAACGCCCTGTCGGGTTTCTGACAGCCGAACGCGAGAAAGACCGGCTTCATATTCTGGAAGTATCGGTGGAGGCGCAGGCTCAGGGGCGCGGGGTAGGGAAAGCCCTGTTAGCGGCGGCATTTCAGGCGGCGCAGCAGACTGGGCTGAAGCGTATCACGCTCACCACCTGCCGGGATGTGCCCTGGAACGCGCCCTTTTACCATAAAATCGGTTTTGACTATCTGGAGGAGGCCGCTCTGGACAGTGACCTGCGGGCTATTCTTGAGGAAGAAGAAGCCTGCGGTTTCCCGCCCGGCACGCGCTGCGCCATGCAACGCTGCCTTTAAGGGTTTTTGTCAGCCTGCGTCAGTTTGGCGCACAACACTGGTTGGCTGCTGGGCTGAGGCCTCCGTATGCTGCTTCCAGCCGCCCCCCAGAGCGCGATAGATGGTGATCAGGTTCTGGTATTTGGAGACGGCCACCATAATCTGCATCTGCTGGGCCTGCAGGTAAGAGCGCTGTGATTCCAGTGTGGTCAGATAGGAATCAGACCCGGCGTTAAAGCGCATTTTTGCCAGACGGAACGCATCGGCGGTGGAGACCACAAGGTCGTCTGCCTGTTTGTTCTCATCCAGATAGGCTTCACGTGCGGCCAGTGCATCGGCCACTTCACGGAAGGCGGTCTGCACCGTCTTTTCATACGTGGCAATCTGGACGTCACGCGCGGCTTTAGAGGCTTTCAGATTCCCGCTGTTCATGCCCCACGTCCAGAGCGGGATTTGCAGAGACGGATTGAGCCCCCACGTCGTGGCCGCTGCCGTAAACAGTTTATGGAACTGAAGGCTGGAAACGCCGTCGGATGCTGTCAGTGTCAGGCGCGGGAAGAAGGCCGCACGGGCCGCCCCGATATCGGCCTGAGCCGCCAGCAGGTTATGCTCGGCGGAAACAATGTCCGGCCGCCGTTCCAGCAGGTCTGAGGGCAAGCCTGCAGGCAGGTCTGCGAGAAGCGTCTGTTCCCCCAAAGAGCGGGCCGGGGGCAGATCTGTCGGGATGGGCGCGCCAATCAGCAAGGCAATCAGGTTTTCGTCCTGCTCGACCTTCCGGCGGGAGTCGGCGCGGAGTGCCGCACTTTGCTGCACCTGCGTTTCCGCCTGACGGACGGTGAGCAGGTTTTCTTCCCCATGCTCATATTTTGTACGGGTGAGGTTGAGGGTGTCCTGCTGGTTGGCCAGCGTTGTGTCCGCCAGAGCCAGCGTGTCCCGATCCCCTAACCACGTGACGTAAGCAGTGGCGACCTGTGAGATGATGCTGATGGCCATGCTGCGCAGGGAGGCTTCCTGCGCCAGTGCTTTTTCTGCAGAGGCCTGGGTCAGGCTGCGAATGCGGCCAAACAGGTCAATTTCGTATGAAGAAAAGCCGATTCCGCCCTGATAGTATTTAAAGACGCGACCCCCGCCAAAGGCTTCGTTGCTCTGGTTCTGCTCCAGCCCCGGTGCAAAGCTGAGGCCCGATGCGCTGGCCGGAGCCTGATAAATAGGACCGCCTGTTGCAGAAATGGTGGGGAAGAGGCCCGCATGCTGCACATCATACTGCCCCTGTGCCTGCGCAATATTGGCTGCGGAGATGCGCAGATCCCGGTTTTCACGCAGGGCAATGGTGATCAGGGCTTTCAGCCGCGGGTCCGTAAAGAAATCCTGCCAGCCGATGTCTGAGGCCGCCCGCGCAAGGCGCGGATTCCCGGTAGCCTGATACGCAGGGTATGTGTTGGCCAGCGGCGGTGTAGGCCGCGTGTATTTGGGAATCATGGTGCAGCCGGACAGCAGGCCGGCTGCCAGAGTCAGGCTCAGAGCACGGAAGCGGCGCGAGGAGTGTGAGGGGACGTGTGACGACATGCGCTTACTCGTTTCCGGGAACTGACGGGGCAGAAGACGGGGTTTCCTGACGTTCGCTGAGGCGACGGACCTTGAACAGCCGCAGTACCACCACAAAGAAAACCGGCACAAAATAGACCGCCAGCAGGGTGGCCGTGGCCATACCCCCCACCACCGCGGTGCCAATGGCTACGCGGGAGGCGCTGCCCGCGCCCGTTGCGATGGCCAGCGGGAACACGCCGACGACCAGCGCAATGGAGGTCATCAGAATGGGGCGGAGACGTTCGCGGGCGGCCGTCAGCACCGCGTCACTCAAGGACTCGCCGCGTTCAAAGGCCATTTTGGCGAATTCCACAATCAGAATGGCGTTTTTCACGGCCAGACCAACCGTAGTCAGCAGCCCCACCTGAAAGTAGACGTCGTTATCAAGGTTGCGCCACAGCGTTGCGGCAATGGCCCCGAGAACGCCCAGCGGAATGACCAGCATCACCGCCAGCGGGATGGCCCAGCTTTCATACAGAGCCGCCAGACAGAGCAGGATGACAACCAGCGCCAGCGCATAGAGCGGACCGGTGGAGGAGCCGGACGCAACCTGTTCAAAGGACAGACCGGTCCACTCGTAGCCGACACCCGCCGGCAGCTTATTCAGAACGCCTTTAATGGCGTTGATGGAATCGCCCGAGCTGTAACCCGGCGCAGGCTGGCCCAGAATTTCAAAGGCATTCAGGCCGTTATAGTTTTCCACTTTCTGCGGGCCGACTTCCCAGTGTCCTGTTGCAAAGGCATTCAGCGGAGTGAGGGTCTGCAGGGCGTTGCGGATATACCATTTATCCAGATCGCTCGGCAGCATGCGGGCTTCCGGCACGCCCTGGATATAGACCTGCTTCACACGGTCATTCCGGGTGAACTGGTTCACGTAGATGGACCCCAGCGCCCCCTGAATGGTGGTGTTGATGTCATCAATGGTGATGCCAAGCGCGTTGGCTTTTTCCCGGTCGATATCCAGATGGTACTGGGAAGCGTCTTCCATACCGTTCGGGCGCACGGCCATCAGGCGTGGATCTTTGGAGGCCAGACCCAGCACCATGTTCCGGGCTTCCAGCAGCTTCTGATGGCCCAGATGGCCGCGGTCTTCCAGCTCAAGGTCAAAACCGGTGGCGTTGCCCAGTTCCAGCACAGCTGGCGGGTTGATGGCGAAGATTTGCGCTTTGGGGCTGAACCAGAAATGCTGCATGATCCGCCCGGCAATGGCCGAGGATGTCTGGGAGGCCAGAGGGCGGTCTTCCCAGTCTTTCAGACGGATGAAGAACGCGCCGGAGTTCTGACCCTGCCCGGCAAAGTTGAACCCGTTGATGGAATAGACGGATTCAACCAGAGAGCCTTCGGACTTGAGAATATAGTCGGCAACTTCGTGGTTGACGGCCTGTGTTTCTGCCATGGGCGTGTTGGGCGGCATGGTGATCTGCCCGAAGATCAGCCCCTGATCTTCATCTGGCAGGAACCCGCCGGGTAGACGCATGAACAGGAACACGGCCAGCGCTGTGATGACAACAAACCCGAGCATGGAGAGCACAGTCCGGCCGATAAGGAACTGCACGCCCCGCAGATAGCCATTGGTCAGGCGGTTGAACTGGCGGTTGAACCAGCCAGCGGGGCCGGTTGTTTTCTCATGCCCGCCCGCTTTGAGCATGGTGGCGCACAGGGCCGGAGTTAGCACCATTGCCACCAGAACGGACAGCCACATGGCCGCAACAATGGTGACGGAGAACTGGCGGTAAATCACGCCCGTGGAGCCGGAGAAGGCTGCCATGGGCAGGAAGACGGCTGTCAGCACCAGCACGATGCCAACCAGTGCGCCGGAAATTTCATCCATGGAGACGCGAGCAGCATCTACCGGAGAAAGCTTCTTCTCCGTCATCACACGTTCGACGTTTTCCACCACCACAATGGCATCATCCACCAGCAGACCCACGGCCAGAATCATGGCCAGCATGGTCAGGGTGTTGATGGAGTAGCCCAGAATATTGAGCACCCCGAACGTGCCGAGCAGCACGACCGGCACGGCGATGGTCGGGATAAGGGTCGCCCGGAAGTTTTGCAGGAAGATCAGCATCACGACAAAGACGAGCGCGATGGCTTCCAGCAGGGTTTTGACGACTTCCTCAATGGAGAGAACGATGAACGGCTCTGTATCCAGCGGGTAGACGGTTTTCAGGCCCGGCGGGAAGAACTTTTCAAGCTGGGTGATCTCGGCGCGGATGGCCGCTTCCGTCTGCATCTGGTTGGCACCCGGAGCGAGCTTCAGCGCCATGCCGGAGGCGGGCAGATTGTTGTAGAACGAGTTGGTATTATAGGTCTGCGGGCCCAGCTCCACCTTGGCGATATCGCTGATGCGGACCTGAGATCCATCTGGCTGCACCTTGAGCAGAATCTTCTGGAATTCTTCGGGTGAGGTCAGACGCGTCGGGCCGATGATGGTGGCATCCAGACGGATCGCCTTTTTGGCAGGCAGGCCGCCCAGTTCACCGGAGGAGACCTGGATGTTCTGGGTCTGGATGGCGGTTTCAACGTCCTTGATGGTCAGGCCGTAGCTGTACAGCTTGCCGGGGTCCATCCAGATTCGCATGGCGTATTCCGACCCGAACAGGGTGTGGTCCCCCACGCCGGACACGCGGCTGAGCGGGTCGGAAATGCTGGAGGCGACGTAGTCGGCAATATCACTGCCGGTCATGCTGCCATCGGTGGAGATGAAGGCCAGAACCATCATGAAGTTCTTCACGGCCTTGGTGATGCTCAGGCCCTGAGCCGTCACTTCCGGCGGCAGCTTGGGCTGGGCCAGCTGCAACTTGTTCTGCACCTGCACCTGCGCAATATCCGGGTTGGTCCCCTGCGCGAAGGTGAGGTCGATCTCCATCATGCCCGAGGCGTAGGACTGGGCGGAGATATATTCCAGATGATCCAGCCCGAACATCTGCTGGAGAATGGGGCGCACGACCGTATCGTTCACCGTATCTGCCGAGGCACCGGGATACGTCACGGAAATGGCGATCTGCGGAGGAGCAATGCTCGGATACTGTGAGATGGGCAGTCGGAAAATGGACAGACCACCCACCAGCATGATGATCAGGCTGATCACCCACGCAAAAATGGGGCGATCAATAAAGAAACGCGAAAGAGACATCCGGTTTACTGCCCTTTGTTCTGGCTGGAGGCGTCGGATGCTGCCTGCGCGGCTGCGTCGTCCGTGGGTTTGACCTTTGCACCGGGTTTGATCTTTTGCAGACCAACGGTGACGATGCGCTCACCGGCTTTCAGGCCGCCTGTCACCAGCCAGTCCGTGCCAACGGCCTGGCCGATCTGGATCTGGCGCAGTTCCACCGTATCATCCGCTTTGACCACCCAGACCTGCGGGTCCCCATGCGTATTGCGGCTGACCGCCTGCTGCGGCACGAGCAGCCCGTTGGGGTCCGCGCCTTCATCCAGCTGGGCATGCACATACATACCCGGCAGCAGCAGCTTGTCCGGGTTGGGCATGAGAGCACGCACCACGACGGAGGCCGTGGACGTATCCACGTTCACTTCGGAAAGTGCCATACGGCCCGTATGTTCATAGGTGCTGCCATCTTCCAGCGTGAGGGTGACGGGCACCTCACCATTGGCCTGACGGGTAATGCGGCCTTCCGCCATTTCGCGCTTGAGGCGCAGCAGGGTGATGGCGGGCAGATTCACGTCCACATAAATGGGGTCCAGCCGCGTGACGACGGCCGTATTGTCCGTCTGGTTCGCAGTGACGAGCGCACCCACGGTGATAATGCTGCGGCTGATGCGGCCCGTGATGGGCGAATTCATGCGCGTATAGCCCAGATCAACCTGGGCGTTTTCAACCTGTCCTTTGGCGGTCAGAATCTGGCCCTGTGCTTCTTTTTCGGTGGCGAGGGCGTCGTCATAATCCTGATGACTGACGGCGTGCGCCTGCAACAGAGACTTATAGCGCTGGAGTTTGGCACGGGCGGTGACTTCCGCTGCCTCGGCCTGAGCCAGCTGGCCACGGGCGGTGTCATAGGCCGCCTGATAACGGGACGGGTCAATCTGATAGAGCTGCTGTCCGGCCTGCACGTCTGCGCCTTCAGTAAACAGGCGCTTCTGAATAACGCCTGTTACCTGCGGGCGGACCTGTGCAATTTCGTAAGCATCCGTGCGGCCCGGCAGAACGGTATGCACATTGACGGACTGCGCGTGGAGCGTAATGACCCCGACCTGCTGCGGTGGCATGGCGGGAGTGGCGGCTTTGCGGTTACAGCCGGACAGCGCCAGCAAAGCGACAGCAGAGAGCAGGACCGGGCGGAATGGAAGGGAATGCATTGTCACTCTGGCGGATCCTGCCTTTGGAAAACAAAAAAACGAAAAGGGACACGAACACCGGTTCTGATGCGCCTGATGAGCCTTGCTCAAGGACCGGACTCAGGGCGTGCAGAAAGATGAAGTGTATCAAAAAACAAAATATGGAGGCCTGAAACAGTACTAAGCGTTACCGTTTCAGGCCTAAGCTAAAAGGCGTCAACAGGCTAGTCAAGCCACCTGAAAAGCGTCAGCGGCCAATATCGCGCAGTTTTTTGCCGGCCATGAGGTTTTGCTCGATCACTTCAAGCGAGACCCCTCTTGTTTCGGGCACAAGCAGACGGGTGAACACGAAGAAGACGGCGTTGAGAGCGGCAATCAGGCCAAACGTCAGCGGCGCCCCCAGCGCGTTCAGCAGGCTGAGGAAGGAGACGCCGACAATCATGTTGGAGACCCAGTTCGTCAGGGTGGACAGGGTAATGCCCAGATCCCGGCCTTTGATCGGCTGAATTTCCGAACACAGAACCCACATCAGCGGCCCAGCGGACATGGCGTGGGCGGCAATAAAGATCATGATGAGGAAGACGCACAGCAGTTTGGCCGTCTGACTGTCCAGCCCATTCGCATTAAGCAGGGCGAGTGCGCCCATGGCGACGGTCATGGTGGTAAAACCAGCGTAAAGGATGGGTTTACGGCCCCAGCGATCCACCAGCCCGATGGCCGCTACCGTGGCCAGCACGTTCACAAAACCGATAATGGCCGTGCACCACATCTGCGCGGTGCCGACAAATCCCGCCAGTGCGAAAATTTTGGGGGCGTAATACATCACCACATTGATGCCCGCGAACTGCTGCATGGCCTGAAGCAGCATGCCCAGCAGAATGGAGCGCCGGAAATTGGCGTTCTGCCAGAGCAGCCCTATGCCACCCTGCCGCTGCTTGAGCTGCTCATCAATGGCGCGAATTTCGGCACGAGCTTCATGCGCGGTGGGGCGGAGGTCGGTCAGTACAGCCAGCGCTTCCTGCCGCCGGCCCTTCATCATCAGCCAGCGTGGGCTGTAGGGCAGGAACAGCACCCCAATGACGAACAGCACACSGGGGATGGCGATTACGCCAAACATCCACCGCCACTGGCCGTGGTAGCTGAACAGCGTATCGCTGATGAAGGCGAGGAAAATGCCCACCGTAATCATCAGCTGATAGGTGGAAATCATGGCCCCGCGTGTGTTCTCACTCGCAATTTCGGACAGGTAGAGCGGGGAGGTAAACGCGGCGATCCCGATGGCCAGCCCCATCAGGGCGCGCCCGACGATCATGCTGGCGACAGACCAGGACAGCGCACAGGCGACAGACCCGATGATGAAAATGACCCCGCCGATGACGAGTGCCCATTTGCGCCCGCCCAGACGTGCCAGCCAGCCGGCCAGAATGGCCCCGATGGCAGCCCCTGCCATCATGCCGCTGACAATCCATTCCTGCGCAAAGGTGGAGGCATGGAAAGCATCTGCAACAAAATCCAGTGCGCCGGAAATAACGCCAATGTCCAGACCAGACATAAGGCCGCCGGTTGCAGCAAGAATACCAATAATAATGGTGCGGAGTTGAGAGGTGGAGTCGCTCTCTGTCTCGACTGAAGGCTGGTTTTGCATGGGGGTTAAGGGTTTCCGTGAAGAAGATTATTATTATTGGCGCATTTGTGCTTGTCGTGACCGGGCCGGGTCATCCTTTATAGGGTCACCAGCTTCAGGATGGTCTCGGTAATGCCACAAAATGGCGGATAAATATATCTTTCGTTAAACGGAATCAGGCCTGATCCTGATTTTCGCTCTCTCCAAAGCGGGAATCCCGATGCACCCATGTTGAGAGTAGCAGGCCGAACCCGAGCATGACGTTCAGCATGGCCGAGCCGCCATACGACACCAGAGGCAACGGCACGCCGCCCACCGGAATGGCGCCCATCACCATGGACAGATTAACCAGACAATACAGAAAGAAGTTCATGCTGATGCCCAGAGCCACCAGCCGCCCGAAGCGGTTGCGGCTCCGGATGGCCATCAGCATGCCACCCAGAATCAGAAGCAGCAGGAGGCCGATAACGGTGACGGCTCCGACATACCCCCATTCTTCCGCAATCATGGTGAAGATGAAGTCGGTCTGTTTTTCCGGTAGAAAGTTCAGCTGTCCTTGTGAGCCGTGCAGATAGCCCTGCCCCCACATGCCGCCAGATCCGAGTGCGATCTTGGACTGAATGATGTTGTAGCCAGCCCCCAGCGGGTCACTTTCCGGGTTGAGGAAGGTGGTAATACGGGCGCGCTGATAGTCATGCAGGTGGGCATAGGCAAATTTGGCCAGATACGGCACAGGTAGCAGGAGCAGGGTAATCAGCCACAGTCGCATGCCCGCGGCAAAGAACATGGACGCCCCGATCCCGCCAATAATCACGGCGGTCCCCAGATTGGGCTCCTTGAGCACCAGCACAACCGGTAGCAGCACAAGGAAAGCCGGGGGGATCAGCCAGAGGGGATTACCCATCCGGGCGTAGCTGATGCGGTGGAACCACGCGGCCAGAGCGAGCACCAGAGCCACCTTGGCGTATTCGGAAGGCTGAACCTGTAGCCCGCCAATCATCAGCCAGCGTTCCGCACCTTTGCCTACATGCCCCATGTGTAACACGGCCACCAGCAGGATGATGGAGAGCACATAAAGTGGCCCGGCAATACGCACCAGCATTTTGGGTGGCAGCATGGCCACCGTAATCATCAGCACCAGCCCCACCGCAAAGCGGGCGGCCTGTGGTGCTGCAAACGGATAGGGTGTGCCACCGCCTGCGGAATACAACGTGACATAGCCAACGCCTGCCAGCGTACAGATAAGCAGCACATACAGCCAGCTGATGCTCCAGAGTTTGGAGAGCAGGCGGAAGCTTGGCTCGGCGCGCAGAAGGCGTTTGTGGAATTTCATGATTATTCAGGCGTGTCCGCTGGGGGCGTATCCGCGTTCGGTGTCTCTGCGGTTGCCACACTTTCCGGCGGCGGGGTGAGGTGGTTCACCGGGTCCCGCAGTAGGGTGTCGGTCATGATATCGCGCGCCAGCGGGGCCGCAGCATCAGCGCCGGTATTGCCGTGTTCAATGACGACCGAGACCGCATAGCGCGGTGCGTCATACGGTGCGAAGCAGATGAACAGCGCATGTGGGCGATATTCCCACGGCAGATTGGCGGAGTTGAAGTGCCCGCTCTCACGCAGCGCACGCGACACACGGCGCACCTGAGCAGAGCCGGTCTTGCCCGCCATTGTGATGCCGGGCAGCCCCAGCCGGGCCTTGGGGGCTGTGCCGTGCTGTTCGTTCACCACAGCAAACATGCCTGAGCGCAGCGCGGCCAGATATTTGTCGGGCATGCCGAGTTCGGGCCAGTGTTCGGGCGTGGCTTCCGGCCCCAGATCCCCATTCATGGCGCGCACCAGATGCGGCTGCACGGCCCGGCCTGTGGCAAGGCGGGAGGTATAGGTGGCCAGTTGCAGCGGCGTGACCTGCACAAACCCCTGTCCAATACCGCTGACGATGGTATCGCCCCCGTTCCAGTGGTGGTGGTGTGCCTGCCGCCATGTGGGGGTGGGGATCAGCCCGGTACGGGTGTGCGGGAGTTCAATATCCAGTGCCGTGCCCAGTCCGAACTGGTGAGCCGTTTCGGCTATGCGGTCCATGCCAACCCGGCGGGCCATTTCATAAAAATAGACGTCGCAGGAATATTTGAGCGCCTGATGCAGGTCCACAGACCCGTGCCCCCAGCGGGACCAGCAGTGGAAGCGTGTGCCGCCCACATCCAGATGACCGGGGCAAAAGACGCGGTCCGTCGGGGAGAACAGACCAGACTGTAGTCCGGCCATGGCGACGGCGGGTTTGAAGGTCGAGCCGGGGGGATACACGCCCGCCACCGCCTTGTTGATCAGCGGTGTGCGTTCGTTATTGGTCCACTCAATCCACTGGGCGTGGCTGACGCCACTATCAAACAGCGAGGGATCGAACGAGGGGGTGCTGACCATGGCCAGCACTTCCCCGTTGCGGCAGTCCATCACCACGGCGGAGGCTGTCTGCTCGCCAATGCGGCTCAGCACCTTTTGTTGCAGGCCGCGGTCAATGGTCAGGCCAATTTCTGCACCGGGCACGCCTTCCACCCGGTTGAGTTCGGACATAACGCGGCCCACGGAATTGACTTCCATTTCCACGGAGCCAGCGGTGCCGCGTAGCTTTTCGTCCTGACTCTGCTCCACACCCGCACGGCCCACGCGCATGCCGGGCAGGGCCAGCAGGGCAGAGCGGGCGACGTCCCGCTCATTCGGCGGTGCGACATAGCCGATCAGATGCGCCAGCAATTCCCCTTCCGGGTAAACACGCCGGGTGCCGACATCAATCAGCACACCGGGGAGGGAGGGCGCGTTGAGTTCAATCCGCGCCATTTCCTCCCAGGAGAGGAAGTCACGCAGCATGACGGGGATAAACCGCCGCTGGTGGCGCATTTCGCGCGCAATCCGCGCGCGGTCCCGGTCATCCAGCGGAATGATGGTGGAAAACCGCTCGATGGTGCCGCTGACATCGGTGGTTTCTTCCGGCATCAGCAGGGCGCGCCAGTTTTCCTTGTTGTTGGCCAGTGCCACGCCGTAGCGGTCCACAATCCGGCCACGCGGCGGGGCCAGATAGCGTTTGCTCACGCGGTTGCTGGCTGCCATGCGGGCGTAGCGGTCCCCGTCCTTGATCTGAAGCTGGTAGAGCTTGTGCGCCAGTTCCCCCAGCGCGCCTGCCTGCACGGCCATGAACAGCAAAGCCCGGCGCGTAAAAACACCGCGGCCGGGGTCCTTCTGGTTCTTGATGGGCATCAGGCGGCTGCTCTCCCGCCTGCGACGCCTCAGCCGCATGACATGCCTCCGGCCAGCATCAGGGGTCTTCCTTTTCGTCCAGCTTATTCAGAACCCATGAGAACAGGGCCGAAAGCGGAGGATAGACACCGATTGTCAGAAGAGCCTCGAACAAAGCCGGGGCGATGTCCAGCACAGCAAGCCGAAACAGGCAGGCCAGTCCCCATTGCAGCAGGCAGGCCCCTGCGGCCACGAGCGCAAACACACCCCAGACCAGCAGAAAGTTCAGGCGCATCAGGCCAAAGCGGGAATAAAACGCCACGCCATGCACCAGCAGCAGGATAAACGCGCTGACCCCGAGCGGCGTGAAGCCGACCAGATCCATGAACAGGCCAAGCAGAAACACTGCCACCCCAGACATGCCGGTGGGCCGCCAGAACGACCAGAAAAAGACCGTGGCGATAACAATGGCAGGCAGCAGTTCCGCAGCGCCCGGAATGTTCAGGGGTGCTGAGAAAAAGACAATGATGAGCGCGATAAAGATGGAAGGCAGCAGGCGGCGCGCCCCGTGGTCGAGGCGTTGCCACACAGTCTGGCGGGGCCGGATTTCCGGCTCCCACGCGCTCATGGAAGGATCTGGCATCATCCGCGTCTGCCCTCAGCCCTGACCAAGCAGGGTTTTGAGGGGCAGGGTCAGTGTTTTACGTGGGTGGGCCAGAGGTACATGGCCGGGGGCATCAGGCGGGTCGATCAACGCCTGACCAAAATCGAACACCCGCAGCAGGCTCAAATGGTCAAGCTGCGCAAACGGTACCACCACCGGCTGGCCGGGATGCAGATAATGCACCGTGCCAATGGGGAGTCCTGCGGGAAAAGCGCCTGCCTGATCACTCGTCACGACTCGTTCACCTTCAATGGGCCGGGTATCCTGCGCGTAATACATCAGCCGGGGGAGGGGGGTATTGTCCCCGCCCATGATGGCGGTAGCATGGCTGGCGTCCAGCATGACGGGCAGGCGGCTGGCAATATCGGTAATCAGGAGGATGCGGGCGGAGCGGGCACCGGTTTCCGTCACGCGGCCAGCCAGACCATTGGCGGCCAGCGCCACATTGCCCACATGCACGCCGCTATCCGTACCGGCCACAAGCAGGACGGCGCGGGCGTAAATGCCCCCGCTATCCGCCACCACACGGCCCGTGACAAAGGCGGGTGTGGGTTCAGGAATCCAGTGCAGGGCGGTTTTCAGGGCATCGTTTTCCCGGGTCAGGGAGACGGCGACATCATACCAGCGGCGCAGATTTTCATTTTCTGTCTGAAGTCGCGCATTTTCGGACGCCATACGTCCGGCTTCGCGCAGATTGGTGTTGATGGCCTGCACGCGGTGCTGCGCGGAGGTCATCAGCCCCCACAAAGGAGCCAGACCATCGGCTACCGTCATGCGGGCTTTATCAGCCAGTTTGCGGTCTGCCTGACCGGCAATGATGATGCCAATGGACAACAGAACCAGCAGGGGCAGCACCAGCTTGCCCAGTGCCTGACGCATCTGGATGGAGACGGGAATCATACGGCCTCCACAGCTTTCAGGCGGTCAGCCCCTGTGTGTGCGTTCAGGGCGTGTCTGCGTGTTCTCCACATGGAGTGGCATGCATCCTTTCCATCAGCCGGGCTGACGTTTTGTCCCGCGTTTTAAGAGAAAAACATGACAATCAATACATGGTTGTCAGGACGTTGCGCAGGCGCTTCATTTCTTCCAGCGCACGCCCCGTGCCAAGTGCCACGCAGGACAGCGGATCTTCCCCAACGGTGACGGGCAGGCCTGTGGCCAGACGCAGCACTTCGCTCAGGCGATGCAGCAGCGCACCGCCGCCGGTCAGCACAATGCCTTTGTCCACAATATCCGCCGCCAGTTCCGGCGGGGTGTTTTCCAGCGCCGTGGTAACGGCATCCACAATCTGACTCACGGGTTCCAGCAGGCTTTCGGCAATCTGGGCCTGAGAGACCTGAACCTCACGCGGGACGCCGTTAATAAGGTCACGCCCTTTCACATCCAGCCAGGGGCCGGGGTCTTCCGGGTCATCCGGCATCATGGCGGAGCCGAGGTTGATTTTGATGCGCTCGGCGGAGCTTTCGCCAATCAGCAGGTTATGGGTGCGGCGGATGTAGGAGATGATGGCTTCATCCATCTTGTCCCCGCCCACACGCACCGAGCGGGCATAGACAATGCCGCCCAGAGAAATAACGGCTACTTCCGTCGTGCCGCCACCAATATCAACAATCATGCTGCCGGACGGTTCCGTAACCGGCAGACCGGCGCCAATGGCAGCGGCCATCGGTTCTTCAATCAGGAAGACGCGGCGCGCACCGGCACTTTCCGCACTTTCCTGAATGGCGCGGCGCTCAACGGCGGTAGAGCCGGAGGGCACGCACACAATAATCTGCGGGCTGGTAAAGGCGCGGCGATTATGGACCTTACGGATGAAATGTTTGATCATTTCTTCCGCGACATCAAAATCGGCAATCACGCCGTCCCGCATCGGGCGGATGGCGGTGATGTTGCCCGGAGTCCGGCCAACCATCAGTTTGGCCTCATCCCCCACGGCCAGCAGTTGCTTCTTGCCCCGCACCTCGGCTATGGCCACCACGGACGGCTCATTGAGCACAATGCCGCGTCCTTTGACATAGACGAGGGTATTGGCGGTACCCAGGTCGATAGCCATGTCGGCGGACATGAGACCGAGCAAACGAGAG
The DNA here is from genome assembly GCF_018811985.1 of Acetobacter sp. P5B1. NCBI lineage: Bacteria > Pseudomonadati > Pseudomonadota > Alphaproteobacteria > Acetobacterales > Acetobacteraceae > Acetobacter > Acetobacter sp. P5B1. The sequence goes on along the minus strand of NZ_JACRVS010000005.1, from coordinate 151,016 downwards.
AACATCCAGCACTCCTGGCTTGAGAGGGTACTGCACGCGCCTGAACGCAGGCGCGCAAACAACCACACTCTAAGATAATCAGCTTCTATATGGGGGCAGGGATTACCGGGCCGCAACCACCCAGACAAGACCCTGAGGCAATAAACTGCCTAAAATTATACCAACCCGGTCTGGTATAACAGAACCGGGCTGGTTAGCAGTTTTTAAGCAGTGAGTTCTTCGGGTTCTGCACGGTCTCGTTTGACCAGCAGTTTGTTCAGCGCATGCACATAAGCACGTACGGCAGACACCACCGTATCGGCATCCGCACCCTGACCATCCACCAGCTTGCCGTCTTCTTCCAGACGCACGGTGGTGCGGGCCTGTGCGTCCGTCCCTTCCGTCACTGCACCGACGGAGAACAGCGCCAGACGGGCTTCATGCGGGAAGGCGATGCGCAGGGCGTTGAAGGCGGCATCCACCGGGCCGTTGCCAGTTGCTTCGGCTTCAATCGTCTTGCCATCTACCTGCAGGGACAGCGTGACGTTGGAGGGCTTGCCGGAGCAGGAGGTCAGGCTGAGTGCGCCAAAGCGGATATGCTCGTTATCGCGCACTTCGTCGTCCACGAGTGCTACGATATCTTCGTCGTAAACGGCCTTTTTCTTGTCGGCCAGATCCTTGAAGCGGGCAAAGGCGTCATTCAGCTTGGCATCGTCCAGATCGCCATAACCCAGCGCTTTCAGCTTGTCGCGGAAGGCCGCGCGACCGGAATGCTTGCCCATGATCAGGGAAGAGCGGGACCAGCCCACGCTTTCCGGGGTCATGATCTCATAGGTTGCGGCGTTTTTCAGCACGCCGTCCTGATGGATGCCGCTTTCATGCGCAAAGGCATTGCGGCCCACAATGGCCTTGTTGGGCTGCACGTCAAAGCTGGTGATGGTGGCCAGCATGCGGGAGACCTTCAGCAGGCTTTCCGAATGGATGCCGGTGGTGAAGGGATACTGGTCATGCCGCGTGCGGATGGCCATGACGATTTCTTCCAGCGCGGCATTCCCGGCGCGTTCGCCAATGCCGTTGATGGTGCATTCAATCTGGCGGGCCCCGCCGCGTACGGAAGCCAGCGTGTTGGCAACGCCCAGCCCGAGGTCATTATGGTTATGGGCGGAGAAAATGACCTGATCCGCTCCCGGCACGCGCTCGACCAGCATGGAGAAAATGCGTTCCATGTCTTCCGGCGTGGCGTAGCCTACGGTGTCGGGGATGTTGATGGTGGTGGCACCGGCCTTGATGGCGGCTTCCACGCAGCGGCACAGGAAGTCCGGCTCGGTGCGGGAGCCATCTTCTGCGGACCACTCCACATCGTCTGTCAGATTACGGGCGGCGGTGTTGCCGGTGGTGATCAGGTCCAGAACCGTCTCCGGCTCCATCCGCAGCTTGTATTTCATGTGCAGCGGGGAGGTGGAGATGAAGTTGTGAATCCGCTTGCGCTCTGCCGGGGCCAGAGCCTCACCTGCGGCAGCAATGTCTTTCGCCCCACCCGAGCGAGCCAGTGCGCAGATGACGGCGCCTTTGGTGTGCTGCGCAATCTGGTTGACGGACTCGAAATCCCCTTTGGAGGCGACGGGGAAGCCGGCCTCAATCACATCCACACCCAGTGCCGCAAGGGCTTCTGCCATGCGCAGTTTTTCCGCCAGATTCATGGAGAAGCCGGGGGACTGCTCGCCGTCGCGCAGCGTGGTGTCAAAAATGATGACACGGTCGGCAGGCAGGCGGCCAAAGGAGGGATGATTGATAATGGTGGAGCTGGCTGACATTGGAAACTGTCCTTGAAATCGGTCTTGTCTGGTTTCTGGCATGCGGGTCAGGCACGCCGGTATCCGCTATGGATACAAAGGCTCATTCGTCTTCCCCCTAAGCGCGACAGCACAAGGCCGCCCAGATCGCTCAGGGGCAGATTAGTCGAAGAAGAAGGTCCAGACGTGTGGCCACGCCGCCCGCCTGCGCCGCGTTGCGGCACAGCAGAGACTCGGACGTGAACCAGACGGAATTCATGGCGGACACCATACAGACGGATTTTGTAAAAGCAACTCTAGTTTGCGCGCTGACCGCGCAGGCAATGCAGGGTGTAGAGCATGACGCCCAGCAGAACGGCAGCGAAGGTCTGATGCACAGCCCCGGCCCAGACCGGCACAACCAGCAGCAGGGTGGTCACCCCCAGTGCATACTGGATCAGCACCGCCCAGCCCAGCAGCATGATGGCGTTATGCGCCTTGCTGCCAAGAGTGGCGCTGCGCAGGCCGAACAGCAGAACCGCGCCAATGCTCAGGGCCGTCAGGGTGGCCAGCAGGCGGTGGTCAAACTGAATGGCGGCCTTGTTGTCCACCAGATTCATCCAGAACGGGGAAAGACGGGCGTATTCCGTCGGGATCAGGTGTCCGTCCATCAGTGGGAAGGTATTGTACACAAAGCCCGCGTGCGTGCCCGCGGTAAAGCCACCGGCCACAATGGTGATGCAGATCAGGCAGAGCGCCAGCCAGACCAGCCGCTTGGTGCGGGTGCCCTCGGCAGAGGGTGTGACCACCTGCGGGGTGGGCCAGCGGATGGAAAGGGCCGTCCACAGAATGGCAAGATACAGGGCGAGGGCGGCGCTCAGATGCAGCACCAGCCGCACCGGTTCCACCGCCGTGCTGTCCGGACGGAAGCCGGACGCGACCATGAACCAGCCAATGGCCCCTTGCATGGCGCCCAGAACAAAAAACACAAACAGGCGCAGCGCCAGTGCACGGGTAATCATGCCCCGGATGGTGAACCAGATGAGCGGCAGCAGCAGCACGAGGCCCATCAGGCGGCCCCAGAAGCGGTGAATCCACTCAGCCCAGAAAATTCTCTGGAAACCTGCCAGCCCGAACCCTTCATGCTGAAGGTGATATTGCGGGATGGTTTGATACAGCGCGAACAGCCGTTCCCACTCTGCATGAGACAGAGGAGGGATAAACCCGCTGACAGGCTGCCAGTCCATAATGGACAGGCCGGAGCCTGTCAGGCGCGTCACCCCACCAATGGCAATCATGCCCAGCAGCATGAAGCAGAGCAGGAACAGCCAGTTGGAAATCAGGCGGCGGTGGTTGGGGGCCATATCGGCATAGCGCGGAGGAGAGGAGGACATGGCACCCTTTGGCCTGTGTTGTGTCTGACTATAACGAGGGTTTAAACCCGGCTTGCGGCTGGCGGCAAGAAGATGGTAGCAGCCGGCAGGATGGAACAGACACCTCCCTCCGCCGCACGGCCTGTTTTCCGGTTTTTGCGTCCTGCTCTGATGCTGGCCTTTCTGGTCGCGGGGGCCGTGTTGCTGCGCGCCGTGCCGGGGCTGAGGCATGTGCTGGAAAGTACGGCTCTGCTGCGGGATGGCGCATGGGGGCGCGTGGTGTTTCTGGCCGGTGCGTCCGTCTGGTGTGCGTTTGGCCTGCCGCGGCAGGTTGCGGGGTTTGCTGCCGGGCTGGCTTATGGGGCCCTTGAGGGCACGGTGCTGATTACTGTTGCATCGACAGCCGGATGTGTGGCTGGCTTTTTCTGGGCACGCTGGGGTGGCCGGCACTGGGCGCAGGCCCGGCTTGGGGCGCGCTTTGCCCGGCTGGATGCCATGCTGAGCCGCCAGCCTTTTCTGAGTATTCTCACATTACGTCTGCTGCCGGTTGGGTCTGCTTTGTTGCTGAACCTGCTGGGGGGCGTTTCAGGCATTGGCGTGGTGCCGTTTGCTGCGGCTACCGTGCTGGGCGGCCTGCCGCAGAATGTAGTGGCGGTGCTGCTGGGGGCCGGGGTGCGGGTTGACGCTGTGTGGCAGTTTGTGCTTGGCGGGGGCCTGTTTGTTACCTCGGGCGTGCTGGGTGTGTGGCTGCTGCGCCGGGCGCAGGTGGGCCGCATAGTGCAGCAGGATACAGACCGGGCCGCCCAGCCAGACGCCTAGGAGCCAGCCTCCCTGGGGCGCATCACAAAGATGCTGCATTTCTGTTCTTCGTTTTTGCCTCTGTCCTGTCAGGCCGATGTCCTGTTCAGTTCTTTTTTGCCCCTCTTTTTCTTTCCGGAGCGCCACGATGGCATCTGCCACCGTCTCACGAGAGCCTGTTTCTGCCATTTTCCCGAACGGGGTGCCGGGCTGGCTCCCCCTCCTGCTGGGGTTTCTGACTGCCGTTGGCCCCATTTCCACGGATATCTATCTGCCAGCGTTTCCCGCCATGGAGCAGTCTCTGCACACCACGGCGGGCAATGTGCAGATGACGCTGTCTATCTGGTTTGTCGGGCTGGCCATCGGGCAGATTACCATGGGGCCGCTGGCGGATCGCTACGGGCGGCGCTGGCCGATGCTGGCGGGCAATCTGATTTATGGTCTGGCGTCTGCGGTCTGCGCTTTTGCGCCGGACATCATCACCTTTTCCATTGCCCGGTTTGTGGCGTCCATTGGCGCGTCGGCCAGTCTGGTTATCCCCACGGCCTGCGTGCGCGATATTGTGCCGGACCGGAATGCCGGGGCTAAAATGTTGTCTCAGCTGGTGATGGTGATGGGCGTTGTGCCCATTCTGGCTCCCATGCTGGGCGGTATGGTTGTGGCTGTCACCTCATGGCGCATCATTTTCTGGGCGTCTGCGGTGTATGGGCTACTGTGTGTGCTGCTGGTAGTGTGGGTGTTACCGGAAACGCTGCCGTACCAGAGGCGTGTTTCCCTGTCCCCCATGACGCTGGTCACCCGTTATCTCACTCTGCTGCGGGACCGGTCATTCAGCTCCCATGCGCTGATCACCGGTTTTTCCACCTTCATGCAGTTCAGCTATCTGACGGCGGCATCCTTTGTCTTCATCAAGATTTTTGGGTTCACGCCGTTCCGCTTCTCCATGCTGTTTGGCATTTTTTCCGTCTTCATGATCGGCGCATCCCAGCTGAACGGGGTGCTGGTCGGGCGGATCGACTCGGCCAGATTGCTGGTTATGGCGGTGCTGGTGGCTGTGCTGGGCGGCGCGCTGGTGGTGGCTGTCAGTCTGTGGGGGGATTGGTATGCAAGTGCGGAATGGCGCAAACATTACGAAGTGTGGTTCCTTATTGCCACAATGGTGCTCACCCTCGCGCCGACGGGCTTTATTTTCCCTAATGGCATGATGGGCGCACTGGCGGACCACCCCAGTCTGGCAGGGGCGGCGGCTGCGCTGGCGGGCACCATGCAGTATGTGCTGGGCGCGCTGGCCGGGGCTGTGCTGGGGATGTTCCCCACAACGTCGGCTCTGCCTATGGCGGGCTGTATGTTTTTTGGTACATTAATGATGCTGGCCATGTGTGCACTCCGGCCCGGAGGTTTGAGCAGCACCACTGGCCACCAGAGCGACTGAGGCAAACACGGGCGCTGTGCCCTGACGCCGCAGGCAACGTGAAACGGAGCTAGGACGGCATGGCACGGCATCCCGCAAGACGGGCCCATATTCTGGCACTGATTGGTGCCGGTCTGCTTATTGTCACGTTCGGGACTATGGGCATTGAGCTGGGTAACGAAATGGCCCGCCATGGCGATCTGGATCGCCGGAGCACCGCTGCTGGCAGTTACCTGCGCAACCTGCACCATGCGACCAGCGAGGCCCGGATCTGCCATTATGCCTGGCTGGCCAAGGGGCAGGAGCGGGATGAGACCTGTTATGAGCGCGCCATTGCCCAGCTTGGCGCAGCCCGACAGGATTTTACGGCGTTCAAGGCCATTCAGAAGCGGCAAGGCAGTGAGCGATCAGAACCTCTGAGTGCGGTCGATAATGGTCTGACGCAGGTTGCCGGCTGGAAGACAACCGGCGGGGCGATGCCGGAGGGTGGCGAACAGGTTCTGGCCACTCTTGATGATAACCTTTCCGTTCTCAGCCGCGTCAGCACGCTGGATCAGGCAGACCGCGTGGCCAACATGCTGCGCAATACCAGCTGGCAGCGGCGTCTGGGGCTTCTTGGTATTCTGACTGGTGTGCTCAGTCTGATTTCCGCTGGCTGGGTTCTGGACCGGTCTTCTCTTGCCGCAGCGCGGGCGGAAGCATCCTCGCGTGATCTGGCATTGCGTCTGCGCGCCACGCTGGACAGCCTGAGTCTGGGCGTTGCGGTGTTTGGCGCGGATGGCCGTCTGTGGCACTGGAACGAGCAGCTGCGCACTGTGCTTGGGCTGGAAAAGGATTTTCTGAAACTCGGCCTCTCTTATGAGGAACTTAGCGCGGTTCTTGTGGTGGGGGGCGTACCTCTTCTAGAGCCGTTCGAGCATATTGAAGCCAGTCTGTTGCGCGGTGAATCTGCGCCGCCAGTCATGGTGGAATGTAACGGGATTAATGGTGCGGATCTGGAACTGTGCCGTACCCTGTTCTTCGCGCCGGATGGGGCAGCGGAACGCCGGGGCTTTGTGCTGACGGCAGCCGATATCACCCTCCGCCTGCGCAGTGAGCGCGCTCTGGGTGAAGCCCAGAAACTCCGCGCTCTTGGCCAGCTGACCGCGGGCATTGCGCATGACTTTAAAAATCTGCTCACCGTGATTCTGGGCAATCTGGAACTGGCTGCGGATCATGACCAGCCGGACCATGTGGAGCAGCGGCAGGAATATCTTTCCGCCGCCACGCATGCCGGGCGGCGGTCCGAGGCGCTGACGGGCCAGTTGCTCTCCTTCATGCGGCGGCAGAGTACGACGCCGGATTCTTTATCCCTGGCCGATCTGTTCTCTTTTTTGAGCGGGTTGCTGGGGCGGATTATCGGCTCCCGTATTGTCGTGGAATGTGGGGATGTTTCGGGCGTATGGTCCGTGCGGGCTGACCCGGCGCAGCTTGAAAGTGCTGTGCTGAATCTGGCCATTAATGCGCGGGACGCCATGCCGACAGGCGGCCGTCTGCGCATAGTCGCGCGGAATGTCACCTTCCCCGTCAATGCCGACCTGATGAGCCTTCCGGTGGAGGAAGGCCGCACAATGCGCGTTGTCTCAGACCCAACCCCTCTGACCGCAGGGGACTGGGTGCGGCTGGACGTGATTGATAGCGGCAGCGGCATGACGAAGGAGGTTCTGGCGCATCTGTTTGAACCCTTCTTCACCACCAAGAGTGAAGGCGCCGGCACAGGGCTGGGGATGGCCATGGTTCTGGCGTTTTCCCAGCAGGCACGCGGGCGCGTGGTGGTAGCGACGGGTGCATCCTGCGGCACGGAGGTCTCCCTGTGGCTTCCTCGCGCCGTTACGGATGTGAAGGAGGTTGTGCTGCCCAAATGCGCACCGGCGGCACCGGTGCAGGAGCGACAGATGCAGGTTCTGGTGGTGGAAGATGATGCGGCCATTCGGGATATTGTCGTCACCATTCTCAGCATGGCCGGGCACCGGGTGCTGGAAGCCGGGGACGGCGAGCAGGCGTTTGACGTGGCGGCTGCGGCCAAGGGGCGGATCGATCTGCTGGTGACGGATATTCAGCTCCCCGGCCCGCTGGATGGCGTGACGCTTTCCCGCGTGCTGGCGGGGCGGGATGCTGGTCTGGCTGTGGTCTATATGTCGGGTGAACTCACGCCGGACAGCCCCCCGCCACCCGGCGCGCTGAAGGGAGCGCGGCTGCTGCCTAAGCCTTTCCGGAGAGATGGCCTGATGCAGGCGGTTACAGCGGCTCTGACCGCACGGGCGGGGGCCTGACTCCCATCCTTCTCTCTTGCGGAAGGGGGAGGGGCGGGCTAGAGCGTGTGCCGCAAAACCATCGGAAAGGACACCACGGGCCATGACGCAGCACGAGGATATCGACCTGAAGCGTTATATTCGGAACATTCCGGATTTTCCGAAACCGGGTATCCTGTTTTACGATATTTCCACGCTGATGCGTGAGCCGGATGCCTGGCAGATCACCATGGGCCGTCTGGCACGCCAGATTGCACCGTGGGAGCCGGATATGCTGGCCGCTGTGGAATCCCGCGGGTTTCTGACAGCTGCTCCGCTGGCGGACCGCCTTGGCTGTGGCATGCTGATGCTGCGTAAACCAGGCAAGCTGCCGGGTGCCACCATCTCCCATACGTATGATCTGGAATATGGCAGTGACACGCTGCAGATTCAGGCCGACGCCATCAAACCCGGCCAGCGCGTTGTGGTGATGGATGATCTGCTGGCAACCGGCGGCACGCTCTCCGCGTCTGTCACGCTGCTGCAAAAGGCTGGCGCTAATGTGGTTGGGGCCTCTGTGCTGGTGGAACTGACCGGCCTTGGCGGCCGCGCAAAAGTAGATGCGCCAGTTAAAACCCTGCTGTCTTACGACGAATAAAACACGGTCCGCCCTGCTTTGCCTGTGACGCCTGCCTGTCAGGCATAGCGGGCATAGTAAGGTGTGAATACGTTTTTACTCTGCCCTAAGCTATGAAGGCTGCATGGCAGGTATTTCCGTAAAATACGATTGGCTGAGTGCTGCATGAGGAGTGCCGCACTTTCTATAGGCCAGCTCTGGCAGGCGTTTGCGCAAATTGCGCGCCAGACCCTGCTGGGGGGTGGCCCGCCGCGTAAACTGGACCACTTTCGCTGGCTGTATGCGCCGGATCTCCTGTCCTTCGGCTACGCGCTGCGGACCACCATTTCCGCTCTGATCGCACTGGGTATCGCCCTCTGGTGGGAGCTTGGCAGCCCGCAATGGGCCGCGCTGACGGTCTGGATGGTGGCGCAGGGCACGCGCGGCAAATCCATCGCCAAGGCGCGGTGGCATATGTTTGGTATGGTGGTAGGTACCATCTGCGCCATTGTGCTGGTGGCCTGCATGCCACAGGCACCGCTGCTGTATCTGTTCTGTCTGGCCGGAGGGATCGGGGCGTTCTGTTTTATCGGAACGCTTCTGCCCGGCCCGGCGGCTATGACCAACTACCGTATTCATGGCATGCGGGCGTCCGGCTTTACCTACGCCATTATCGCGCTGGATGGGGTGCTGGCACCGGACCATATTTTTGAAATCGCCATGGCCCGCGCCACCTACATCACGCTGGGCATTGTGGTGGAAACCACCATTTCTTCCCTGTTTCAATACCGGCTGGAAAACCGTGCGAGAAACCGGCTGGCCAGCAATTTTGTGCAGGCGCTGGGCGGCGTGACGCGCACACTCGGCCGCCTGCTGCAAGGCGACCGGCGCTCAGTGTCCACCTCGCCTGAGGTGTTCTCCACCATTCTGACGCTGAGTGATCAGGTTGAGTTTGCCGAAATTGAGATGGGCAAACACAAGCATGAAGGCGACCACGCCCGCGCAGCCCTTGCCGCCATGACGGTCCTGATGTCGCGCGGGCTGGATCTGGCGGCCTTGTTGCAGGTGCCAGACAGCGAGGGCACCCATTATCAGCAGACAGCTGCGGAAGTGAGCCACTTTTTGCAAACGCTGCCGGGCCGTGTGGATCAGGATCAGCCCGTCGCGCCCGTCCTGCGGGAGCTGGATGAATTATGTGCCACCTGCCGCCAGCTTGCAGCCGCCTGTCTGGATGAGGAAATGGTCGCGGCGACTCATACGCCGGTTGATCGGGATGAGGAGCGCGTTGTCTCCCGTCAGGGCCAGCTTTTGCACAAGCTGGGAGAAATGATGGACGAACTGCGGCTGGCGCTTGAGCAGTTCGACATGAGCCGCAACCCGCAGCCGCATGACCACTTCCGCTACGCCATGCGGTCTTACCGGGACTGGCGGATGGCGTTTACCAACAGTCTGCGGGCCTCGGTGACCATCTTCTGTTCCGGGCTGATCTGGGTTGCCACGGCCTGGCCGGATGGTCTGACCTTCATGATGTTTGTCTCCATTGTCTGCGCCCTGTTCTCCACGCTGGAACAGCCGGCTCTGGCGACCAAAGCCTTCCTGCACGGGACTATCTGCGTCATCGGCATGTGCGGCCTGCTGGATTTGTGGGTAATGGCTCAGCCCACCACGTATGAAATGCTGGCCATGTGCCTTTCCATCCCCATGCTGCTGGGGGGACTGGCTTTTGCCTATGTGCCGCTGGTTCTGGCGGCGGTGGCCTATAACCTGTTCCTGCCCATTCTGGTCGGGCCGCTGAATCAGGGCCGGATGGATGAGGTCATGTATTTCAACACGGCGCTGCCGCTCTTGCTGGCCATGGTGTTTGCCATGTGGATGTATCGGGTTTTCCTGCCGTTTGACCCCGATGGTCTGCGGTGGGACATGCGGCTGAACATTCTGCGCGGCTTGCGGCGGCTGGCCAGCCAGCGGGTGCCGGAACTGCCGTCCGAAGTGGTGGGGCGCAGCGTGGATGGCTTTGTGCGCCTGTCCACCATGACGCCGGATAAAAAATCTTTTGTGCTCAATCGCTATCTGAGCGGCGTGCTGTCCGGCATGACCATCGGGCTGAATGTGCTGCGGTTACGGGCCATTCTGGCGCAGGGTGTGCTGCCACCCGGCGCACAACGGGCCACGCAGGCCATGATGAACCGGATGCAGCGGTTTACAGGCCGGTATGGTGGGCAATATGGACGCACGGCGCGGGCCACGCATCTGGCAGTGCAGTATCTGGTGCAGCGGGAGCAGGTGGAAACAAACCTGTCCGTGCGGCTGGAAATGCTGCGCGCCCTTGCCAGCCTGAGGGTGATTGAAACGGAACTGGAGCAGAACCAGGATTTCTTTGATGCGTCCTCCCCGTATCTGGACAAGGCGTTTTCCTGACTGTGTTTTGACTCTTCCTGTGCCAGCAGGCATGGAAAAGGCGATGCCCCGGCCCCTTTTTGTTCAGACGGATACAGCAAAATGACCGCCTCCCTTCAGACGTCATTCTGGCAAGAGCAGGCAGACAGCCTGTACCCACGGGTAAGCCATGTTATTCCGGCCATGGAGTGGCCCGCTTTTTCTGAAGATATTGCCGCTATTTTGGCCCTTAAGGAAAAGCGTAACGCCGTCATCCTGGCGCATAACTATCAGACGCCGGAGATCTTCCATTGTGTGGCGGACGTCACGGGGGATTCCCTTGCTCTGGCGCGTAAGGCGCAGGAGGTGGAAGCCGACGTGATTGTTATGGCGGGGGTGGCCTTCATGGCTGAGACCGCCAAGCTGCTGAACCCGTCTAAAACGGTGCTTCTGCCGTCTGTGGAAGCCGGATGCTCACTGGCGGATTCCATCACCGCAGCCGATGTCCGGCTGATGCGCGCCCGTTACCCCGGCGTGCCGGTGGTGACGTATGTGAACACCTCAGCCGATGTGAAGGCAGAAAGCGATATCTGCTGCACCTCCGGCAACGCCCGCCAGGTCATTGAAAGTCTGGGCGTGGATGAAGTGATCATGATCCCCGATGAGTTTCTGGCGCAGAATGTGGCGAAGGAAACCGGGGTGAAAATCATCACATGGAAAGGCCATTGTGAGGTGCATGAGCGTTTCACGCCGGAAGAAATCCGCCAGTGGCGCGCCGCATGGCCCGGCCTTGTTGTGCTGGCGCATCCGGAATGCCCGCCGGAGGTTGTGGCGGAAGCCGATTTTTCCGGCTCAACTGCCGGGATGTCAGAGTTTGTGGCGTCTGGAAAAGCCGGACGTGTGCTGCTGGTGACGGAATGTTCCATGAGCGACAATCTGGCCGTGGAACATCCCGAGGTAGAGTTTGTCCGCCCGTGTAATTTGTGCCCGCATATGAAGCACATCACACTCTCCGCCATCCGCAAATCGCTGGAACAGATGGAAGTAGAAGTGACGGTCGATGCCAGCGTGGCAGACCGCGCCCGTCTGTCCATTGAGCGGATGCTGGCGGTTTAAGGTCTTTTCCACTTACGATTTTTGAAGAAGAGAACGAGACGCTCCATGCTGCCTGCCCTGCCTGATATCATGCTCGAACCGCTGGTGCGGGCCGGACTGCTGGAAGATCTCGGCCGCGGAGGGGATCTGACGACCAGCGCCGTTCTAAAAGGGACAGAGCGCGTCCGGGTGACCCTGCGGTGCCGGGAAAAAGGCGTGCTGGCTGGGCTGGATCTGGCGAGATTGTCCTTTCATCTGATGGACCCCTCTCTGCTGTTCGAGCGTCTGAAAATGGAGGGCGCGCCTCTGGAACCCGGTGATGTGGTGGCCGTGGTGGAAGGCTCTGCACGTTCCATTCTGACAGGCGAGCGGGTGGGGCTGAATTTCCTCTCCCACCTCAGCGGCATTGCAACCGCCACGGCGCAGATTGTGGCCAGCATGGCAGGCACAAAGGCGTGCCTGTGCTGCACGCGCAAAACTTTGCCCGGTCTGCGGGCGGTGCAGAAATATGCTGTGCGGGCCGGTGGGGGGATCAGCCATCGGATGGGGCTGGATGACGCCATTTTGATCAAGGACAACCATATTGCGCTGGTGGGCAGTGTGCAGGAAGCCGTGGCGCGGGCGCGCAAGGCAGCGGGCCATATGGTGAAAATTGAAGTTGAGGTCGACACACCCGAGCAGTTGCAGGACGTGCTGGCGGGGGAGCCGGTGGACGCCGTGCTGCTGGACAACATGCCGGTGCCCATGCTGCGCACCTGTGTTGAGATGATTAAAGGCCGCCTGCTGACCGAGGCCTCCGGTGGCATTACGCCGCTGACGGCTGCGGCCATTGCCGGGACGGGGGTGGATCTGCTGTCCGTCGGCTGGCTGACGCATTCCGTCAAAGCGCTCGATTTTGGTCTGGATTTTGAAAAGACCCTTTGAACGTCAACATCCTCACGTCCCGGTGTTTTTTGTAACCCTTGGGGCAGGTCACGCGTTAGTCGGTAAAATGTGAGTCTGATCCCTTGAGTTCACCTCCGGAACCTCATGGGATGATGCACGAAAAATAAGAGGCAGCCTTTATGTCAGAGTCTTTCAGCACAGCGTCGCCCACCCCGGCGGAAGAGTGGTCGGAAACCCGGGTACGGGTTTTTCTGCGCGAGATGTTTGATGCCGCCGTGGCGAGCGCCAGCCCGTTCCATGTGCTGGCGCGGTTCCTGCCGGAAAAACCCAAAGGGCGGTGTATTGTGGTGGGGGCTGGCAAAGCAGCCGCTTCCATGGCGGCGGCGCTGGAAGCCGCATGGCCGGATGTCCCGCTGGAAGGCGTGGTCGTCACGCGGGACGGGCATGCCATGGCGACCCAGTCCATCCGTGTGCTGGAAGCCTCACACCCGGTCCCGGATGAACGGAGTGAGCAGGCGGCCCGGGAGATTCTGAAAACGGTGAAGGGGCTTCAGGCGGATGATCTGGTGATTGCCCTGATCTCCGGTGGTGGTTCGGCTCTTCTGGCGCTTCCCGCTGAGGGCATTACGCTGGATGAGAAAAAGCAGATTGCCCGCCAGCTCCTGCATTCCGGCGCGACCATTACAGAGATGAACACCGTCCGCCGCCATTTGTCCGCCATCAAGGGTGGGCGGCTGGCACAGGCGGCTTATCCGGCACGGGTTGTCTCTTTGGTGATCAGCGATGTTCCGGGTGATGATCCAGCTGTCATTGCCAGCGGCCCCACACTGCAGGATAAGACCACGGCGCAGGATGTGCTGCGTATTATCCAGAAATATGATCTGACGTTACCCCCGGCAGCACAGGCCTTGCTGGAACGGGAAGCCAGTGCAGCAAAGCACACGTGTCCGCCCGTGGCGGAGGGCAATAGCCTGACACTGATCGCAACGCCGTTCTTCGCGCTGGAAGCCGCAGCCGATGTGGCGCGCCGGGCAGGTGTAACCCCCATTATTCTGGGGGACGCGCTGGAAGGGGAAAGCTGTTCTGCCGGGGTTCTGTTTGCTGGCATGGCCCGGTCTGTCAAACAGCACGGCCATCCTGTGGCTGCCCCTGCTGTGCTGCTGAGTGGCGGCGAAACGACTGTGACCATCAGGCCGGGTGAAAAACCGGGCAAAGGGGGCCGTAATACGGAATTTCTGCTGGCCTGTGCGCAAAGTCTCGCCGGTGAAGCGGGGATCTGGGGTATGGCCGGGGATAGTGACGGGATTGATGGGACGGAAGATGCGGCTGGTGCTTTGATCGGCCCGCACACCCTCTCCCGCGGTGCTACGCTGGGTTTAAGTGCCGAAGGTTTTCTGAAACGGCATGATAGCTACAGCTACTTTAAAGAGCTGGATGACCTTGTGATGACCGGCCCAACGCTAACTAATGTGAATGATATTCGCCTGATTCTGGTTCTGTAAAAGGCGCTTTTCAAACTCAGTCTTCCAGAGCGTGTCTGACGGCGTCCCGCAGAGCCGGGATGACCACGTTCTGGAATTCCGGCGTTTTCCGCTCCCACGCCCCTGTTCGCCATGAGGGGTGCGGCAGTGGGAAATTGCCGGGGAGATAAGAACGGAAATCCAAAACCCGTTCAAAAACCTTCCCTTTTCCCAAAGCATAATTCTGCGCGTATGATCCCACAAGCAGCGTTAGCCGCAGGTTGGGCAGGAAGGACAGGATGCGCTCCCGCCACAGGGACGTGCATTCTGGCGGCGGTGGCCGGTCGCCCCCTTTTGGTAAAACCCCGGGATAACACAGGGCCATTGGCACAATGGCGACCTGTTCTGTGTCGTAAAAAACATCCGGGCTCATATCCAGCCAGGAGCGCAGGCGCTCGCCAGATGCATCATTAAACGGGATGCCGGTGTTATGCACACGTGTTCCGGGCGCCTGTCCGGCAATCAGAATCCGGGCGCGGGGCGAGAGGCGCACAACCGGGCGCGGCCCGAGCGGCAGCTTGTGCGCGCAGGCCTGACACCCCTGTAGTTCTTTCAGAAAACTGGCGAGAGCTTCATCCTGTTCCGCAGCGGTGCTGTCTGCGGGAAAGCCGGGAGTATGTTTGGAAAAGAGAGAGGCCATGCCAAGGATATGTGGTGGGGTGTCCCGTTCCACAATACGCGGTCCTTCCCTCACGTAATGCGCATAAAAAAACACCGCGCTGGCAGGACCAGCGCGGTGTTTTCAGATCTGCCCCGGTTAAGGGGCAGAGTGAGAGAAGAGGCGGCTTACTGTGCTGCGTCTTCACCCGTGTGGGTCTGCGGAGAGAACGTCCAGCCAGCGCCGTAAGGCTGCGGATGGAAGACACCCCACGTCGCCGTGTCGCTCCCACCAAAGCCCCAGGAAGCGGAGGAGATCGGTGCATGATCAACACGCAGCTTCTGGATATCAGAGGCTGTCACGTTAGCAGGAGCTTTGTTGCCCCATGCCGTGCGGATGAAGTTCACGACATCAGCCATCTGCTGGTCAGACAGAACGCTCTTGTAACCCGGCATGGCCACAGCGGACGGAGCCCAGTTGGTCGGCGGCAGAACCGCACCGTCCACAATGATGTGGGCGACAGATGTCGGGTTTTCAGACACCACAACCGGGTTGCCAGCCAGCGGCGGGAACATACGGGCTACACCACCACCGTCATTACGGTGACAGATGGCGCACTGGTCAACATACACGCTGGCGCCGGGGGTGCCGGACGTGTTGTTGGAGTCCAGAGCCTGTGCCGTGGACGGGTCATACTTGTAGTCACCCCGTGCCGGCGGAACCGGGGGCAGGGCCTTCAGGTATTTCGCCATGGCGTGCAGGTCAGAATCCGTGAAGTACTGGGTGCTCCAGCCCACCACGTCTGCCATGCCACCAAACACTGCGGAATGGTCGGTACGGCCAGATTTCAGGAACTGGTAGAGGTCTTCTTCAGACCAGCGACCAACACCCATAACCGGGTCGTTCCGCAGGCTGGGGGCAATCCAGTTATCAATCGGAGCGCCACCGGCCAGGAAGTCAGCACCGCCGGAGGCATCCAGAGCTTTTTCCTGCATGCCAAAGCCGCGCGGCGTATGACAGGCACCGCAATGGCCCGGACCCGTGACGAGGTATTCACCGCGGGCAATGTCAGCATCCGTGCCCGGAGCCGGCGTGAAGTCCTTGGGTGCCGGAGCAAACACGGAACGCCAGATGGACAGCGGCCAGCGCATGGACATCGGCCAGGAGATGCCAGCCGGTTTGTTGGCGTCGGCAACCGGCTTCACACCATGCATGAAGTACGCATACAGCGCCTTCATGTCGTCCTGCGTCATCCGTGCAAAGGACGGATAAGGCATGGCGGGGTAAAGCGTGCTGCCATCCTTGCGGACGCCGTGGCGAACGGCTTCGTCAAATTCCTTGAACGTGTAGGTGCCAATCCCGTGGGTCGGGTCCGGCGTGATGTTCGTGGAATAGATGGTGCCAATGGGGGTCTGAATAGACAGACCACCCGCGTATTTCTGGCCATGCAGCGCTGTATGACAGGCCACGCAGTCACCCAGACGGGCGACATACTCACCTTTTTTTACCAGTTCATCATCAGTGCTCTGGGCATGGGCCAGAGAAGTTCCTGCCAGAAGCCCGACAGTGACCGCTCCAAGAGCGGCTTTTAGTCCTTTGATCATCGTTTTTACCACTGTATCGCTTGTGTGCCGAATGACGTCATGACTCTGCCGGACCATTACGGCGTGATGCCGAGGGTCGCGTTTTCAGGAATGCCCTTGTCATTCTTGCGAGCATCCACTTCACGCTGATACGTTTCGTTCGCGCGCTTGATGAGGAACTGGCGAATGGCCTCAATCTCATCAGGCTTCATGCTCGTATCAAAACGATCCATGCCGTAGGCAGTCAGAGCACCGCGACCGACAACGTTGTAGAACGCATCCTGATGGCGGATTGAGCCGGACCAGCGCAGATCAGGCAGAACGCCAGCACCTTCCCCGTTATCGCCATGGCAGGCGGCGCAATAGGTCTGGAACTGGAAGTAGCCGTTATCCGTCACCTTGGTGTCATACTGTGCCGGCGGCTTGACGGGCAGGAAGCCCTTGTCGTTCTGCGGCGGCAGAACAGCATTGCCATCCAGAGAGAAGGCCACAACGCGGGAGTGGTTGACTGTCCAGCCGGACGTACGGGCCAGACCACCCAGGAAGAACGGATAGATCCCGCCCCAGCCCACTTCCACAGCCACGTACTGCTTGCCTTTTGCCTTATAGGTAATCGGCGGAGCAATAATGCCGCTCTGTGCATCAAAGTGGAACAGATCTGCACCGTTCGTGGCGTCGTAGGCGTGGAATTCGCCGTTAGCCAGACCCTGGAACAGAAGATCACCGCCAGTTGCCAGCAGACCGCCATTCCAGGGGCCTTTGTGGTCAACAACCCAGGCAGCCTGCTGCTTCTTCGGATCCCAGGCCACAATCCAGCCCTTCAGATCTTTCATGAACGCCGTGCGGGCTTCGGGGGTATCGGGCAGACCAGCTTTGGTCATGTCCAGACCGAGGTTCCAGGAGTCCGGGTGCGGCTTGAAGCCACCAACCTGGTTTTTATACAGGAACGGAACCTGCTGCGCCGGGATGTAGACCAGACCCGTTTTGGGGCTGTAGGCCATGGCAGCAAAGTTATGCCCGCCCAGATCGCCCGGAATGCCATACCATTCCTTGCCGTTCAGGGTATAGAGCGCATCCGGGTTATAGATCGGACGACCCGTCTTGGGGTCCAGACCCTGGGCCCAGTTCTGGTACACATAGTTGTTGCCGGACAGGAATTCACCCGTTTTGGCGTCCAGAATGTAGAAGAAGCCGTTTTTCGGCGCATGCACGATCACGTGGCGTTTTTCACCATTGATCGGCAGATCAAGCGTCATGATCTGCTGGACCGAGGTGTAATCCCACTGGTCCATCGGCGTTTCCTGGAAATGCCAGACGTATTCGCCGGTTTCAGGCTTAACGGCAACAATGCTGCCCAGGAACAGGTTATCGCCAATCCCGTCAGAACGATATTTGTAGTTCCAGGGGGAGCCGTTACCAACGGCCAGATAAACCAGATCGGCTTCCGGGTCATAGACAATGGAGTCCCAGACCGTGCCGCCGCCGCCCTGACGCGTCCAGGCCCCCGTGGGGCTCCAGGTCTTGTAGGCTTTGTTCATCAGCGCGGAATCTGATGCAGCGTGGTCAGGCTGGTTCTTGTTGTTAGGAACCGTATAGAAGCGCCAGTCCATCTTGCCGGTTTCGGCATCGTAGGCGGTCACAAAACCACGGGCACCAAATTCGGACCCGCCGTTGCCGATCAGAACGCGACCTTTTGCAACACGCACAGCGCCGTCAACCGTATAGGAACGCTGCTGGCCCAGAGAGGCATCTTTGGGGATGGTGTTCACGCTCCACACCAGCTTGCCGGTTTTGGCATCCAGTGCGATCAGGCGGCCATCAAACGTGCCAAAGTAGACTTTGCCGTTCCAGTATGCCGCACCACGGTTGACCGTGTCACAGCAGCCCTTGTCCGCAATGTTGCCCGGCGTGCGCGGGTCATAGGCCCACAGCAGCTTGCCGGTTGCGGCGTCGAGCGCCTTCATTTTGGACCAGTTGGTGGTGGCATACATCACGCCGTCCACAACCAGGGGCGTGCCTTCCTGCCCGCGGTTTGTGTCCAGGTCGTAGAACCAGGCCAGCTTCAGATTGCCAACGTTGGACCGGTTGATGTCCTCCAGCGGGCTGAAGCGCTGTTCCGTGTAGGTCCGGCCATAAGAGAGCCAGTTTTCAGGGTGATCATCCGCATGGATAATCGCTTCCCCTGTGTTGCTTTGGGCGTCAGCGTAGGCAGGCACTGCCGCATACGGCAGTGATGCGGCGCAGATCGTTCCAGCCGCGAGAATTCCTAGCAGCGAACGTCTCTTGGCGGAGGCGGGGCGGGTCATGCGTTAGCGTCCTCGACTGATATTAAGGTGAGGAAAGAAGAAAAAAAGCCGGCAGGCCGGTTTCTCACAATCAGCCAAGAGGCCCAGTTTCTGTCAATCACGCCAGATGAATAGCTGCCTCCATGTTCCTGGAGATTATCTAGCCGTTACAGCAGCGTAGAGGCACCGCCCCGTCTTGTAGCTGGGTGATCACGAACTGTAATAGTTTATGTTATAACACGTGATGGGGGGACTTAAATAATCCCGCTAAAATGATATTCCTCTTCCGGAATAATGAGGGGCGTTTCCTCGTTTTTCCAAGAGCTGAAAAGGGTAATTTCGGAAATGGTGTGTTCAGAAAATGTCTGTGGATGATGCATCTGAATCCACTGACTGACGTTGAGTGAAGGGACGTCCGTAACAGCGGCCAGAGGAATGGTCAGGGGGGTATAAAGTTTGGGGTTTTGCACCCCCGCCCGTTGCATGGCCGAACGGATTTTCACGGAAAGGTGATCAAGCTGTGAGGGCTGTACTTTTATTCCGAGTGAGATTCGGTCCTTGCGCAGGGAAAGTTCAAATCCATCTGTCGTGAAGGAAAGCGGCGTACGCGGGCAAATGTTCCGCAGAGCGTGATCAATTTCTTCCAGAAGTGTGGGATCGGTAATGTTTCCCAACGCGCAGAACGGCAAAAAGAGAAAAGACTCCGGCACCCAGTTCTTGTCTGGAAAATGAGCCTGAAGCCCAAGCAGGGTTGTTCGGAGTTCCGCAGGGAGTGTCGCGCCAATTATAAGGTACATCGTCAGACCTTCATCATCTCTCAGGCTGGTCATGAAAGGGGTTGCTAACCCTTGACGCAGGGGCAGGGCAGCCACAAGTATAAAGCAACGCCGGCTTGTCCGGACAAGGAGAGGAAAAGATGTCGTTCAGTCACGACTACCGTTCACCCACAGCAGCTGCGGGCTTAAATGCCCAGGCCGGCGCATTGGATGCAGGTCTGCGCGCCTACATGCTGCGCGTTTATAACTGGATGGCCTCAGGCCTGCTGCTGACAGGCATCGTGGCCTACGCCGTGGCCTTTACCGGCTTGCGGAACCTGTTTTTCCATCTGACCCCAATGGCTGGCGGTCTGGCCCTGCGCCCCACGCTGCTGGGTGATCTGGCGATGATCGCGCCGCTCGGCTTTGTGCTGGTGATGTCCTTTGGGGTTAACCGCCTGTCCCGACAGGGCGCGCAGGGTCTTTTCTGGGCTTTCTGTGCGACCATGGGCGCCAGCATGGCCAGCATTTTTCTGGTCTATACCGGTGTCTCCGTTGTGCGCGTCTTTCTGGTAACGGCCTGCACCTTCGCGGCAACGTCTCTGTGGGGCTACACGACCAAGGCTAACCTGCTGAAGTTCAGCTCCTTCCTGATGATGGGGCTGTTCGGACTGGTGATTGCCGGTCTGGTGAATATCTTCCTGAAAAGCTCGGCAGTGTATTTTGTCTACAGCATTATCGGGGTGTTCATCTTCACGGCGTTCAGTGCGTTTGACGCCCAGCGTATCCGCGTCACCTATCCGCAATATGCGGCGTATGAAGGTCCGGATGAAGCGGCCAAACGCAGCGTCTATGATGCGCTGAGCCTGTATCTGAATTTCATCAACCTCTTCCAGTTCCTGCTCCAGTTCATGGGCGTGCGGAACTCCAACGACTAAGGTTGGAAATAAGAGGTCCAGACTCCTTAATTCGAGGAGTCTGAATAAATCTGGAAAGCCCGGCCTGCAGAGGTCGGGCTTTTTTGTGTGGCCAGCTATGCAGTGAAGGAAAGGGCATCTGCCCATTCAGAATGCGTTCAAAATAAGACTTATGTTGAGCATGAGGAAGTGGCTCACATATCTGTGATTTGAGGTGAAGTGCTATAACACACTGATTTAGAACAGAAAAAAAATCAGGACATTTTTAGTATGTAATATTTCGTAACAAATAGTGAAGTCTTGTCACCCTCGAAATTCGGCGAAATAACACAGGAACGAAATGTTCTTTAGGGAATAGATCGACTGTGACGAAAGGCTGATGGAACTTTTCGGACATTGAGAATCTGCGCTTTAGGAATAAAGTAGGGCGCAAGGCGTTTTCGCTGCCCGAGGAGCCTGTTGAACTGTCGTTCCGGCTCAGGCTTTTTCATCTCTTTTCCGGAGGAGATGGCCAGTCTGTGCAGGGTTGCCGGCATTTTGGCACCCAAGGGAAGCCGGAGCGCGGTTTCTTGCTGTTGTCGGGCTTCTATGGCAGCAGGAGCGAAGAGTCTTTGTGAGGCTAAGTAGATGTCAGAACCAAGAGGCGTGCGATGAAAAACAAGTTACTGGCGAGAATGGCGCGATTGGGCGGCCTATCGTCAGCGTTGCTGCTTGCCGGGTGTGAGATGGATGTCTTGGATCCGAAAGGCCCGGTTGGCGATGGGGTGAAATCACTGATCGCCACCTCTACAATCGCAATGCTGATTGTGGTCATTCCGACCATCATTCTGTCCGTGTATTTCGCCTGGCATTATCGCCAGTCGAACACCAGTGCAGAATATCTTCCTAAGTGGTCTCATTCTAACAAGATCGAGCTGATCATCTGGGGCGTGCCCTCCCTGATCATTCTCTTTCTTGCGGTGATCACCTACCAGACGTGTCATTCTCTTGACCCGTACAAACCGCTGGAAGCCGAAGCAACCACCAAGCCGCTTCATGTTGAAGTTGTGGCTCTGGACTGGAAATGGCTGTTTATCTACCCGGAACAGGGTATTGCGACCGTCAACCAGCTGGCTATTCCGGTTAACACCCCCGTCGATTTCGTAATCACCTCTGATTCCGTGATGAACTCTTTCTTCATCCCGCGTCTTGGTTCCATGATTTACGCAATGGCCGGTATGCAGACTCAGCTTCACCTTATGGCTAACGAGCCGGGTGATTATCTGGGTGAATCCGCCAACTACAGCGGCCGTGGCTTTTCTGACATGAAATTCCGCACGCTGGCTGTCAGTGGTGATGAATTCAATGCATGGGTTGATAAAGTAAAGTCTTCCTCCGAGCAGCTGGATGGTCAGACCTATCCGAAGCTGGCTGCGCCGAGCGAAGCCAATCCTGTCGAATATTTCGCGCATGTTGAACCCGGAATGTTCAACACGATCGTTGCCAAATACAACAACGGCATGGTCATGGACAAAAGCACTGGCAAGATGATTCAGGTGCAGTCCGCGATGTCCGACATGAATATGAAGGAATAGGATCTATGCTAGGGAGACTATCGTTCTCGGCCATCCCGCTGGATGTGCCGATCCTGGTAGGCACGTTCTTGGGCGTTGCCATTATCGGTCTCGCGGTTCTGGGGCTGATTACCTATTACGGCAAGTGGGGCTACCTCTGGAAAGAGTGGCTGACTTCCGTTGACCATAAGCGTCTGGCTGTCATGTACATCGTGCTGGCGCTGGTTGCTCTGTTCCGCGGTTTTGCGGACGCCATCATGATGCGTACCCAGCTGGCCATGGCCTATGCTGGCAACCCCGGTTATCTGCCGCCGCATCACTACGATCAGATCTTCTCCGCTCACGGAACGATCATGATCTTCTTCCTGGCCATGGCTTTCATGACCGGGCTGTTCAACTTCGTTGTGCCGCTTCAGATCGGCGCCCGCGACGTTGCCTTCCCGTTCCTGAACAACCTCAGCTTCTGGATGACCGCCATTGCATTCATCCTGGTGAACGTCTCCCTGTTCATCGGTGAATTCTCACAGTGTGGCTGGCTGGCTTATCCTCCGCTGTCTGAGTCTCAGTTCAGCCCTGGCGTTGGTGTGGATTACTATATCTGGGCCATTCAGCTCTCCGGTGTCGGCACCCTGCTGACCGGCGTGAACTTCTTCGTGACGATCGTGAAGATGCGCGCTCCGGGCATGACCTGGATGAAGATGCCTGTCTTCACCTGGACGGCTTTCTGCTCCTCTATCCTGATCATGGTCTCCTTCCCCGTGCTGACCGTTGCTGTCGCACTGCTGGGTCTGGACCGTTACTTCGGTATGCACTTCTTCACCAATGATGGTGGCGGTAACCAGATGCTGTATCTCAGCCTGATCTGGTCCTGGGGTCATCCTGAAGTTTACATTCTTGTTATTCCCGCCTTTGGCGTGTTCTCTGAAGTTGTTCCTGCTTTCTCCGGCAAGCCGCTGTTCGGCTACGGCACCATGGTTTACGCAACCTGCTCCATCATGGTTCTGTCCTTCATCGTGTGGGTTCACCACTTCTTCACGATGGGTGCTGGTCCGGATGTGAATGCCTTCTTCGGCATTGCAACCATGATCATCTCGATCCCGACTGGTGTGAAACTCTTTAACTGGATGTTCACCATGTATAAGGGTCGCGTTCAGTTCCATGCTTGCATGTACTGGGCCGTGGGCTTCATGGTGACCTTCACCATCGGTGGTATGACCGGTGTGATGATGGCAATTCCGGGTGCTGACTTCGTTCTGCATAACTCCCTGTTCCTGATTGCTCACTTCCATAACGTGATTATCGGTGGTGTGTATTTCGGTTACATCTGTGGCATGAACTTCTGGTTCCCGAAGGTCATGGGCTTCAAGATGAACGAAACCTGGGGCATCCGTGCTTTCTGGTTCTGGTTCGTTGGCTTCTACTTTGCGTTCGTTCCGCTGTATGTGCTGGGCTTCGACGGCATGACCCGTCGTATGAACCACTACGACAATCCGGAATGGCACATCTGGCTGCTGATTGCTGAAGTCGGTGCTGTGCTGATCCTGTTCGGGATCGTGTGTCAGCTGACCCAGCTTTACGTGACAATTCGTGACCGCAACCTGCCCGCTAACCGTGATGTCACGGGTGATCCGTGGAATGGTCGCGCTCTGGAATGGTCCACGTCTTCTCCGCCGCCGCCGTACAACTTTGCTATTGTCCCGCACGTTCATGAACTCGATGCGTTCATGCACGATAAGGAAAACGGCATTGATACGCGTTGTGCTGGTGGGCCGTATGCTCCGATCCACATGCCGAAAAACACGGCTGCCGGGTTCCTTATCGGTGTGTTCAGCCTCGTATTCGGCTTTGCTGCAGTATGGTATATCTGGTGGCTGGCAGCCATCGGCCTGATCGGTGTGATCGGGACGGTTATTGCCCGTAGCGCCAACAAGGATATCGATTACTACATCCCTGCTGAAGAAGTTGCCCGGATCGAGAACGAGCATTCCCGTAAACTCATGGCACAGGCAGCTGAGTAATGGCGCACGACACAACTGTTCAGACCGCAGGCCACGACGAACACCATCACGAGTCCCCGGTGGTGTTCGGGTTCTGGGTCTATCTGATGACCGACTGCATTATCTTCGGCTCACTTTTTGCCGTGTTTGCAGTCCTGCATAACCAGGTTAACGGCGGCCCGAGCGGCCGTGACCTGTTCGAGTATAGCGGACTGGCGCAGGAAACAGCCCTGCTGCTGATCTCTTCCATCACTTATGGGTTCGGCATGATTGCCGCCCATAAGAATGAGGTCAACAAAGTCATCATGTGGCTGGGTGTAACGTTCCTTCTGGGTCTGGGCTTTGTTGGCCTGGAACTGAATGAATTTGCACACATGATCCATGAAGGTAATGGGCCGGACCGCAGCGCGTTCCTGTCTTCCTTCTTCACACTGGTGTCCACGCATGGTCTGCACGTAACGTGTGGTCTGATCTGGCTCGTGACCCTCATCGTTCAGCTGATGGGCACGACTGAGATCCCGGAACGTATGATGAATAAGCTCACCTGCCTGAGCCTGTTCTGGCACTTCCTGGATATCGTCTGGATCTGCGTCTTCACCTATGTCTATCTGGCGAGCATGATCTGATGAGCGATCTTCACACATCCCCTTCGGGTGAAAGCCACGGTAGTGTATCCTCATACATTATCGGGTTCGTTCTTGCGGTTATCCTGACGGCAGCGTCCTTTGGTCTCGTTATGAGCCACAGCCTGTCTCCTTCAGGTACGCTGACGGGTCTTGCGGTTCTCGCCTTCATTCAGGTGCTCGTGCACCTGCACTACTTCCTGCACATGGGCAGTGGGTCTGAACAGCGTTGGAACAACATGTGTTTCTTCTTCACTGTTGGTTTCGTCGTGATTCTGCTCATCGGCACCATGTTCATCATGAACAACACCGCCCTGCACATGATGTCCCGCTAATAAGGGACAGCTCTGCCGGTCTCGCACCGGCAGGGTCTTGTGTTTGGTAAGAAAAAAGCCCCGGAAGCAATTCCGGGGCTTTTTTTGTGCCTGGTGCCAGACCGGAGGCCAGCCGGAGAGGGGCTCATAAAAAACGGCGCGGACCACCCGGTTGGGGGTCAACGCGCCGTTTTCAAAGCACCCAAAGGGTGGGAGCTTTAGCCTTTATGGGGCTCGGGGGAGAGCAGGCCAGCTTTGTCCGGCTTGTCTTTCCATTCTTCCGCATCAGCCGGGGGTGTGCCCTTACGGGTGATGTTCGGCCATTTGGTAGAATAGGATGCGTTGAGTTCTGCCCATGCTGTCGCGCGATCATCACTGTCCGGGAAAATCGCTTCTGCGGGGCATTCAGGCTCACACACGCCGCAATCAATGCATTCATCCGGGTTGATCACCAGGAAGTTTTCACCGGCGTAGAAGCAGTCAACAGGGCAGACTTCCACACAGTCCATGAATTTGCAGCGGATGCAGTTTTCAGTGACCACGTAGGTCATTGCCATCTCCGAAGATTTCTGGGGGAGCGGATCGGGTCCGGTCCCGGGACAAATGGCATGGTCATTCCCGGCCATGCCATCAAGGATGGCGAAGATATGAGGGGCTTTTTGTTCCGTGGCAACCCGCTTCTATTAGGTATTACTGTTTCTTTCTGAGCAGAGCTGCCCTTAACGACGTTTTTGCAACACTGCCAGCGCCGCAAACGGGCCTGTATTGTCCTGCCTGATCTGCCCGCGTGCCCGTGGACCGTTTTTGCGGCCTTTGCGTTCAGGGGCCGTTGGGCGGGGCGGTAAAAGCAGAACGGGTGTGGCGGGCCCGAATTGTTTTTTGCTCAGAACGGACGCTTTCTGCACTCTTAATCCCAGATCCGTCAGCACCATCGGCAGGTCTGCCGCAGGCACACCCAGACGGGATGCCATGCCGGACTGGAGCGGACAGCCGCCGGAGCGGGTGGCAAGCTCAGAGAGAGTCTTGTGTGTCTCGTGTGCAATATCAAGCCGGATCAGGAAGTCAGCCGCAGAGTACCAGCCAATTTGCAGCAGCACGGCACGATCCTGCGCGGAGAGTTTGGTTTCGGGTGGCAGGCGGCAAGAGACCGCGCCCGGCTTGGGGAGCGGTGGCACGGGCTGGCCTGTATGAAGCTGCACCAGCAAGGCCCGGAGCGTCATGGGGCGGGGGCGGAGCAGTTGCGGGCAGAACAGGAGTCCATCCCCCAGACGCAGGCCCAGCTTGTGCAGGAAATGGCTGTCTTTTTTGCTCAGCTGGCTGTTTGCCGGGAGCGTCATCACGCCGCCCTGTTCTGTCAGGCCATGTACCAGCCCGCGCAGGGTGGGTTTATCCGCCACGGCATGGGCCGCCCGGAAAAGGGGAGCGAGTGTGTTGTGTAGGGTGGACTCGACAAAGGCTGTCAGCCGCATGCGGATGCGTTCGCGGTGGGACGGCTCCAGAAACTCTGCTGTAGTCACGTGCACGGCAGGCCGCAGTAGTTCCTCGCCTTTTTGAAGATGGCCGATGGCATCGCCAAACCAGAGCAGGGTGCCGGTGATCGGGTCCAGCGTCAGGCTTTCATCCGGTGTTTGCAGGAATTGCGTTACACGGCGCGGGATCTCGCTCCGGGCGGCCCGACGGGCGGCGCGCATCAGCAAGGGCTGGTCGGATCGGGCTGCTTCCTGATCAGGGATAAAGGCAAAGCCCTGCATATGGCCAACGGCATGACCTTCCACGCTCACTTCCCCGGTGCGGGTAATGGCAGAAAGGAGGGGTTTGCTGTCCGCTTCTTCCAGCCTGCGGGCCAGACTGGTGGCACGTTTGTCCACAAAGCGGGCGGCCAGCCGTTCGTGCAGCAGGTCGGAGAGGGTGTCTTCAATCGTGCGGGTGCGGCTGCGCCAGAGTTGTGGGTTTTCTACCCAGTCCGAACGGGTGGAGACGTAGGCCCAGATACGGATGCCCATCAGCCGCTGCATCAGGGCGTCAATATCGCCCTCGGTGCGTTCCAGGTTGGCGAGCCGGGGCTCCAGCCAGCTTGAGGGCAGATGGCCTTCCTTCACCAGCACGGTGAAAATCTGGGCGCACTGGCGGATGTGACTGTCTTCCCCAAGCTTGCGGAAATCGGGGATCTGGCAGACTTCCCACAGCAGACGAGTCCGGCCCGGCTCTTTGGTCAGGCTCTGGATGGCGGTGTCGCGCATCAATGCGCTGAGGACGACGATGTCTGAGGCCGGTTCCGCTGCCCGCAGGCCTGGGTAAGGCGGCTTCTGGCAGAGACTGGCGTACAGAGCGCGCGGGGACGAATAATCCAGCGCACTGTTGCGCCAGTAGAGATGGTGGAGCGCCTCGAACTGATGGTTTTCCACCGCCTCGGCAATATTTTCTGGCAGGGGTGGGCAATCGCCCGTGGTGCCAAACGTGCCATCCTGCGCGCCGCGTCCGGCTCGTCCAGCAATCTGGGCAACTTCCGCAGCGGCCAGCATCCGGCGGCGGGAGCCATCAAACTTATAGAGCCCGGCAAAGGCCACATGCTGGATATCCATGTTCAGCCCCATGCCAATGGCATCTGTGGCCACAAGGTAGTCCACTTCTCGTTTCTGGTAGAGTTCCACCTGTGCATTGCGCGTACGGGGAGAGAGCTGCCCCATGACCACGGCGCAGCCACCGCGCCGGCGCCGGATGGCCTCCGCAATGGCGTAAACATCTCCGGCGGAGAAAGCGACAATGGCGGAGCGGGGCGGCAGGCGGGAGAGGCGTGTAAAGCCGGTATAGCTCAGCTCTGACAGGCGAGGCCGCGCTTCAATCTCAATGCCCCGGATAAGCGTGCGGAGCAGCGGCGCGATAGTCTCGGCCCCCAGAAACAGGGTTTCAGCCTGACCGCGTGCGTTTAGTAGCCGGTCCGTAAACACGTGGCCGCGTTCGGGGTCCGCACAGAGCTGGATTTCATCCACGGCGATAAAGTCCACCGCCCGGTCCATCGGCATGGCTTCCACCGTGCAGGAAAACCAGCGGGCCCCTGAGGGGATGATTTTTTCTTCCCCGGTAATCAGCCCCACCGCCCGCACGCCTTTCAGCCGCACCATGCGTTCATAGTTTTCCCGCGCCAGCAGGCGGAGCGGAAAGCCCATGATGCCCGAGGTGTGCGCGAGCATTCGCTCCAGCGCCAGATGGGTCTTGCCGGTGTTGGTCGGCCCCAGTACAGCGCGAACCGGAGCATCCTCAGTACTGGCGGGGGGCCTCAGGCGGCTGGCCTGGCGGCTTGGGGTATCCATCATCCTGCCATGGTCCGCTGGTATGCGTTCAAAAGCAACCCGTTCCCTTCTGCGGGGGCATTGCGCCGAGGGGGTTCCCGGCGCAGGTTTGAGTAAGGAGGAACTGTCCATGTCCGTTCGTGAACCAGACTGTCTCGTCGTATCCCGTAGCCGCCGTAAGGCAGGGGAAAAAGCCACCCGCACCGTGCAGGGCGTGCGTGGGGCTGACCCGAAGGCTCTTGCCTCCCTGCTGGGGGCAGAAGGCGCCGCTTTTGCACAGGCCTGTGGCTTTACCGGTAAGCCGGGCCAGCTGGTGCTGGTGCCGGATGCCAGCGGCGCACCGATAGGGCTGTTTGGCGTGCCGGAAAAAGGGCAGCGCGACCCGTATCTGTTTGGCGCTCTGGCGCAGGATCTGCCGGACGGAGACTGGGACGTAAACGTGCCCGCCGATATTGCGCGGGATGATGTGATTCTGGGCTTCTGTCTGGGGGCCTATCAGTTTTCCCTGAAGTCTGCCGGGAAGGCCGCAAAGCATGCGGGGCCGCGTCTGGTGGTGACTGCCGCTGAGCAGAAAGGGATGGCCGTTGAGACGGCACGCTCTGTCTGGCTGGCGCGGGATCTGATCAATACGCCCGCCAATCTGCTTGGGCCGTCTGAACTTGCCAAGGCCGCCCGCGAGGCGCTGACGCCGTTTGGCGCGGACGTGGAGATCATCAAGGGCGCTGCGCTGGACAAGGCCTACCCCTTGCTGGCGCATGTGGGCAATGGTTCCGATCGCGGGCCGCGTGTGGCGCTTGCGCGCTGGAAAGGGAGCAAGGCCGGGAAATCCGCGCCGCTGCTGTCTCTCGTCGGGAAAGGCGTGTGCTTTGATTCCGGCGGGTATGACCTCAAGCCGTCCTCCGGGATGCTGCGGATGAAGAAAGACATGGGTGGGGCGGCGAGCGTGCTGGCGCTGGCCCGTCTGATCATGACGCAGGATCTGCCGGTGCGGCTGGAAGTCCGGCTGGGGTGCGTGGAAAACAGTGTCTCCGGCCACGCTATGCGACCGCTGGATGTGGTGAAGAGCCGCGCAGGCCTGACGGTGGAAATCGGCAACACGGATGCGGAAGGCCGGCTGGTACTGTGTGACCTGCTGAGCGAAGCCGGTGAACATACCCCGGACCTGCTGATGGACATCGCCACCCTGACCGGTGCTGCCCGCGTGGCGCTGGGGCCGGATCTGCCTGCCTTGTTCAGTAATGATGAGGGTGTAGCGCAGTCCATTCTGGCCGCCGGGCAGCGGCAGGCTGACCCGCTCTGGCGTTTGCCTTTATGGCAGGGTTACGCCGGATGGCTGAAAAGCCCGGTGGCTGACCTTAACAATATTTCCTCCAGACCTATGGCCGGGGCAGTAACAGCGGGACTGTTTCTTGAGCGTTTTGTAAATGCTGGCCAGCGGTGGGCGCATATCGACAGCTATGCATGGAATGATAGCGGCAGGCCCGGACGGCCTGAAGGCGGGGATTCTCCTGGGATGCGCGCACTTTTCGACGCGGTGTGTAAAATTTTTGAGACAAAACCCGGCGCGATGTCGTAAAGAAATGTCACATTCCTGGAACTATTTTTAGAGTACAGGTTTTAAACATGTACACCGGCTCCTATATAGGCCTCACCAAGTATGCCGGAAGTAAAAATGAAAAAGCCGAAAGCTGGCCGCAAGGGCAGTGATTGGACCTTTGGAAAGGACTAGAATCTGATGGCACAGACTGCCGCCAAAGCCGAAGAGCTGGTTAAAACTCTTCGCGATACCATCGTCTCGCTGGTGCGTGGCGAAGGCCCTGATCTCTCTGCAAGACAGCTTGCGGTTTTCCTGACCTGCTATCTTGATGAGTCCGGTCACACCGTGCGTGGTCTGGCCTCCAGCCTGAACGTCTCCAAGCCCGCCATTACGCGTGCGCTTGACCGTCTGGGTGAACTGGATCTGGCCCGTCGTAAGGTTGATCCGCTGGATCGCCGCTCCGTTCTGGTGCAGCGCACCCCCAAAGGTGCGGCTTATCTGAAGGAAATCCGCTCCATCATGGGTGAAGCGGCTGATGAGGAAGCCAAAAAGGTGCGTCAGGAAGACAAGCCTGTCCGTCGCGCCACGCTGCGTCGCGTAGCGGCAGCCTGAAGACTTTATCGGCCTGTCCGTCGATTCTTTTTTGCAGAAACGACAGACAGGCCTGTTCTTAGAAACTTTTATCTGTATCGGGCGTTTTTTTCTCAGCGCTTCCCAAACGTCTCCGGCTTTCTGCCGCAGGGGGATATGGGAAGAGAAACAAAGAGATAAGGAACGTTCCAATGCGGTTTGCTTCTGTTGCCGCTGTGGCGGCACTGGCGTTTTCTCCCATCAGTATGATGCCTGCGGCTCATGCTGCTGATGCGATGGGTTCGCCCACCGGAAAAATCACCCTGAGTGCTAAATCCGCTGACGTTGGAGTGGGTTATACGTGGGGTGATGGCAGGCTGACCTATGGCGGCCACACCTACAAATTCTCTGTAACGGGCGGCACGATTGCGGCGGTTGGTTTCTCCACCATCGAAGGCAACGGCACCGTTTACAACCTGCACCGCGTGCAGGATTTTGACGGCACCTACGGCGCAGCCCATGGGGAAGCGACCCTCGGCAGCGGTCTTGGCGGGCTGGTGCTGGAGAACAAGAACGGCGTCCGGATTAAAATCGAGACAGCCACCAAAGGGGCACGTCTGGCCAGCTCTGCTGAAGGCCTGACCCTGAAGCTGGAAAAATAAGAGCCTGACGCCAGAAAATGCGTCGCTTACCAGGGGCCGACCGGGTGGCGGCGCGTTTGCAGGACGGCGAGACCTGTCCAGAGGAGCTGGGGCGCCAGAAGCAGCCCCAGCGCACTGATAAAGCCGGGGACAAAGGCCATGGGCGCGGCCCACCAGGCAACCCCGGCTCCCCACACCACAAATCCCCATTCCGCCAGTGTGATCAACGCGGCATTGATGCCGCTGCGGTGGAGCACCTGATACAGGTGCCCCCGATGCGCCTGCACCAGAGAATGTCCGGCAAGTTTGCGGCGGACGAGCGTGAACAGCACATCATAAATCAGCGGAAAAATCAGGCACGGCCCCAGCACCCATCCGGAAGGCTGGGACGTTGCGTGGGCCACATGCAGGGCCGCCGCTCCGGCCAGAAGTCCACAGCTCTGGCTCCCGACATCCCCCAGAAAAATACGGGCCTTTGGGTAATTGAAGGGCAGGAAGCCGCACAGGCAGGCGCACAGCAGCAGCGCAGGCCAGAACAGGTCCGACACGCCAAAGGCCGGGCCGATCAGCGCGAGAATGCCACACCCGACGGCCAGAGAGCCGGAAATCAGCCCGTTCAGCCCATCCATGAAGTTGATAGCGTTGGTGATGAACACCAGCCAGAGGACGGAAATTACTGCTCCGGCCACCGCGCCACCCCATGCCAAAGGCAGCGGCAGGCTGGTGCCGCCCGCAACCACCAGAACAGCCGCCAGACACTGAGCCGCAAATTTGATGGAGGGCGGCCACTGATACAGGTCATCCAGCCAGGATACGCCTGCCAGCAACGCGGTGGCGAGCGCCGTCATTAGCACGGGCGCACTCAGGATCGGCTGGCCTGTTACCCCCTGCAAAATGGGAAACAGCACAAAAAATGTGGCCATCACGCCTACACCGCCGCCCTTTGGGGTTGGGGCTTCATGTGCGCTTCTGTGGCCCGGGTGGTCCAGAATGGCCACGCGGATCATCATCCTCACCAGAAAACTGGTGAAAAATACTGCGCTGAACAGGCAGAAAACCGCCAGAAAAAGAGAAGAAGGGACGGTGGGCATGGTCTCGTCTGGTTGTGCTGCTTCTAGGATGGCAGGTGCTAGGCTATAGGTGCAAGGTAATGGCACTGCAACGCTCTGAGTCTCTGCACCGTAGCCCCCGGCTGCGCCCGCTCAACAGAATCATGGTCAACATCCTGCTGGACGGGATGCTGGCGGCTCTGGCTGCGCCGTTTGCACGGTGGCTGGCCGCGCCGCAGGATGGGCTTTTGCACCCGCTGTGGTTTCTGGCCAGTGGGGCAATTACGCTGGTGGTCAGCGGCCTGCCTTTCAGAATGCCGCAGCAATACTGGCGGTTTTCCGGGGTTTCGGATCTGCTGGGTATTGCCGGTGCCTCAGTAGCGAGTTCGGTTCTCTTTTCTGTCGGGCTGGTGTGGGCCGGCTTCCGGCTGCCCAGCCCGACCTTTCCCATTATCTACGCGCTGGTGCTGCTCATCATGCTAGGTGGCCTGCGTATAGGCTATCGGCTGGCGCATCGTCTGGCGGCCCGCAAGGCGGACCAGCGGCGGGTGGTGCTGGTGGGGGTGGATACAGAGGCAGACCTGTATCTGCGCGCTCTGGAGCGTAATCCGGCGGCCGGCATCCGTGTGGTGGGGATGGTCGCACTTGGCACGCATCAGGCAGGCCGCAGGCTGCATAATGTGCCGATCCTTGGCCATGTAAACGATATTGAGGCGATACTGGACCGGCTGGAAAAAGCCGGAACACTCCCCGAGTCGCTGGTGGTGACGACCCCGTCTTTTCGTGGGGCGGCGCTGACAAAAGTGCTGGATGCGGGCGCGGTGCATGGCATTTCCGTATTGCGCACCCCGGCTCTGACGGACCTGACTCCGGCGGAGCGCGTGGAACTGCGTCCCGTGCCGATTGAAGATCTGCTCAACCGCCCGCAGGTGCCGCTGGACCGGGCGGGGATGGAGCGTCTTGTTGGCCATAAAACCGTTCTGGTGACGGGTGCTGGTGGCAGCATTGGCTCCGAACTGGTGCGGCAGATTGCCATGCTTGAGCCGGATCGTCTGATCCTGCTGGACCACGGTGAGTTTGAACTCTGGCAGATTGAAACAGAACTCGCCGAATGGGCACCCCACGTCCGGCGTGAGGTTGTGGTGGCGGATGTGCGGGATGAATCCCGGATTGAAGAGGTGATGGCGCGGTTCCGGCCGGAACTGGTGTTCCATGCCGCCGCCCTCAAGCATGTTCCGATTGTGGAAGCCAACCCGGCTGAAGGCCTGCTGACCAACGTGCATGGTACGCGCGTGGTGGCCGATGCCGCCACCCGTAACGGCGCGCGGGCCATGGTGGTGATCTCGACCGACAAGGCCGTGAACCCCTCCAGCCTGATGGGCGCGGCCAAACGCGCCGCGGAGATGTATTGTCAGGCGCTGGATATCAAGGCGCGCACTTCTGGCAACCCAAATGCCATGCGCTGCATTACCGTGCGGTTTGGCAATGTGCTGGGCTCTACCGGCTCAGTTGTGCCGCTGTTCCGGCGGCAGCTTGAGCGGGGCGGCCCGCTGACGGTCACGCACCCGGAAATGCGCCGTTATTTCATGACCGTGCCGGAAGCCGTCGGGCTGGTCCTGCAGGCCAGTGTGCGGGGTACCTGCGGTGTGGATGGTTCCGGCACGGATGCCCTGCTGCGTGATGGCGGGATTTTTGTGCTGGATATGGGCGAGCCGGTGAAGATTGTGGACCTCGCCCGCCAGATGATCCGCCTTGCCGGACTGCGCCCGGAAGAGGATGTGGGCATCCGCTTTACCGGCCTGCGTCCGGGCGAAAAACTCTATGAAGAACTGTTTCACGGACGAGAAGCCCCGGTGCCCACGGATGCACCGGGCCTGCTGATGGCCACCCCCCGCGTGGTGGATCTGACGGACGTGACGCAGGCAGTGGACCAGATTGCAGCCTGTGCGCGCAAAGGGGAGGTGAAGG
This sequence comes from Acetobacter sp. P5B1, assembly GCF_018811985.1. NCBI lineage: Bacteria > Pseudomonadati > Pseudomonadota > Alphaproteobacteria > Acetobacterales > Acetobacteraceae > Acetobacter > Acetobacter sp. P5B1. Next base: position 117,241 of record NZ_JACRVS010000005.1, on the reverse strand, counting down.
CAGCCCTGCGCATTCTGTCATTGCTGGTGCCGGAATTCGATCATAACCCCACAGGAGAAGTGCGGTCTGTTGCACCGCCGGGTGCGGCAGAGGCCGCAGCACGCTCCGGGGCGATACAGACCAGAGGCCCGGACAACGGGCCGGATGGCAGCAGGAAACAGGTGGCATCATGACCGATAAGACAGCAGACAAACCGATTGCGTTTCTTGATCTCCCTGCACAGCAGAAGCGTCTGGGCCCGGCCCTGCGCGCCCGCGTGGATGCGGTGCTGGACCATTGCCGCTTTGTGATGGGCCCGGAAGTGGCTGAACTGGAACAGCGTCTGGCTGACTGGTGTGGTGCGAAGGAATGCGTCGGCGTTTCCTCCGGCACGGATGCGTTGCAGATTGTCATGATGGCCGAAGGGATTGGCCGGGGGGACGCCGTGTTCCTGCCCGCTTTTACCTACACCGCCACGGCGGAAGTCCCGCTGGTGCTGGGGGCAACCCCGGTTTTTGTGGATGTAGATCCCAACACCTTCCAGATTGACCCGGACCATCTGCGCGCCCGTATTCGCGCCGTGAAGGAAGCCGGTAAGCTGACGGCCCGCGCTATTGTGGGGGTCGATCTGTTCGGCCAGCCTGCGCCCTGGCCTGAACTACGCAAAATTGCGGAAGAAGAAGGCCTGTTCCTGCTGGCGGACTGCGCGCAGTCCTTCGGCGCGGATCTGGATGGCAAACCGCTGGGGCGGGAAGCAACAGCCACCACGCTGTCTTTCTTCCCCTCCAAACCGCTGGGTGGCTACGGGGATGGCGGGGCTATTCTGACGGATGACCCGGAACGTGCCGCACTCTATCGGTCCCTCCGCACCCACGGGGAAGGCGGCACGCGGTATGAGGTGCTGCGCACCGGCATGAACGGGCGTCTGGACACGTTGCAGGCTGCGGTCCTGCTGGCCAAGCTGGATGGTTTCAAGGAAGAGCTGGATCGGCGTGACGCGATTGCGCGGGCTTATGATGCCGGCCTTGCGGATGTGGTGCAGGTGCCTGTGCGGGTGCCAAACAGCAAGAGCGCATGGGCTATTTATGCTATTCTGCTGAAAGACCCGGCAGAGCGCGCCCCGCTTCAGGCGCGCCTGAAAGAACGGGGCGTGCCCTCCGCCATTTATTATCCGCTGCCGCTGCACAAGCAGCCGGCTTATCGGGACCATCATGACGGCACGGCATTGCCGGTGTCGGAAGATCTGGCACAGCGTATTCTGGCACTCCCCATTCACCCGGAACTGACTGATGATGATGTCGCCCGCGTGATTGCGGCGGTGCGCGGTTAAGGAGAGTTAGGGGAATGAGGAAGGAAACCGCGTTTCTTATCGGGTTTCTGGTGCTGACGATTGGCACGGCATCGTTAATCTGGATGGTGGCGCTGCCCAATTTCAAACCGGTGGTGTTCCCTCAGATCGCCAGTGGTGAGATTGAGGTCGGCCCGATGCGGCACAAGCGGATGCTGAGCGCGGAAGAAGTGAAATCCGTGAATGACTGGCTGAGCGAGCATAAAAGCGGGTGGGGTCCGCTGGGCCGCACGCCGCCGTCTTCCGGCGATTCGCGCCTGATGCTGAAAGATGCCAGCGGCAAGGATGTGCTGGCTCTTACGCTCTGGACGGGCATTAGCGCTGCCGACTGGAACGATACGGTGTTTGTAGAAGCGCCAGATGGCTCCAAGGTCTATACGGAAAACTTTTCCGATAAAGCCTTCGGCCCCCTGCGGGCGCTGGTGGACCTGCACGTTTTTAAACGGTCTGCCTTTCCGTAAAACAGAAAGGGCGCGGGAGATAGTCTCCTGCGCCCTTCTTCAAACACTCTGGGTTTTTCCGGCTACGGATGAGTTGGGTGGGCTCAGGCTGCGCGGCCTGACATCAGAGCCAGTCCCTCCGCTACGGAGACGAACTCGCCTCCGGCATCCACCCGCTCTTTCCCAAAACGATTGATAAACAGATTGCGCACCGCAGGCACAAAGGATGTGCCGCCGGTCAGGAAGACGCGGTCGATATCGGACGCAGCAAGGTTGGCGTTCTCAAGCGCCTTATCTACTGCGCCGCCAAACCGGGCGAGGTCCGGGGCAATCCACTCTTCAAATTCCTGCCGGGTGATGGTGCGTTCCACCTTCAGCCGCTTGTGCTCGAACTTCAGCACCGTGCTCTCTGCGGAGGAGAGCGCGCTTTTGGCAGCCCCCACGGCGCGGTAGAGCGCCTGCCCCTGCTGGTCATTCACCAGATCAAGCAGCGCGCGGAGTTTTTCCGGCTCGGCGGCTGTGCGGGTGACGTCCTCAATATCCCGCAGGGTTTGCGGCGTGCGCATCAGCGCCAGACGGTGCCAGTGGCCAAGGCTTGCGTACCATTCAATCGGCACGGGCAGAGGCTGGCCGCCCATAATCCGGTACGTGCTGTCCCGCCCGAGCAGGGGAGCGATAACGGTGTTGATAATGCGGTAATCAAACTGATCCCCCGCAATGCCGACACCGGCATGTCCCAGCGGCGTGGCGCGGCCTGTGGCGGGGTCAAACCGCAGGACCGAGAAATCACTGGTGCCGCCGCCAAAATCGCCCACCAGAATGGTAGTGGGTTTTTCCAGCCGCTGGGCAAAACGCCAGCCTGCGGCTTCCGGCTCCCACGCAATGCCAATAGGGGCGAAGCCTGCTGCGGTAAAGCTCTCGCGCAGGCGCTGTTCGCCCAGCGCATCGTCCGCGCGGTCTCCGGCAAAATGCACAGGCCGCCCGACCGTGACCTGCACGGAGGCCGGGTCAATTTTCACGGCCTGCATCAGATGCGTCAGAAAGCGCGCAATCAGCATTTCCAGCGTCATGCGACGGCTGAAAATCTGGGTCTCGCGGAAGGATTTCTGCGCGAGGTAGGACTTCATGGACATAATCATGCGGCTTTCCGCAGGATCTTCCAGATAGGCATCCACCGCTGCGGCACCGATGGCCTCATGCAGCTTCAGGCGGCCGCGTTCTTCATCATGCCAGAAGCACAGCAGCGTGCGGCAGGTGTCGGATTCGCCGTGGTGGGGGAAGGTAAACCGGGCGGTTTCAGTCCGTCCGTCCGGGTGAGCCAGCACCACCACACTGTTGGTGGTGCCGAAATCAAGACCAATTTTCAGGCTGTTGGAAGGCGTCGTCGTCATGTTTCAGCGGGCAGCCTGCGGTCTGTCGGTTGCATCAAAACGCAGGGGTTCGCCAAGGGCTTTGTCCGCCAGCGTGCCTTCCCACATCACCTGATTGCCACGGATAATGGTGCCCACCGGGCGGCCCGTGACGGTCTGGCCCGCAAAGGGAGACCAGCCACAGCGGGAGGCCATCCAGCTCTGTTCCATGGTCCAGCGGGATTTGAGGTCCACAATGGAGAAGTCAGCATCATACCCCACGGCAATGCGGCCCTTGCGCACCAGCCCGAACAGGCGCTGCGGCCCGGCGGAAGTCATGTCTACAAGGCGGCGCAGGGTCAGGCGGTTGTTGGCCACATGGTCCAGCATCAGCGGCAGCAGGGTCTGCACGCCCGGCATGCCGGAAGGAGAGGCCGGGTAGGGTTTTTCCTTGGCGGAGAGCGCATGCGGTGCGTGGTCGGAGCCGATAATGTCGGGCATGCCCTGGCTGACCCAGTGCCACAGGCCATCCCGATGCGCGCCGGAGCGGATGGGCGGGTTCATCTGCGCCAGCGTGCCCAGACGAGGATAAGCGTCTTCCCCGGCCAGTGTCAGATGCTGCGGCGTGAGTTCGCAGGAGGCAATGTCCCGGTGTGCGGAAATCAGTTCCAGTTCCGCCGGGGTGGTGATGTGCAGGATATGCACACGCCGCCCGGTTTTGCGGGCCAGATGCAGAGCACGGGTTGTGGCGCGCAGGGCGGTCTCATCATCACGCCAGACGGGGTGGGAAGACGGGTCACCTTCCACGCGGTAGTCCATGCGTTCCTTCAGGCGGGTTTCATCTTCCGCATGAATGGCCACGCGGCGCATACCGGAGCGCAGAACGCGTTCCAGCATGTCATCTTCTGAAATCAGCAGGTTGCCGGTGGAAGACCCCATGAACACTTTGATGCCTGCGGTACCCGGTAGCTTTTCCAGCTCACCGCACTCATCCGCGTTGTCCACAGTGGCACCCACATAAAAGGCGTGATCACACCACATGCGGTGCTTTGCGCGAGAGAGCTTGTAGGCCACCGCTTCCGGCGTGGAAGTCGGCGGACGCGTGTTGGGCATTTCAAACACGCCGGTCACACCCCCCAGAACAGCGGCGCGGCTCCCGGTTTCGAGGTCTTCGTTAGCCTCAGCACCCGGCTCACGGAAATGGACCTGCGTATCAATCACGCCCGGCAGAATGGTCAGGCCCGTGCAGTCTATTGTGCGCCCGGCGTCAGCCTGCCCGCCAATGGCGGCAATCAGCCCGTCCCGCACATACACATCCGTCTGCACGGTGGCGTCCGGCAGCACAACGGTGCCGCCTTTCAGAACCAGATCGTAAGACCCGCGGGCGTGAGCGGCAACGCTGCCCGGCGTGGGGCCAGACGGTGTGTGGGAAGAGGACATGGCGTTTTTCCTGTTCTGGCGGCTGGAAAAAGAAAAGCGGGGGAAGGCAGGGGTGTGGGGCTGCGCCGGAGCGCAGCCGAGTCAGGACGCGGCTGGCGTTTCCCGCGTGCGGGTGCGCATCGTCACCAGTTCCTCAGCGGAGGTGGGGTGGATGCCGATGGTGCGGTCAAAATCCTGCTTGGTCAGACCGGCGGTAACGGCGACCGCCACGCCTTGCAGCATTTCCGGGGCGTCATCCCCCAGAATATGCGCGCCTACGACAATCTGGCTGCTCTGCTGCACCACCAGCTTCATGACCGTTTTGCGCTCCTTGCGGCCACTTAGCGTGTGACGCATGGGCGTGAAGCGCGTGAAGTAGATATCCACCGCGCCATGATGTGTGGCTTCCGTTTCCGTGAGGCCAACAGACGCCATTGGCGGGGAGAAAAAGACGGCCTTGGGCGTGGTGTCGAACGACCATTCCCGCGCCGGCGCTTTGCCGAACAGGCGGTCAGCCAGATTATGGCCCTCGGCAATAGCAACGGGGGTCAGGTTGATGCGGTCCGTCACGTCCCCAATGGCATACACGCCGGGTTCCGTGGTCTGGCTGTTGGCATCCACCTTGATCTGCCCGAGGTCGCCTACGGTAATGCCGGTATTCTCAAGGCCAAGCTTTTCGATCTTGGGTTTTCTGCCGGTGGCGAAAAACACGCAGTCAGCTTCCAGCGTATGGCCGTTATCCAGCGTGACGGTGTAGGTCTCGCCCTCTTTGGTCACACGGCTGGAGGAGCAGCGCGGGTGCTGGGTGATACCGCGCACGGTAATGGCCTCAGCCATGGCGGCGCGCATATCCTCATCAAACCCGCGCAGGGGGAGAGCCTGCCGGTAAACCAGATCGACCTGAGAGCCTAAGCCTGCAAAAATCCCGGCAAATTCCAGTCCGATATACCCACCGCCAACAATCACCACGCGCTGCGGGCGGCTGGGCAGATGGAAGGCTTCATCAGACGTAATGGCCAGTTCGGCCCCCGGAATATCCGGGCGCAGGGGTGTGGAGCCGGTGGCGATGACAATGTTTTTTGCCGTCACGGTGCGCGGCGCTTCATGCGGGGCAAGCGGAGAGGCTTCAACACGCACGGTATGGGCATCCACAAAGCGGGCGTGGCCCGTCAGCAGGGTGATGCCTGCTTTCTCCAGCAGGGAGACGTAAATGCCGTTCAGGCGGGTAATTTCTTTATCTTTGGCGGCAATCAGCGTGGCCCAGTCATGAGTGCCACGGAGGGAGGACCAGCCAAAAGCGTGGCTGTCATCCACCAGATCGCCATACTCACTGGCCTGAACCATGAGCTTTTTGGGCACGCAGCCCAGATTGACGCAGGTGCCGCCCCAGTGGCGACTTTCCACCACGGCAACGCGCGCACCATGCCCTGCGGCAATACGGGCGCAGCGCACCCCGCCGGAGCCTGCTCCGATGACAAGAAGATCAAATTCATGCGTCATGGCGCAGGCTCCGTTTTTTAGTTCACTAACCTCAGCGTTCAGCGAAGGCCTTTTCCACTACGTAAGAACCGGGGTTGGACATGTTGCCTTCATCAAACCCACGGGCCTGCAGCAGGGCTTCCGTATCCGCCAGCATTTCCGGTGACCCGCAGATCATCACACGATCATGCTCGGGGTCCAGTTCCGGGATGTTCAGATCCGTGAAGATCTTGCCGGATTCGATCAGCTTGGTGATGCGGTCCGTCACGGCAAAGGCTTCACGCGTCACAGCCGGGTAGTACAGCAGCTTGCCGGAGATGTCCTCGCCCAGAAATTCGTGTTCCGGCAGTTCATGGCGGATGTGGTTGGCATAGGCCAGTTCACCGGAAATACGCACTGTGTGGCTGAGGATGACATGCTCGAACCGCTCATAGCAGTCCGGATCTTTGATCAGGCTCATGAACGGTGCCAGACCCGTGCCGGTGGACAGGAAATACAGGTTCCGGCCCGGACGGAGGTTGTCCAGCAGCAGCGTGCCGGTCGGTTTGCGGCCAATCAGAACCGTATCACCCACTTTAACGTGGCGCAGGCGGGAAGTCAGCGGGCCTTCCGGCACGGCAATGGAGAGGAACTCCATCTCATCCGCATAGTTGGGGGAGGCAATGGAGTAGGCACGCAGCAGGGGCTTGCCGTTCAGTTCAATACCGATCATGGCGAACTGGCCGTTTTCAAACCGCAGGCCGGGGTCACGCGTGGTGGTGAAGCTGAACAGACGGTCCGTCCAGTGATGCACCGTCAGCACCTTCGCCGGATACAGGTTGCCGTATTCCTTGGTCGGGGGGGCAAGGTGCCAGACACCGTCCTGACCTTCTACCGGCAGGAGACCTGTCGGGACTTCAGAGGCCGTCATTTTCGGCAGAATGTCGGAAAATGTTCCGGTTGACGTTTCAGACATGGTTTCAGACATGGGCCGCTTATACTCCGCTTGCAGCAGATCGAGAGGATATGCCCCGTAGCCGGCCTGTGGTCCCGGTGCGGACTCTTGAACGGCACGGAGGCGTGCTTCTGGTCGTGGCGCGTTTCTAAGGGGCTGGAAAGCATGACGCCAGTGCAAATTCATCACGCGACGCTTTCTGGCAGTGCACAGGTGCGGTTTTATTGCCGTTTCAGCCATTGTTCCGCCCGCGCGGATGCCGCATGAATACGCTATGACATCAGAGACTTTTGCATCCCCCGCCCGTGAGGCCTTTGTGCGTGTTTCAGCCCGCACAGGCCTGAGTATCGAACCACGGGAAGAGCAGGACGTTCTGCGCCGCATTGCCCGCGCCCTGGAGCCCGGCGCGCGGGATATTGAGGATGAAACCTACCGCACCATTCTGTGCACCGCCCGGCGCAAGAAGCGTGTCTCCCGCCTTGTGGACCTCACGCGGCGCAGCGGCCGCATCTGGGTTTCCCGCGATGAAATTGAAGAAGCCGTTGGAAACATAGAAGAACCGGAAGCGGATGACCGCGTGCTGGAACGCGCTCTGGCCCCTGTCTCCCGCGCCCGGCTGCGGTCTTACGGGGCTAACCCGCGAGCCGTGTTTGAGACAGTGCAGGCTGATCTGGTTGATACCGGGCGCGTGCTCTCCCCGGCCCAGACCGACCTGCTGCTGATGGCCATTGCGCTGGCGTTTGACCTGCCGGAGGGCGACCCGTTTCTGGACACGGCCCGCCGGGAGGAAGCCCAGCGCCAGAAGACAGCCAGCACAATTGAGCGCACGGCACGTGAAAAGCGCGAGAAAGAAGAATCGCGCCTGCGCACGTGGGAAGAAAGTCTGGTGCCGTTTCAGGAGGTGCCGCGCCTGCTGCGGTGCTCCCATAAGGAAGCGCTGCGTTGGATTGCAGAAAATCGTCTGCCCGTGGCCCGAAAGGTGCGCGAATCGGGTGACCGGGAACGCTGGGAGTTTGATCCGGCGGAACTTATCGCCCTGCGTGGCAAGCTGGGGGAGTGGCGCAATGGTGGCGCTCCGGCTGTTGCCGGGGCAGGGGGTAAGGCCCCGGATATGGGCCGCAAGGTGGCCAATTCCGTCATTGCCCGCGTGGCGGCGCTCGACCGTTATGCAGCCCATTTCCGCACCGCACGGGCGCTGAACCGTCGTATCACTCTCGTTACCGGCCCGACCAACAGTGGCAAGTCCTACACGGCGCTCAATGCGCTGGCGCAGGCCGACAGTGGACTGGCGTTGGCCCCCCTCCGTCTGCTGGCGCATGAATTCCGGGAGGCACTGGCCTCTCGTGGGGTCGAAGCGTCCCTCGCAACCGGGGAAGAACGCATTCTGGTGCCCAGCAGCCGCCATCTGGCGGCCACGGTGGAGATGTGCCCGTTCTATAATCCGGTCGATGTTGCGGTAATTGATGAAGCACAGATGCTCTTCGATACCGATCGTGGTGCAGCCTGGACAGCGGCGATCATGGGCGCTCCGGCCCGCCACCTGTATGTGCTGGGTGCACCGGACTGTATCCCCATGGTGCGGCGGATTGCCGAACTGTGCGGGGACCCGCTGGATGAAATTTCTCTGGAGCGCAAAAGCCCGCTGAAACCCGCCACGCAGCCCGTGCGGTTGCAGGATCTTCAGGCCGGTGATGCGCTGATTGCGTTCTCCCGGCGCGAGGTGCTGGACCTCCGCGCAGCCCTCATGCAGCACGGGCGGTGTGTGGCCGTGGTCTATGGAGCGCTCAGCCCGGAGGTCCGCCGGGCCGAAGCGCAGCGCTTTAACTCGGGTGCGGCCGATATCCTGATTGCGACCGACGCCATTGGCATGGGTCTGAACCTGTCCATCAAGCGCGTGGTGTTTGCGGCCCTCAAGAAGTTTGACGGCAAGCAGACGCGGGACCTTACGGTGCAGGAGGTCAAGCAGATTGGTGGCCGCGCCGGACGCTACGGCAAGCATGAAGTGGGCACTGTATCCGTGCTGGCGGGGGCGGGCAGCCCGTCCTTCATCCGTCGCCAGCTGGAGGCGGACCCGGAAATGCCAGAAGATCTGCGGCCCTTCGTGCAGCCAGACGCGGATATCGTGAAAGCGGTTGCGGCGGAAATCGGGTCGGAAAGCCTGTATGGCGTTCTCTCCCGTATTCATCGTGCCGTGTTGCGTAAGGATGACCCCAATTACCGTCTGGCGGATATGGAGCAGGCTTTTGCCATTGCGTCCGCGCTGGAAGGGGTGGACGGACTGGATCTCACCACCCGCTGGTCCTACGCCATGTGTCCGGTGGATGACCGCGATAACGGCATCCGTCGTCTGGTGGGCTGGGCAGCGGATCATGCCGCAGGCCGCCGCGTTCTGCCGCCGGGTACAGGCCGTCTGCCACCGAGTGAGCGTGCCAGCCGTGAAGAGCTGGAACGCGCGGAAAAACGTCATAAGCGACTGGTCGCATGGCGCTGGCTGGCGCTGCGCTTCCCGGAATTCTACCCGGACCGGGAAGATGCCGAAGAAACCACACGCCGCCTGAATGAGTGGATTGAAAACGTGCTGCGGCAGCAGAGCCGCACGCGCAGTTCCTCACCGGGCAGCAGTTCCCGCCGGCGGGGTTAAGGCCGGGACGTTACCAGGCCACGCCCGTCAGGCGTTCGGACACATCCCACAGGCGCGCCGCCGTGCTAACTTTCTGCGCGGCGGGAGGCACTTTGGCCGGGCCGGGGGGGCCACGTCGCTCCCCTGTGCCCTGTGGACCGTAATAGTCCCCATCACGCGCAGCCGGAGAGAGGGCCGCATAAAGTAGCGGTTCTGCCCCGCGCGCTGCGGTCTGTCCCATCACGCGCAGAACTGCGGTGCCAATCACCTGTTCCGCCTTGCCGACAGCGCCGGGCAGGCTGGAGGCCGGACCATTGGCAATAATGGATGTGGAAGACCAGCCGGGGTGGGCAGCGCGGGAATGGATGTTCCACCCATTTTCTCCCGCACGCCGGGCCAGCTCCCGCGCAAACAGCAGGTTGGACAGCTTGCTCTGCTGATACGCGCCAAAGGGGCTGTAACGGCGGCGGGACTGCAAATCATCAAAATGGATTGCGCCCTTACAGGCGGCCAGACTGGCGACGGTCACCACCGTACCGCCACCGGAAGCCGCTTCCAGCAGGGAACGCAGGCGCGTGGTCAGCGCAAAATGGCCCAGATGGTTGGTGCCAAACTGCATTTCAAACCCGTCAGCCGTTTCCTGCCTGCGGGCAAGGGCCATCACGCCGGCATTGTTCACCAGAAAATCCAGCGCGCGGGTGCGGGTGGCGACCTCAGCCGCACAGGTCGCAATGGAGTCCAGTGAGGCAAGATTGAGCGCGAGCAGTTCAGCCTCGGCACCGGGGCAGCGGGCCTGCAGGGCGGCCAGAGCGGCTTCCCCACGCGCAGCACTGCGCACCGGCAGCAGCAGGCGTGCGCCACGCGTGGCCAGACCACAGGCCACTTCAAACCCAAGGCCGCTATTGCCGCCAGTTACCAGAGCCACGCGGCCCTTCAGGCTGGGCTGGCGGTTGGTCACGGACCATTCATGCTTGCCGATCATGAGGGCATAATCCGCAGGCGTTCATCTTTTTCTGCTGCAGCCAAGGCTTCCTCCGTCAGACGTTTCTCGTTGCGTTTCAGGAAAAGGAACGAAGCAATAATGATTGTCGCGGCGCAAACCCCGAAGACAATTCCCAGCGGCCCGGAAAGCCGTAACACTTCATTCCCCAGCAAATACGTGCAGATGGCGTACCCTCCTGCCCAGCAAATGCCGCCCAGCGCATTGTGCCACAGGAACGTATGCCAGGGCATATGGTTCGCTCCTGCCAGCAGGGCCACAAACATGCGCAGCACGGCAATAAAGCGGCCAAAGAACACAACAGACCCGCCATGTTTAAGGAACACATAGCGCCCCAGTAGCAGGCGGTTGGGGGTCAGGCCGAATTTGGGGCCGTATTTCTGCAACAGCTTCAGCCCCAGCGCCCGGCCAATCAGATAGCCAAAATTGTCCCCCATGATCGCCCCGATCACGGCGGCAATCACCACGCCACTAATGTGGAGTTTATGCGTGGTGGCGCAGAACAGCGCCCCGGTGATGATCAGGCTCTCGGCAGGCAGCGGAAGCCCCATACTCTCAAGCATGACCACGACCCCGATCACGGCATAACCGTAATGGGAGAACAGGCTGTTCAGGTAATGCAGTGAAAAAATGGATTCGAGAGAGTGTAACAGGACAAAAAATCCACTTCTGGCTGGGTAGGCGTCAAAGGGGGCAGCAGGAACAGTTTCCGTTGCAGACTGTCAAGCCTCAGTGTGTTGCGGGTTTTGTCCCCTTTTCCAGCCAGACGCCTGTATCTGTTGCGGGAATTACGGTTTGATAGACCTTAAATGTGTTTCCCGGAGAGCCTTATATGTCTGATCTGCCTTTTTCCTCATCTGCTGGACCGGATGCCCCCGTGCCCATGCCGTGCGGCACCTGGCCGTCCCGTGTGACGGCGGCTCTGGTGGCGGGGAAAACGTTCTCGCTTTCTGAAGTGACCGCAGACGGCAACGTCGTGTTCTGGCTGGAGCGCCGCCCGGCAGAAAAAGGCCGCTCCGTCCTGATGCGCTGGGCCGAAGGGCAGGGCGTGGCAGAGGCGCTTCCCGCGAACTTTGATGTCGCGACCCGCGTGCATGAATATGGGGGCGGCCCATATGCCGTGCGGGCAGGGCGGATTGCGTTTTCGGACAAGCGGACAGGAGCGGTCTGGCTGGTGGCACAACCGGGAGCGCAGCCAGTGCAGATCGCCGGAGAAGACGGACTGCGCTATGCGGACCTGCGGTTTGACCCGACGGCCAGCACTGTTCTGGCGGTGCGGGAAGATCATCGCGCAGAGGGTGAAGCCAAAGCGGCTCTGGTCGCGCTGAAACTCCCAATAGCAGGCGCGCAGGCGGAAGAGATCGTGCTGTATAACGGCCCGGATTTTCTGTCCTCTCCCTCAGTCTTACCCGATGGCACGCGCATGGCGTGGGTGGAATGGCAGCACCCGGACATGCCGTGGGATGCCACGAGGCTGTGCCTCGCAGAGGTCGTGCGGGATGCGGAAGGTCGGATGACCGCTCTGAACAACAAGCAGGTTCTGGCAGGCGCAGAGCAGCGCGAATCGGTGCTGGAACCCCGCTGGACTGAGGACGGTCAGTTGCTGGCCATTTCCGACCGGTCCGGTTGCTGGACCGTATGGGCTGTTCAGTTTGGGCAGGGGGCTCCCGCTCTGACGCCCTGCACCATGCCGGAGGGCGAGATTGGTCAGCCCGCATGGGTGTTTGGCCAGCGGAGCTATCAGCCCTTGCCGGAGGGGGGATGTCTGGTGCTGGCGGTGCGTGATGGCCGCACAACCTGCCTGCATCAGACAGCGCAGGGGCAGGCTCTGGCGTTTGCTGCCCACCCGGACCAGTGCCCCGTTCCGCTGGCTGATGGCCGGTTTGCCTGGCTCGAAGTGCCTGACGATGCGCTGCCCGTCGTGGTTGTTGGCAGCATGACCAAGGGTGTGGAACAGGTGTTGCAGCGTGCCGCAACGCTCGATCTCGCTCCGACCGATATTTCCCGTGCTGAAACCATCCGCTTCCCCGTGCAGGGGCAGGACGGTGTTTTGGGCCACGCGCTGTTCTACCCGCCCGCCAACAGTCGGGCCTGTGTGCCGGAGGGCGCGCTGCCGCCCATGATCGTGCAGGTGCATGGCGGCCCTACGGCGCGGGCGCAGGAAGGGTTTTCCTTCAAGGTGCAGTGGTGGACCTCGCGTGGATTCGCAGTGCTGGACGTCAATTACGGCGGCTCCACTGGATTCGGGCGGGCATGGCGTGAGCGGCTGAATGGCGCATGGGGCGTCGTGGATGTGGCGGATTGTATTGCTGCCTGCCGTCATATGGTGGCCACAGGCCGCGTGGACCCGAAGCGTCTTGCCATTCGCGGGTCCAGTGCCGGGGGCATGACGGTGCTGGTAGCGCTGGCCGAATCGGACCTGTTTGCCGCCGGCGTCAGCCTGTATGGCGTGACGGATCTGCGGGCGTTGGCGCAGGAGACGCATAAATTCGAGGCGCGGTATCTGGATGGGCTGATCGGTCCCTGGCCGGAGGCAGAAGCCGTTTATCTGGCGCGCTCACCGCTGTCTGTAGCGCATAAAATCAAGGCGGCGGTCCTGCTGCTGCAAGGATCGGAGGACAAGGTCGTGCCGCCCGGTCAGGCGCATGCCATGGCGAGGGCCTTGGAAGAGGCGGGTTGCCCCTGCACCCTGCATGAATTCCCCGGCGAGGGGCATGGGTTCCGTCAGGAGGCTACAATTCGGAAGGCGCTGGAAGAAGAACTGGCGTTTTATGGCCGTGTGTTCGGGTTCGAAGCGTGACAGCAGCCTGAATACGCGTTTGTGATCATACAAAGCGTGAAACAGGTGAGACGTTTTCTGATCTGCTGACGTTAACGCTGAAAAAAGAAAAAGGCCGAATCATCCTTGTGGACGATTCGGCCTTTTTGTATCTGCCGGGCTTAGTGTTCGTAGCGCGGGGTGTAGATCAGACTTTCAATCCACGCCCGGATATCCTGCGGGCGTTCTACCGTGGCGGCACCCTGATCGAAAATGAACTCCGCAATGCGCGTGGCGGAGGTGATGGACACTTCCAGAATCTCGCTCTGTGGCGGGAACAGGCGGCCCCGTTCCTGTGCTGCCGGATCAACCTGATCCGCGAGTGCCTTGGCGGCCTTGATCACCATGTCATCGGTAATCAGATCCGGGCAGGTGGCGTAAACAGCCAGCCCCAGAGCCGGGAAGATGTAGAAGTTATTGGCCTGCCCCGGATAGAAGGTTTTATCGTTCAGGGTGAATTCCGGATATTGCAGGCCAGCGGCAAACAACGCCCGTCCTTCGGACCACGTATACGCCTGCTCCGCTGTGCATTCCCCGTTTTTAGCGGGGAGGGAGAGGGCGAAGATGATGGGCCGCTCGTTCAGGGCGGCCATTTCTTCTACAACCGCCTGCGTAAAGGCCCCACCACAGGTGGAGACGCCGATCAGAATGGTCGGCTTCACGGCTTTGACCATGGTCAGCAGGTCGCGTGAGGGCGGCATGTCCTTTGCAAAACGGGCCTGCTGAGGGGAAAGGTCGGTGCGGGATTTTTCCAGCAGACCATCCACGTCCATCAGGGTCATGCGGGAGACGGCTTCTGCCTCGGACATCCCTTCCTTCTGCATGGCGGTCACCAGCATGTTGGCAATGCCCAGCCCGGAAGACCCTGCACCGAGGAAAAGCACCCGCTGGTCGGTCAGCGGTTCGTTCTTGATGCGCAGGGCGGTGATGAGCCCGGCCAGCGTGACGGCGGCTGTGCCCTGAATGTCATCATTATAGCAACGGACGCGCGGATAATATTTTTCCAGATACCGGATGGCATCCGTGCCTTTCCAGTCCTCAAAATGCAGGCAGCAGCGCGGGAAGACGGTCTGTACAGCCTGCACAAATTCTTCCACAAATTCGTCCAGCACGTCCTGTGAGGGCGGTTCACGCCGCAGGCCCAGATACAGCGGGTCTGCCCGCAAGGCGCTGTTGGTGGTGCCAATATCAAGCTGGATGGGCAGCAGCGGTTCCGGCGGCACTGCGCCGCAAGCTGTGTAGAGGTGCAGCTTGCCGATGGGGATGCCCATCCCGTTTACGCCAATGTCGCCGAGGCCCAGAATGCGACCGCCCGTGGTCACGCAAATTACGCGCACATCGTCCACCGGCCAGTTGCGCAGCACTTCTTCGATACGGCCCTTCATCTCCAGGCTGATATACATGCCACGGGGGCGGCGGTAGATATGGCTGAACTGCTGGCAGACGGCCGCCAGTGTCGGCGCATAGATAATGGGCACGTATTTGGCCGGGTTGGACATCAGAACCCGGTAAAACAGAGTTTCGTTCTGGTCTCGCAGGCCGCTCAGATAAATATATCGCTCAAGGTCGCTGGGCTTGGCTTCCAGATGTCGATGGATGCGCTCAACCTGCCGGTCCAGACTTTCGACATGCGTAGGCAGAAGCCCTTCCAGCCCGTACTGCCGCCGCTCCTCAGCCGTAAAAGCTGTGCCCTTGTTCTGACTGGCGTCATTCAGGAGGGACATTCCCCGGAGATGAGGGATAGGGGCTTTTGGCATTATAAACCTTTCATACATGTGAGACGTCAGAACGCATCGCTTGCAGAAAATCGCAGAAAGATGCGGGCAGTGCTCTTCTTATTGTGAAAGTAACAAAATTTTTTGCCCGGAAGTCTGAGAATTTCAAGACGGAGCCATGTTCGGTGCAGAAAATTAATAAAATGTGCCAGCACCGTTCAGTCCTTCCCCGCAGCAGGAACTGTCTGCGTATTGGGCCTGAAACGTGGCATTATGCAGGGCGTTCAAAGGCGCGGACCATAAAAAAAAAGAGGCAGCACAAGGCCACCTCTTTTTGAAAACTTTTCAGATCCGGAGATCGGATAAAATCAGAGTTTTTCAACCTGACCATATTCCAGATCGACCGGGGTCGAACGACCAAAGATGGAAACGCTGACTTTCAGGCGTCCCTTTTCTTCATCAATCTCTTCAATCACACCGTTGAAGGAGGTAAACGGCCCATCCGCCACGCGGATCTGTTCACCAATTTCAAAGGTTACGGCAGAACGCGGATGCTGGATGCCTTCCTGCGCCTGCTTGATGATACGCTCAGCTTCTGCTGCGGAAATGGGGGTCGGGCGGTTCTTGGTGCCAAGGAAACCCGTTACCTTCGGGGTATCCTTAACCAGATGCCAGGACTCATCCGTCATTTCCATCTTCACCAGCACGTAACCGGGGAAGAATTTACGCTCGGCATTCACTTTCTGGCCGCGACGCATTTCGATGACTTCTTCTGAGGGAACCAGAATTTCATCAATATGGTCAGCAAGACCCTTCTGTGCTGCCTGCTCGCGAATATGCTGGGCGATTTTTTTCTCGAAGCCCGAATAGACGTGGACCACGTACCAACGTTTGGCCATGTCGTTTCCTCAGCCTCCCAGCCCGAACAATTGACGCACGCCGAGACCAATCAGCTGGTCAACGACAAAGAAGAACACAGATGCAAGCCCTGCCATGGCAAGCACAGCACCTGTTGTAATGAAAGTAGCACGTCGGGACGGCCATGTGACCCGTTCGGCCTCGGCACGCACATCACGCAGAAACTTACCGGGACTGACCGACACGAACTATCCTCTCTCCGCTGCCCGGTCCGATCTGGTTTGGACAGACGGCGCAGCCAATATCTTTCTGTCAGAAAACGCCGCAGGCTTTGCGGGCTTTCCAGCCAGTGTTGTCTGGCAGGGGTGGAGGGTCTCGAACCCACAACCTCCGGTTTTGGAGACCGGCGCTCTAGCCAATTGAGCTACACCCCTGCAGTGCGACAAGCCGACGCGGAAAGCAGGTATAACGGAAATCCGTCAGCCTGACCACCCATACGCGGCCCTTGCAGGAGGCGGAACAAAATATGTTGCGGCCCTAAAGTCAAGAGGCAGAAAACAATATCGTGCCAGATTGTGAAAAGAAGGCACAAAAACTCCCCTCATCAGGGGGTTGCGAAGTGCTGCGTTTTGGGGGTAAGAAGCCTCTTAGAGCGCGGGCGTAGCATAGTGGTAATGCTGTAGCCTTCCAAGCTACCGAGGAGGGTTCGATTCCCTCCGTCCGCTCCAAAATAAATTTTCCTGAAAATTTAAATTTTTCCGCAAGCCCTGCTGAAATCAGAAGTGCCTCGCCGCTGTTGCGCATGGTCGCGTCTTTCTGTTTTCACCGTGTCGGGTGGTCCAGCACGCCGTTCTGCCGTGACGTTTAAGGATTCGGAAAGGGCGCTAACCGAAACGCCCCATAGCGGGTGGCGGGGCCGGTTGGTGCTGTCCTCTCAAAATCTCCTGGCCAAAACGATAGGCTAAGGGGGGGGGCGGTAATCTGTTCAGTGGCCCCGTGGGATGTCTTCTGATGGGAAGCCCATGCGTCCGGCTACTGCGCAGCGCGGCTGTTTGGGGATGGATTCGCTGTAAATCCGGTCGTGCATTCTTCGGCGTGGTCGGGACGGTCTTCCATGAGTTGGCTGGAGAATATTTTCAGCAAAGATTTTCCGCAGGTATCTCAGGGCTCCAAACACGCAAAAATGCGGGCAAAGCGGTCTCTCCTAAGATGTTTTTCTGTCGAAAAGGTCATTTTCATACGGTCTGACAGAGGGAAACCGGGGGTACGGGTTCATTTTGGAAGAGGCTGCCGGTTGCGTGGCAGGTTTCAGCATGCTAGAGGCCGCGCCGACGCATGCTTGTGGCTAGATACAGCCAGAGGCGGAGTCATGTATGTGGAATGCCGGCGCGCACAGAAGGAAAGAGCCTAAAGAGTGGTGGCCTCGGGCGTAACGACAGCACAATCGGTTGCTTTTGCTTCCAACGGTCTCGAAGGCCGTTATGCAACTGCGCTTTATGAACTCGCAGCGGAACAGCAGCAGCTGGATGCAGTGCTTGATGAATGTGCGGCACTTGCCCGCCTGATCGATGAGAGTGCCCCTCTGCGCACTGTTCTGGATGATCGGCGGCTTGATATCCGTGTCTCCCGCAAGGCTGTTCTGGCCGTGCTGGACGCACAGGGTTTTTGCCAGACTCTTAAGAATTTCGTGGGTGTCGTTGCTGACAACCGCCGTCTGCCGAATTTGCGGCAGATTATGGCGGCAGTCGATGCCCTCGCTTCAGCCCGCCGTGGTGAAGTGGTTGCGGATGTCACATCCGCCCAGCCGCTCACAACCACGCAGCGCGCCCAGCTTCAGGTTCGTCTGGCCGAAGCCGGTTATTCCCGCATTACTATCCGTGAGCGTGTCGACTCATCCCTTCTCGGCGGCCTTGTCGTCCGTGTTGGGGCCAAGCTTTATGACGCCAGTCTTCAGACCCGCCTGTTTCGTTTGCATTACGCCATGAAGGGAGCCGCGTGATGGAAATCCGTCCCGCAGAGATTTCGGATATCCTCAAGCAGCAGATTGCTTCGTTCGACAAAGAATCCGATGTTGTCGAAACCGGCACTGTCCTGTCTGTCGGCGACGGCATTGCCCGTGTGTTCGGCCTGCAGCATGTGATGGCCGGGGAGCTCGTTGAGTTCCCGGGCTCCGGCCAGAAAGGCATGGCGCTGAACCTTGAGAGCGATAACGTTGGTATCGTGATTTTTGGTGATGACACCAACATCCGTGAAGGCGACACTGTCAGCCGTTCCGGTGTGGTGGTTGAAGTCCCCACAGGTAAAGGTCTGCTGGGTCGCGTTGTTGACGGTCTGGGTACCCCGATCGACGGCAAGGGCCCGCTGGCTGACGTTGAAATGCGTCGCGCTGAAGTGAAGGCTCCCGGCATTATGCCGCGTCAGTCCGTCAGCGAGCCGATGCAGACCGGCATTAAAGCCATTGACGCCCTCGTGCCTGTCGGGCGCGGTCAGCGTGAGTTGGTGATTGGTGACCGTCAGACCGGTAAGACGACCATTCTGACTGACACGATCCTCGCTCAGAAGACCGTCAATGACGAAGGCGACGACAAAAAGTCCCTTTACTGCATCTACGTTGCTATCGGTCAGAAGCGCTCCACGGTCGCACAGCTCGTGCGTCTGCTGGAAGAAAAAGGCGCGATGAAATACTCCATCGTTGTCGCAGCAACGGCTTCCGATCCGGCTCCCCTGCAGTACCTGGCACCGTATGCTGCCTGTGCAATGGGTGAGTATTTCCGTGACAACGGCATGCATGCTCTGATCTGCTACGATGACCTGTCCAAGCAGGCTGTGGCTTACCGCCAGATGTCCCTGCTGCTGCGTCGTCCGCCGGGTCGTGAAGCGTATCCGGGTGACGTGTTCTACCTGCACTCTCGCCTGCTGGAACGCGCTGCAAAAATGTCTGACGCCAACGGCGCTGGTTCTCTGACGGCTCTGCCGGTCATTGAAACGCAGGCTGGTGACGTGTCCGCCTACATCCCGACCAACGTGATTTCCATCACCGACGGGCAGATCTTCCTTGAGACCGATCTGTTCTACCGTGGTATCCGTCCGGCCGTGAACGTTGGTGGCTCCGTGTCCCGCGTTGGTTCTGCCGCACAGATCAAGGCGATGAAGCAGGTTGCCGGCAAGATTAAGCTGGAACTGGCTCAGTATCGTGAAATGGCAGCCTTCTCTCAGTTCGCGTCCGATCTGGACCCGGCAACGCAGAAGCAGCTTGCTCGTGGTGCCCGTCTGGTCGAACTGCTGAAGCAGCCCCAGTCTTCTCCGCTGACGGTTGAAGAACAGGTGATTGTGCTGTTTGCGGGCACCCGTGGCTTTATCGATGGTATCCCCGTTGAGAAAGTGGTGGCCTGGGAACACGCTCTGCTGGCTGATCTGCCGAACGGTGGGAAAGATATTCTGGCAACTATTGGTAAGGAGCGTCAGCTGTCCAAAGACACTGAAGCCCGCCTGACGGAATATCTGACCACCTTCAACCGCAACTTCGGCGGCTGAGGAGCAGGACTTATCCATGGCTTCCCTCAAGGAACTCCGCGCTCGTATCGGAAGTATCAAGTCGACACGGAAGATCACCAGCGCGATGAAAATGGTCGCGGCCGCAAAATTGCGCCGCGCCCAGGCCAGTGCTGAGGCTGCTCGTCCGTATGCCGCCGCCATGCGGCGGATGCTGGGTGAACTTGCTGCTGCCACGAAGGGGGAAGAGGGTGCGCCGCGTCTTCTGGCCGGAACGGGGCAGGATAAGGTTCATCTGCTGATCCCGATCACCAGTGATCGTGGCCTGTGCGGTGGCTTCAACTCCAACGTGCATCGCCTGACGCTCCAGACCATTAATAAGCTTCAGGCTGAGGGCAAAACCGTCAAACTGCTGCCGGTTGGCCGTCGTGCTCTGAACTTCTTTAACCGCGAACATGCTGACCTGATCA
The DNA here is from genome assembly GCF_018811985.1 of Acetobacter sp. P5B1. Classification (NCBI taxonomy): domain Bacteria; kingdom Pseudomonadati; phylum Pseudomonadota; class Alphaproteobacteria; order Acetobacterales; family Acetobacteraceae; genus Acetobacter; species Acetobacter sp. P5B1. The sequence goes on along the minus strand of NZ_JACRVS010000005.1, from coordinate 97,320 downwards.
TTGATAAGGTCATCGGGTTTAGTGGTAAGGACGTTCCGTTTTCTGTAGCAAGCGGCCTTGGTGACAAGGTGAATGCGCTGCTGGAAGCTGGCGAAATCGACGTTTGCACGCTTGTGTTCAACAAGTTCCAGAATGCGATGACGCAGACCCCGGCATGCCTGCAGCTTGTGCCCATGGTGATGGATGATGCCGCGGCGAAAGCCGATGCTGCCTCCACCACGGCAGACGATGCAGCGCAGTACGAATTTGAACCGGATGAAGCAACGCTTCTGGCAATGCTCCTTCCGCGGAATCTGCAGGTTCAGATCTACGCTTCGCTGCTGGAAACAGCCGCAGGTGAGAACGGCGCCCGCATGACGGCCATGGATAACGCCACGCGCAATGCAGGCCGGACCATCGACAGTCTGAGCAAGGTCTATAACCGGACCCGTCAGACCAATATTACTAACGAACTGATCGAAATCATCTCGGGCGCACAGGCTGTCTGAGCCCGCTCGTTTGCCCCGCAGGAGCTGACCCATGTCGGATACCACAACCCAGACCCAGGCCCCTGCGGCCACAAAGACCAATTCTGTTGGCCGCATCACCGAGATCAGAGGGCCGGTTGTTGACGTGCAGTTCGAAGGTGAACTGCCGAAAATTCTCAACGCCCTTCACGTCAAGCTGGGTGAACAGACTCTGGTGCTTGAAGTGGCCCAGGAAATTGGCGAGCACGAAGTGCGTTGCATTGCCATGGACACCACCGACGGTCTGGTCCGCGGCGCAGAAGTGTCCGATACCGGCACGCAGATTTCTGTGCCGGTCGGCCCCGAGACTCTTGGCCGTATCCTGAACGTCATCGGTGAGCCGATTGACGAAAAAGGTCCGATCAAGACCGCACGTCGCGCCCCCATCCACCGTGATGCCCCATCTTTTGAAGAGCAGGCTGCTGCTTCTGAAATCCTGATGACGGGTATTAAGGTTGTTGACCTGCTCTGCCCGTACCTCAAGGGCGGTAAAGTTGGCCTGTTCGGCGGTGCCGGCGTGGGCAAGACCGTTATTATTCAGGAACTCATCAACAACATCGCAAAGGCGCACGGTGGTGTGTCCGTGTTTGCCGGTGTTGGCGAACGTACCCGTGAAGGCAACGACCTGTATTACGAAATGCAGGACGCTGGCGTTATCAAGCTGGACGAAAACAACAACACCGAGGGCTCCAAAGTGGCTCTGGTGTTCGGCCAGATGAACGAACCGCCGGGTGCCCGTGCACGTGTTGCTCTGTCCGGCCTGACGCTGGCTGAATACTTCCGTGACGAAGAAAGCCAGGACGTGCTGTTCTTCGTGGATAACATCTTCCGCTTCACGCAGGCTGGCTCTGAAGTGTCCGCTCTGCTGGGCCGTATTCCGTCCGCAGTGGGCTACCAGCCGACGCTGGCTACGGAAATGGGTGCGCTGCAGGAACGTATTACGTCCACCAAGAAGGGCTCCATTACGTCCGTTCAGGCCGTGTATGTTCCCGCGGATGACCTGACCGATCCGGCTCCCGCCGCGACCTTCGCCCATCTTGACGCCACGACCGTGCTGAACCGCTCCATTGCTGAAATGGGCATCTACCCGGCCGTTGACCCGCTGGACTCCACGTCCCGCTCTCTGGACCCGGCTATTGTGGGTGAAGAGCACTACAACGTGGCACGTGACGTGCAGCGTATTCTGCAGACCTACAAGTCTCTGCAGGACATCATCGCCATTCTGGGTATGGATGAACTGTCTGAAGACGATAAGCTGATTGTGGCCCGTGCGCGCCGCATCCAGCGCTTCCTGTCTCAGCCGTTCCACGTGGCAGAAGTCTTCACGGGGGCACCGGGTAAGCTGGTTTCCGTGGCAGATACGGTTCGCTCCTTCAAAGCGATCTGTGCCGGTGAGTATGATGACCTGCCGGAAGCTGCGTTCTACATGGTTGGCACGATTGAAGAAGCCGTTGCCAAGGCAGAAAAAATGAGGGAATCGGTCTAACAGCCGGTTCCGGGAAGGAACAGCATTCATGCCGATCCAGATCGAGATCATCAGCCCTGAAAAGGTTCTGGTGTCGCGTGAAGTAGATATGGTGGTCATGCCGGGCGCGGAAGGCGATATCGCCGCCATGCCCGAGCGTGCCCCCATGATGCTTCTGCTGCGTGGTGGTGTTGTCTCACTGTACGAAAATGATGCCGTGACGGACCGTTTCTTCGTCGGTGGTGGCTTTGCGGACATGACGGCAACGCGTTGCACCATTCTGGCTGATAAAGCCGAGCCTGTGAGCGAAATCTCCATTGATAACGCCACAGCAACGCTCGAAGCTCTGACAGAAGCCTGGGACAAAGCCGACAAGACCGATATCTCGCGTCTGGATGTGCTTCAGGATAAAATCCTGTCTGTGCGTGCTGAAATCGAAGCCGGGTCTTCCGCTTCCTGAATTCAGAGCCGGGTTCTGCCCGGTCTTTGAGACAGACGATGCTAAGACGCCGACCAGTTTCAAAAAAAGCCACCCTTGCGGTGGCTTTTTTTATACGCTTGTTCTGAGTGTCAGCCGCGACCGCGATAGGTCGGCACGTCCTGTGACGGAATCCAGACATCGGCCGGCGGTGCGCCAGTCTGCCAGAACACATCAATCGGAATACCACCGCGCGGATACCAGTAAGCGCCAATGCGCAGCCAGACAGGGTTCAGGCGTTCAACCAGAGTAGTGGCAATCTGCACGGAGCAGGCTTCGTGAAATGCGCCGTGGTTGCGGAAACTGGTCAGGAACAGCTTGAGAGATTTGCTTTCCACAATCCACTGGTCCGGCACGTAATCAATCACGATATGCGCAAAATCCGGCTGGCCGGTGACCGGGCAGAGAGACGTAAATTCCGGGGCTGTAAAGCGCACCAGATAATTCTTGCCGGGGTAGGGCGCGGGCACGCGTTCCAGAACGGCGTCTTCCGGGCAGGTCGGAGCAGGGGTTGCGCGGCCAAGCTGGGTGAGGGCGTCACTGCCGTCATCTGGGCGGGTCATGGCGTTTCTTTCCGTTAGGGTCTGTGTGTGTCTCATGTCGAAGCTGTGCGGGGTTTCGTCAAGCTTTTCAGAAAGTCAGGCGCTGCTGTCCGCTTCTTTTTCCTGTCAGGTGGTGTATGAAGGCAGACATGGCCAGAGCTTCCTCCCCCGCATTTCCCGAACCCCGCCTCATATCCACAACGGACGATCTGGCGACAACTCTTACCCGCCTGCGTGCAGAACCGTATCTGACGATTGATACGGAATTCATGCGTGAGCGCACCTACTGGCCGGAACTGTGTCTGGTGCAGATTGGCGGCGTGCAGGAAGTGGTGCTGATTGACACCATGGCGGACGGCCTGGATCTGGCGCCTCTGGCGGAACTGATGGCCGATGAGTCCGTGTTGAAAGTTTTCCATGCTGCCCGGCAGGATCTGGAAATTTTCCTGCATCTGTTTGATGCCTTGCCCACACCGCTGTTCGATACGCAGGTTGCGGCCATGGTCGCCGGGTATGGGGATCAGGTTGGGTATGACAGTCTTGTCGGCTCGATCACGGGCCATGCGATTGATAAAAGCCACCGCTTTACCGACTGGTCCGTGCGTCCACTTTCTGCTGCACAGCTGACCTATGCCGCAGGCGACGTGACATGGCTGCGCCTTGTGTATGAACGGCTTGTGAAAAAGCTGGAGCAGGAAAAGCGGCTGGACTGGGTTTCTGCCGAAATGGCGGTGCTGACAGACCCGGCCACGTTCAGGGCCGACCCGGAAAAACAAKGGGAACGTCTGCGTGCCCGCACGAGCAACCGCCGTATGCTGGGCATTTTGCGCGCCGTCGCAGCTCTGCGGGAGCGGGAAGCGCAGCGCGTAAACGTGCCGCGTCAGCGTTTGCTGAAAGATGAAAGTCTTCTGGAAATTGCCGCCACAGCGCCAACCACAACGGATGCTCTGGCCCGCGTGCGGGGGGTGTCTCGTGGGCTGGCCGAAGGGCGCACGGGGCTTGGCCTGCTGGACGCCGTGAAACAGGCGCAGGCTCTGCCAGACGCGGAGCTGCCGCGCCTGCCGAAAAACCGCAGCAAGGATGCTCCCCGGGCGTCCGCAGCTCTCATGGCTTTGCTGAAAGTGCTGCTTACCAGCTGCTGTGAAGAGCATGATGTTGCGCCCAAGCTCGTCGCATCCATGGATGATCTGGAAGCGCTGGCGCTTGATCCGTCCGCTCCGAATCCGGCTCTGGCCGGCTGGCGGAAAGCGGTATTTGGGGATGCCGCTCTGGCCCTGTGCAACGGCGAGATTGCGCTGGCCGTAAAAGGCGGAAAAGTCGATATTCTGACCCGCTGAGGCCTCTGCCTTCCGCAGTAACAGGGAAGGCAGAAACGACAGCGAACAACAGAGAGGGCTTTTTAGAAGCCCATTTCCTGCCAAAGATTGGCCAGCGGGCGTGCGCCCACATGCGAGATAATTTCTGATGCCGCGACAGAAGCCAGACGGCCACATTCCGGCAGGGTGCGGCCAGAGGTCAGACCAGCGAGGAAGCCCGCGGCATAAGCATCGCCCGCGCCCGTTGTATCCACGACCTGAGTGGGGACCGGGGCGACTGTCGTCATCTGCCCGTCATGAATGACCACGCTGCCCAGACCTGAGCGGGTAAGTGCTGCAAAGGTGGTGTCTTCCAGCGTATGGCGGGCTGCTGTCTCAAAGTTTTCTGTTTCATACAGCGCGCAGATTTCATCTTCATTGGCGAAGAGAATATCGACGTGGCCTTTTACGAGATCCAGAAACGCCTCACGGTGACGACCAACGCAGAACGGGTCAGACAGGGAGAGCGCAACCTGACGGCCATTCTGATGTGCGAGTGTTGCAGCACGGCGGAATGCTTCCTGCGCATGCGGCGGGTCAAACAGATAGCCTTCCAGATACACGATTCTTGAAGCTGCAATTACGTCCGTCAGCACATCATCCGGTGTGAAGTGTGTGCACGCACCAAGATAGGTCGCCATGGTGCGCTGGCCGTCCGGTGTGACCATGACGACGCAGCGTGCCGTCGGCAGGTTTTCAGACACATGGCCGTCCAGCGGCGTGGAGGGGAAGGTAATGCCGTTATCGCGCAGATCCTGCGCAAATTTCTGGCCAGCCGTATCGTGCGCAACTTTGCCCAGATACGCGACGCGTGCGCCAAACTGTGCTGCTACAACACAGGTATTTGCAGCAGAGCCACCGCCCATCACCTGTTCTACTTTCAGGTTTTCGGTCAGGCTGTCGGCACGGGCCGCATCAATCAGCGTCATGCTGCCAGGGGTCAGATTCTGCTCAAGCAGAAACGCGGGTTCGACAGTGGCAAGAATGTCCGTAATGGCGTTGCCAATGCCGAGAATATCGTATTTTGCCTCAGAGCCAGTCATGACGATGTCTATTTTCCTGAAAAAATGAGCAGATCGGCTCTTTCGGTATCGCGCTGCCATAAAAAGGGCAACAGCAAGCGCTAACGGATGCTTGCCGCACGGTCTGTCAGCTGTATAACAAATTGGCTGCCAGCTTGATGGATCGACGCGGGCAAGTACAGACGTATAACCGCTGTCGCAGATACGGCAGCCAGCATGGCGGGGGGATTCTTGTTTAAAAGACGCAAGCCTGAAGATAACCGACCGGCCGGGCAAAATGCCGGTCAGAGTACCAGTCAGCCGGGCGCTGCGCGTCCTGCCGGAGCATTTGGTACACTTTTCCCTTCTTCTTCTCCCGCGGGTTCGCCTCCGTCATCCGGCAGCGGCACGGCACCTGCTTCCCGTCCAGACGCAACAAAGGAGACCTCCATGGGTCGTGCGCCTCTCCCCCCCGGTTCCCCTCTCTCTCCCAACGCTGGCGTGCCCCCCATGCCGGGTGCCGCTGCACGAGGCATGAACCCCCAGCAGCCGAAAAAAGAAGTTCCGGACCAGCGGACCCTCGTTGTCGGCCGCGGTATCAGCGTTCAGGGCACCGTGCAGGATGCTGAGCGTCTGGTTGTGGAAGGCACTGTGGAATCCAGCATGATTTCCGCCAAGGAACTTGCTGTCATGCCGGGTGGCCTGTTCCGTGGTGGCGTGGAAGTTGAGAACGCGGAAATCGCCGGGACGGTTGATGGCACGCTGACGGTGCGCGGGAGCCTGACGGTGCGTGCAACGGGCCGCCTGCTGGGCAAAGCTGCCTGCCGCCGCCTGAAGGTGGAAGATGGTGGTCAGATCACCGGTCAGCTGGAAATGCTGAGCGATGACAACAAAGCACCGAAGCCTGCTGCTCCCGCAACGCCTGCTGCGGATGCACCGGTTAAAGCTGAAGGCTGATCTGCTTCTGATCAGACGGGGGTGAAAGCCCCCGCTTTCAGTAAGGCACAAAAAAGCGCGCCCTTTGCTGATGCAAAGCGGCGCGCTTTTTTATGGAACGTGCGGTGTGACGTCAGGCGACGTTATCGCGCCGGTCACGCAGTTTGACGTAAGCAATCTGTGCATGTTCCGCACAATAGGGCTTACCCGGCAGCGGTGTGGCTCCACAGAAATGGAAGCCCGGTGTGCCGGGGTCGCCAATCGGCCAGCAGCAGGATGGCCCACGGCGCTTTTTGGGTTCCGGGTCGGAAATGCTGCGCAGGGACGTTTTGGGCTTTGCTGAGGCGCGTGGCGCTGCCGGAGCTTTAGCTGGTTTAGCTTCAGCCTTGGGCTGCGGAGCAGGTTTGGGAGCCGGAGCGTCCACAGCCGGGGCTGCAGTTGTAGCAGGCTTGGCGTCTGCTACAGGGGGCGCAGCCTGAGGTGCTTTTTCCTTAGCGGGTGCAGCTGCGGCAGCCGGAGCTGCTTTTGCAGCACTTTCCGTGCCAGCGACTTTGGTTTTGTCACTCCGCCGGATGGGAGACGGACGCGGGGGCAGACTCAGACGATGCGCTTTGCCCACCACGGCGTTTTTGGTGATGGAGAGCCGACGGCCAATTTCTGCAGTTGAGAGGCCTTCCGCCCAGAGCTCTTTGAGCCGGGCGATCGTTTCATCGGTCCACTCCATGCACAGGCACCTTTTCGTATTGTCACGGGTCAGTGAAGCCAGATGCTTCAGTGCCGGGCATATTAAGGGCAGAGCAGGGGTATCTCAAGGAGAAAGGCCAGAAATTCTTGAAATCAGGCGGGTTTCTGGCTCTTTTACCGGCCTTAATGCGTGCCGGCTTCCATCATCAGGGGGTAGAGGGAGGCCACCAGCAGGGCGGCCATGGTCAGGTTGAACCCGCGCAGAATGGCAGGCTGGCTCAGCCAGCGGCGCATGAGGGCGCCAAAGCTGGTCCACAGGCTGACGCACGGGATAGCGGTGAGCCCACAAATGATGCAGGCCAGAGCTAAGCCAAACAGAAAATTCTCGTGCGGCAGATAGGCGGAGACAATGCCAATAGCGATAATCCATGCCTTGGGGTTAACCCACTGGAACCCCGCGGCCTGAAGGAAACTGATGGGTTGGCCTGCCCCGACTTCAGCCGAAGCTGGTGTTGCGGTGGCAATTTTCCATGCCAGCCACAGCAGATACGCCGCACTCAGATATTTCAGCCAGATATACAGCAGAGGAAAGCGCTCAAACACGACACTCAGCCCAAGCCCAACCAGCGCGACCATCAGCACAAACCCAAGGGCAACACCGAGCATATGCGGAATGGACCGCCGGAAGCCGTGGTTCAGGCCCGAGGCAGCCAGCATGGTATTGTTCGGACCGGGCGTGATGGAGGCCACCAGAGCGAAAGCGGTCAGGGGGCCGAAGGTGCTCCAGAAGGACATGAGGCGCAAAACTCCGTTTGCAGAAGGCGGAAGAGCCATAATATTCAGAAAAAGGCTCTTATGCTACGCTGGTGGTTCAGCCGCAGCGGCCCGAAAGGCCCGGTTGAGCAGTAACTGACAAGCCGGATTGCAGATCACTTTCGGCGCGCCGGCAGCCGCCTGCCATCTGTGCGGTGGATGGCAGGCGGCTGCCGGGATCAGCCGCCATACGGATCGTCATCCTATTTGCGTCTGACGGTCAGTATGGCAGATCACCAAAAATTCTGGTTCATTTTTCAGAAATTACTGTGATAATAAAAAGGTATTGTTTTTTTGTTCAGTAAAAATTTCCATATTCCCTCAATGAGATCTGCGTATTCTGCGCAAGATGTAAAGCAAGCCTGAAAAGCGTTTGCGAGGAAAATATCGGATAACGAAAGACATTTTTCAAAGAGATCCTGTTATACTGTAACATCTGGGCGTCTTGTTGTGTTTCCGATACAGTTGTGCCCTGACAGAAAAGCAGATGTGACCAGAGAACACGTGCAGCACGGTAGCTCTCGGGGTCAGCTTGGGGCTATTCTGAAAAACATACAGCGCATCTGAAAGACGGTGCGCACAAACAGACACAATACACAGGGGATGAGCATGGACGTACGGGCAGCCGTAGCCTTTGAAGCGGGGAAACCGCTGGAAATTGAAACCGTGCAACTGGAAGGCCCGCGTGAGGGTGAAGTTCTGGTGGAAATCAAGGCAACGGGCCTGTGCCACACGGATAAATACACTCTCTCTGGTGCGGACCCGGAAGGTCTGTTTCCGGCTATTCTGGGCCATGAGGGGGCTGGCATTGTGGTTGAGGTCGGCCCCGGTGTGCGGCACCTGAAACCCGGTGACCACGTGATTCCGCTCTACACGCCGGAATGCCGGGAATGTAAATCCTGCCTCTCCCGCAAGACCAACCTGTGCACGGCTATTCGCTCCACACAAGGAAAAGGCCTGATGCCTGATGGGACCTCGCGTTTTTCCTTCAAGGGGCAGCCGATCCATCATTATATGGGCTGTTCCACCTTTGCGAATTACACGGTTCTGCCAGAAATCGCGCTGGCTAAAATTCGGGAAGATGCCCCGTTTGATAAGGTCTGTTACATCGGGTGTGGCGTGACGACTGGCATTGGGGCGGTGCTGTTTACGGCCAAGGTCGAGACGGGCTCCACAGTCGTGGTGTTCGGGCTGGGTGGCATTGGGCTGAATGTCATTCAGGGTGCCAAAATGGTTGGGGCCGATCGCATTATCGGTGTGGACATCAACCCGGAGCGGGAAGCTATCGCTCGCAAATTCGGTATGACCGATTTTGTGAACCCGAAGGATCTGGGGCAGAATGGCGATCTGGTTGGCTATCTGATTGAACTGACAGATGGCGGCGCGGATTACACGTTTGAATGTGTGGGCAACCCGACTCTGATGCGTCAGGCGCTGGAATGTGCCCATCGTGGGTGGGGTGTTTCAACCATCATCGGTGTGGCTGGGGCCGGGCAGGAAATCAGCACGCGACCGTTCCAGCTTGTTACGGGGCGCCGGTGGATTGGGTCCGCATTTGGTGGGGCACGTGGACGGACCGATGTTCCAAAAATTGTTGATTGGTACATGGATCATAAGATCAATATTGACGACCTGATTACCCACAAGCTCCCGCTGGAAAAAATCAACGAGGGCTTTGATATGATGGCGCGCGGGGAGAGTATCCGCACAGTTGTAGAATATTAAAACGTGTTTCAGCCCCGGCCTTTTTGTGCCGGGGCTTTTTTAATGCGTCGCTCAGGGCAGAAGGCGCAGCACTGTGTCCGCAGGGCGGCATGCCGCAGCCCCTTTATTCGTCACGACAATCGGGCGGTTGAGCAGAGCAGGGTGTTCAGCAATCGCGTCCAGAATCTGATCATCCGTGACACTCGGGTCTTTTAGCCCCAGCTCTTCATAGAGCGGGCCTTTCTGGCGCAGCAGATCACGCGCTGTCAGCTCGGTCTGATTTACAAGCTCAGCCAGCTTTTCCCGGCTGGGGGGTGTTTTCAGATACAGCACAATTTCCGGCTCAATCCCGGCGTCCCGAATGAGGCCAAGGACCGTGCGGGACGTGCCGCAGGCGGGGTTGTGGTACAGCGTGACAGTCATGAACAGCGTCCTTGTAGCAGGTGAAAAAGAAAGACAGCCTCAGACGGGCAGAGGGCGATTATCGGCAATCGCTTCCATCGCCATGTAAGAGGTGACGGTATCAATGTCGATTTTTTCTATCATTTTGCGATAAATGGCATCAAAGGCATTCATGTCTCGCGCGACCACTTTCAGCATGTAGTCATACTCACCGGCAATCCGATAGAAATCGACAATATTGGGGATGGAGAGGATGATCTGCCGGAAGCTTTTCAGCCACTCCTGTGAATGGTGGCGCGTTTTGATGAGCACGAGCACAGTCAGATCCAGCTCCACCGCAGCACGGTCCAGCCGCAGCGTTTGCCCTTGCATGACCCCCGCTGCGCGCAGAGCTTGCAGACGCCGCCAACATGCATTTTGTGACATGCCGACCCGCTCTGCCAGATCCCGCTGAGATAGCGAGGCATCCTGCTGCAAGGCACGAAGGATTGCGCGATCAAAACTATCAAGTTTATGGGTCATAACCGATCATATGATCGAATATGACGGGATTCAATCATGAAATAGGGAAACTTTTTTGGATTGGTGTTTCTTATGATGGCGGAACAGCCTTTTCCAGTCTGCGTGGTTCCGGAATTATGATGACACCTTCCCCCGAAAACTTCTTTTCCCATTTTGCCAAAACCTTGCAGGGTGACGATGTGATTACCCGCCTGAGGGACGATCTGATTGGCGATAACCTGACCATTCCCGGTCCGTTTGGTCCCAAAAAGCTGGTCTATGCGGATTACGTTGCCTCAGGTCGGGCTCTGGGTGTGATCGAGCAGGCCATCGCTACGCAGGTGTTGCCCTACTATGCCAACAGCCATACGGAGGCCTCGTTCTGCGGGCAGGTGATGAACCGCATGCGGCATGAGGCCCGGCAGATCATTGCGCGTCTGTGCGGCGCTGAGCAGGGCTTTGCGACGATCTTCACGGGGAACGGTGCAACCGCGGGCCTGAACCGGCTCGTGCATCTGCTGGGAGTGCGGGATGCTGTGCGGGCCGGCGAGTGCCCGCTTGTGCTGATCGGCCCGTATGAACACCATTCCAATATCCTGCCCTGGCGGGAAAGCGGTGCGGAGCTGATTGAAATTGCGGAAGCGCCGGATGGCGGCCCGGATCTGGCCCAACTGGAAGCCCATCTGGCCGCAGCGGCCCCGGAGCGTCTGAAAATCGGTGCGTTTTCCAGTGCCTCGAATGTCACAGGTATTGTAACAGATACTGATTCTGTCACACGGCTTCTCAAAAAATATGGTGCGAAATCTGTCTGGGATTATGCCGGGGGTGGTCCTTACCTGCCGATTGACATGAAGGCCGGGACAGATGCGGAAAAAGATGCCGTCGTGCTTTCTACACATAAGTTCATTGGTGGCCCCGGCGCATCCGGTGTGCTGATTGTGCGGGAGGCGGCTGTCGCAACACAGGAGCCAACGCTACCCGGTGGGGGCACGGTGCGGTTTGTCTCTCCGTGGGGGCATGACTATTCAGGCAGTGTTACGGCGCGGGAAGAAGCTGGTACGCCGGATGTCGTGGGCAATATTCGGGCCGCTCTGTGTTTTCTGGTTAAGGATGCCATTGGCGCGGCGTTTATGGCGGAGCGAAATCACACGCTTTATCAGCGGGCCTATGACGCATGGCATGCCAACCCTTATCTGGAAATTCTGGGAAATTCGCAGGCAAAACAGCATCTGCCTATTTTCTCATTCCGCGTGAAGGATGCAGATGGAAAGCTGATTCATCATCAACTGTTTACGCGGATGCTGTCAGATCTATATGGCATTCAGGCGCGTGGCGGATGTGCCTGTGCGGGACCGTATGCACATCGGCTTCTCTCGCTTGGTCAGGACGAATCCATGCGGATGCATGAGGCAATCCGTGCCGGGCAGGAAGTGGAAAAGCCGGGCTGGGTGCGCCTGAACTTCAGTGTGCTGATGGATGATGCCAAAGTGGCGTATATTCTGAAATCCGTGAATGAACTGGCTGAAAATGCCAGTGTTATTGCGCAGTCTTATCTCTGTGACACTGCTACGGCGCGCTTTAAATATCAGGAGACACTGGCAGCGGAATAAGCGCCGGTTGGCAGATATGTTTATTTCACGATGAACTTTGCCTCCTATTTCCTGTTCACTCAGTCAGACGTGCGTGCAGAGCTCAGCCACACCTTGTCGCTCTCTGCACCACAAGGTCAGTTCCTTACCTATCCTGCGTCAAAAGGAGCTGGTTACCGGGAACCGAGTGAACACTAAAGAGGAGGGCAGTCGCATCATGAAATTTGATCTTAAAGGCCGGAAAGCCATTGTGACGGGGTCTACCCTTGGGATTGGTCTGGCAACAGCCAAAGGGCTTGCAGCAGCCGGGGCAGAGGTTGTGGTGAATGGACGCAAGCAGGAGGCTTGCGAGAAAGCTGTTGCCGCCATCAAAAAAGATGTGCCGGATGCCCGGGTGACAGCCTGTGTGGCTGATCTGGGAACAGCAGAGGGATGTGACTCTCTCGTTTCGGCTCATCCTTCCTGCGATATTCTGGTGAATAATGTCGGTATTTTCTCACCGAAAGATTTTTTTGAAACATCCGATGAGACCTGGACGCAGTTTTTTGATGTGAATGTGATGTCCGGCGTGCGGCTCTCCCGCGCTTATCTGCCTGCTATGGAAAAGAAGGGCTGGGGACGTGTCATTTTCATCTCTTCTGAATCTGCACAGAACATTCCAGTCGATATGATTCATTACGGCTTCTCCAAAACGGCGCAGCTTGCCGTCTCCCGTGGTCTGGCCAAGCGGATGGCCGGCACAGGTGTGACGGTCAATGCAGTTCTGCCCGGACCGACGTTGTCCGAGGGGGTGCAGGCCATGTTTAAGGAAAAAATGCAGGAAACCGGGAAATCTCTTGAAGAGGTCAGTGAAGAATTTGTGCGCACCCAGCGCCCGTCTTCTCTGATCAGACGCCCGGCCAGCGTGGAAGAAGTTGCAAACATGATCCTGTATGTAGCGTCTCAGGAAGCGTCTGCCACAACGGGCGCCGCTCTGCGGGTTGAAGGTGGCATTCTGGAAACGATTTTCTAATATTGAAAAAGTCTTTAAATTAAAATCATCTTCCCCATGGCAGGAGAGAACTGCCATCACAGCAGATGAGAGACGCGTATGGGTTTATGACATAATGTTCATGAACTCATACGCAACGTCTGCGCCGTTTCCTCGTTGGAAGTGTAAGGTTTTACAATGGGCGAGCACAATCAGCGCCGAAATGACAAGCGCGCTGGTGTTTCGTCTTTACACAATGCGGTGTAGAGACATCCTGATGCTTTCGTCCACTTTCCTATAAAGGGGACTATCATGACAGCTTCCACCACAGACAAAATCAGCTCTACTCTGACGGCTGTGGCCGATACGGTAACGGCGGCCACCACGGATAAATCCGGCCTGTCTTCCGCCCTTATTCATTATCTGGAACACAACAATAACGCCGGGCAGGCAATTGTACGTCGGCATGCAGAACAGCATGGTTTGCAGTCCGTTGTGTCCCACTGGGAAAACCACGCTGTTGTGGAACCCACGACGGAAGACGTTGTGCAGAAGCTTCTGCCGTCTGAGGTGATTGACCGACTGGCGGCAGAAAGTGGTCTGTCCCGCGGCGCTGCGATTACAAACCTTCAGGAAGTGCTGCCGCCCGCTTGCCGCACGAACAAGGTTGATGCGCAGCGGAAAGCACGTCAGGCCTAAAAACTCTCTGCCCGCAGGTTTATCCTGCGGGTCGCCTTGCATTGTCTGAGTGCTCTAAAAGCCATCTCGTTCCTTTATTGGAGCGAGGTGGCTTTTTTTATGGGGGGATGCGTATTTTTAAAAAGGTGACGCCGCGTAGGAATGGCGGCAAAAAGCCTTGAGAGATCAGAAGACCAGTAAGGTGGGCAAGATGCTGAAAAACCTGTTCAGACGGTGGGGGCAGGGAGACCGGGCCAGCACTATGCGCGATAGTCTGGCGGGGCTTTCGCTTGCCTGTATGAATATCCCGCAGGTTCTGGGGTATGCTCGTATTGCCGGGATGCCTGCTGTAACCGGGCTGTATACAGTTTTGCTACCGCTGGTGGCGTTTGCTGGTGTCGGGTCTTCGCGGCATCTGGTCGTGGCGGCAGATTCTGCAACCGCGGCCATTTTTTCCAGTGCTCTGGCACGCATGGCCCCGCCGGGCAGTGCGCATTACATGGCGCTTGTCAGCATGGTCGCGCTGTTGAGCGCCGGGTTCCTGTTGGCAGCGCGGTTGTTCAGGCTAGGGTTTCTGGCCGATTTTCTCTCCCGCACGGTGCTGGTTGGGTTTATGGCGGGTGTTGGCCTGCAGGTCGGCATTGCCATGACGTATGACATGCTGGGCTTACAGGCCACAGCGCATAATCCTTTTCTCCAGTTTGTAGAGTTGCTGAAGGCGCTCCCGCATCTTGCGCCGTTAAGTGCGGCAATCTCGCTTGTTATGTGCCTGCTTTTATATGCCGGAGAGAAATTTGCACCGCACAAGCCACTGGCGCTGGTTCTGGTGGTTGGAAGCATTTTCGCCAGTTGGGCTATGGGGCTGGAGGCGCGAGGCGTAGCACTGGTAGGGCCACTGTCTGGCGGCTTGCCGTCCCTGCATTTCCCCAGGGTGGGGTGGAATGACATGCTTAGCCTGCTGCCGGTGGCGACGTCCTGCGTGTTCGTCATTATTGCGCAAAGTGCCGCAACATCCCGAACCTACGCGTATAAATTTCAGGAAGATGTTGACACAAACAGGGATATTCTGGGGTTAAGTGCTGCCAATGCAGTGGCCGCCTTGAGCGGCACTTTTACGGTCAATGGCAGCCCGACGCAGACAGCCATGGCCGTGCAGGCCGGAGCCCGTAGCCAGAAGGCACAACTTGTTTTTGCCTGTGTCACGCTGGTTGTTTTACTATTTCTCACGGGCCCCCTGCACTATCTGCCACGGTGTGTGCTGGGGGTTATTGTTTTTAGTGTTGCGATGGGGATGATTGACCTGCGCGCCTTATGGCGCATACGGCAGGAAAGCCCCGGAGAGTTCGGTCTGGCGCTGATCACCGCTGCTACGGTTGTGGGGGTGGGGGTGGAGCAAGGTATTCTGGTAGCGATTGCGCTCTCCCTGTTCCGCCATGTGCGGCATAGTTATGAACCACACACTATGGTTTTGCAGGAAGATGCCCAGACCAAGCTTCTGGAAGCCTCCCCAGTCAAGGCTGGGGTTGAAACGGAACCAGGCCTGATTGTGTATCGGTTCTGTGCAGATTTATTCTATGCAAACTGTAACCGCTTTGCAGATGATATCCGGTTTCTGATTAAAACAGCGCCCACCCCTGTTCGCTGCATTGTGGTAGATGCCAGCGCCATTACGGATATTGATTATTCTGCCGCCAGCCTTCTGCGCACGGTTTTGCAGGAATTACAGGCAAAGTCTGTTTTGATTGCTTTTGGGCGGGTTAATCCGTTTTTACGGGCTGATATGGACCGCCACCGGATTAGTGCTGTTTTGGGTGAGGGCAATATTTATGCCCAGCTCCATACCGCAGTGGCCGCAGCCCGCTCTCATGCCCGGTGCGAAAAGGCATGAGAGCGGCAGCTTGTGAGGCTTTTTTGTCAGAACAGGCTCAAAGAGGAGGCATGCGCTCCGCTGGTAAGCCATGTGTGTAAAATACCATAAAAACCCAACAAGAAAACAGAATGAATCATTAAAAACTTATAAAATAAAAAGAAGTTTCTGAATGATATAAAAAACCCCACGCCAGAAGTCCGACGTGGGGTAAAAAAGGTCTTTCTGCATACACTCCGTTACGGGAAGAGCTTACGCACAACCCGATAAGCAATGATGTAAAGCAGAAGGTAAAATGCGGGAATAAACAGAATTATTCCTTCAAGATCGCCTAACATGATTAAACCTCCTGATCTGAAGAGGAGCCGATTTTGCCGTCCTGCTGCGCATCCAGCAGGATTGCGCCGGCACCGGAAATGAGAATGATCATGATGGTACCAATCACCCAGGCGAAGTACCAGGGGCCCTGATCCCCCACAAAAACGGCAAACAGCAGGGAGACGACCAGAACAGCGGCCAGACCGGCCAGACGTAACAGTTGCATGGTAAAGTTCCCTTTTAGTAGCTGTGGCTATCGTTAACGATGTCCGCCGTGTGAACCTTGCCGCGCATCACGTAGTAGCACCATGAGGTGTAGCAGAGGATGATGGGCACAAAGATCAGCGCGACAACCAGCATGCAGGTCAGGCCATAAGCACTGGCGGAGCTGTTCCAGATGGTCAGGCTCTGGTCCGGTGCGGTGGTGGAGGGCATGAAGAACGGGAACATCGCCGCAGCAACCGTGCCAATGGTGCCAATCCATGAACCAAGCCCAATCCACCAGGCGAGAATGACCTTGTTCATGCGTGCAGCCAGTGTTCCGCCAATCATGCTGGCCAGCCCAAGCAGGGGTAGCAGCCAGAGGACCGGATGGGCGGCATAATTATGCAGCCAGCCCCCGGCAACCATGGTGACGTGCTGGCCGTGCATGGGGGAGGCCGGCATAGCCGGGTCGACCGGGGCGGTGAACACAAAGCCCTGCATGCGGGCAATAAAGAAACCACCAATGATAAACAGTATCGCTGCCGTCAGGCCGCCGCGCAGGGCGTAGCGACGGGCGCGGTCATAAATCGGGTTTTCTGCCCGCAGCATCAGCATCACGCCACCCTGATACACACTCAGGGCAACGGACATCAGACCGCACAGAATGGAAAACGGGTTCAGCAGATATGAGAAAAAGGAGCTGTCCTGATAATACTGTCCGGTCCAGCCAAAATGGTAGCCAACACCATGCAGGATGTTCCCGAAGGCCGCGCCGTAGATGAACATGGGCAGGAAACCGGAAATCAGAAACACCCAGTCCCAGCTGGCGCGCCAGAGGTGGGAGTCCGCCTTGGAGCGATATTCAAAGGCGACAGGCCGCAGGATCATGCTGAACAGCAGCAGGATCATCACGACATAAAAAACGGAAAAGGACGTGGCATAGAGGGTGGGGAAGGCAGCAAAAATCGCACCGCCTCCCAGAATAAACCAGACCTGATTCCCATCCCAGTGCGGGCCGATGATGTTGAGGGCCGTGCGGCGCTCTCCATCATTCCGCCCTACAAAGCGGAGCAGGGTGCCAACGCCCATATCCATGCCGACCATCAGCCCGAGGCCGATCAGCAGCACGCACAGCAGAGCCGCCCAGATCAGTTTGAGAAGTGCATAAAGTTCCATATCAGGACCTTTCTTTCAACAAAAGCATCAGTGACCTGAGGCGTGCGGGGTGCCGACAACAGCGCAATGGGCGGCATACGCATCATCACTGTGCGGGGCGTCATGCGCTTCCGGGCCAAGGCGTGCGAACTTGAACATCAGATACAGTTCTGCCGCGATAAAGATGCTGTAGAGCAGCGCAAAACCTGCCAGAGAGAACACCATGTAGGACGTGCTGTGCGTGGAAGCGGACAGGAAGGTCGGCAGCGTGTTGAACACCGTCCAGGGCTGACGGCCAGCTTCTGCTGTAATCCATCCGAATTCTGTTGCCAGAATAGGCAGCGGGATAGACCACATGCAGGCCTTGAGGATGAGCTTGTTCCGCTCCAGCTTGTTCTTCAGGCTCAGGTAAGCAGAAATGGCAAACAGCGCGAAGAAATACAGCGCCAGAAACACCATGATACGGAAAGACCAGAAGGTGACAAACACATTCGGAAGAATGTCGGGTTTCGTCTGTTCCACAACGCTCTGCAGGGCATCTGCCGGAATGGCCGTTACGTCCTGATTAGGGGCGTGGCGGGTGGCCAGAAAGCCAAAGCCGAGGTCGGCTTCATGCGCCTTGAACGCGTCCAGATCAGCCTGCTGGTGTGTTTCCTGATACCGGCGCAGGGCGGAGACAGCGGCAATTCCGGATTCAATGCGCGGTGCGGCAGCATCTTCCAGTTCGTGCATGCCACGGATAGGCGTGTTGAAATCATGCGTAATAAGCGGTGTGAGAACAAACGGGACACCAATTTCAAAATGGTTTTCCTGTTTGGCATCATCCGGAAGGGCTGCCAGAATCCACGGTTCATACGGCGGTTTGCTGGTGTGCCACAGGCCTTCAATGGCAGCGATTTTGGTCGGCTGTTCCATATAGTCTTCACGGCCCAGAACATCGCCCAGCGTGATGACGGCAACAGTGGAGATAATGCCGAACAGTGCAGCCATACGGAAAGATCGGGCTGCAAACTGCCTGTGCTGACCACGCAGCAGATAAAATGCACTCACACCCATAACAAGCAGAGCCGCAGAGACATACCCGGCAACAGAGGTATGCACGAACTTGGCCTGTGCATCCGGGCTGAAGATCAGTTTTACAAAGCTGTCAAACTGCAGGCGCATGGTGTCCGGGTCAAAATGCGCACCGTGCGGCACGTTCATACCGGCGTTCGCAATCAGAATCCACAGGGCAGACAGGTTGGAGCCGAGGGCCACCAGATACGTCACGGCCAGATGGGCCTGTTTGCTCAGGCGGTCCCAGCCAAAAAACATAAGGCCCACAAAGGTGGATTCCATAAAGAAGGCCATCAGACCTTCAATGGCCAGCGGCGTGCCGAACATGTCCCCAAAAAAGCGGGAATACATGGACCAGTTGGTGCCGAATTCAAACTCCATGGTAATGCCGGTGGCAACGCCGAGGGCAAAGTTAATGCCGAACAGCTTGCCCCAGAACATGGCCATGTCTTTGTAAATTTTTCTGCCGGTTACAACATAGACAGTTTCCATGGCAGCCAGCATGAATGTCAGGCCCAGCGTGAGGGGGACAAACATGAAGTGGTAAAGCGCTGTCAGCGCGAACTGAAAGCGTGAAAGATCAACAACAGTCGGGTTGATCATGTCCATTTTAAAAATCCTTTATCATAGGCACTCTTAAGCGGTATCTTTGAGGTTATCGTCTCATGGCACCTCCTCCGCCGGGCAGATCTGGCCGCCTGCAAGCGTGAGTGTCCGGTCCATAAACGGGATCAGGGTGCGCCGATGCGTAATGCACAGGATGGTGGCATCCGGCCTTGCGGAAATCAGGCTGTGCATCAGGGCGTATTCGGTTTTCTGGTCCAGCCCTTCTGTGGGTTCATCCAGAATGAGCCATGGGGTGTTGCGCAAAAGTGCCTGCGCAAGAACAAGCCTTCTGGCCTGACCACCGGAGAGTGCGAGACCTTCATCCCCAATCAGCGTATCCAGCCCGTGGGGGGCGTGCTGCACAAACTCTTCCAACTGCACAGTGCTTAGGGCCTCCGCCATCTGCGCGTCATCCGCGTTCGAGTTGGCAAGCAGGAGCGTGTCCCGAATGGTGCCGTTGAACAGGTGGAAATCCTGTGCGGCGACGCTGATGGTTTTTGCGAGATCTTCCGTTGAAAAATGACGAAGATCCAGACCTCCCAATGTGATCTCACCGCCCTGATATGGATAGAACCGGCTCAGGAGGCTGATCAGGCTGCTCTTGCCAATGCCGGATGCCCCGACAAGCGCCACACGTTCCCCCTGACGGATGGTGAAGCTGGCATGCTCCAGAACCCGGTGCTGGGTATTCGGATATCGGAAGGAAATATCGCGAACGATGAGATCCAGAGGATGGTGCAGAGCAGGTGCGGGGGTGGTGGGAGCAGAAACGCACGGTGCGGCATTGCAGGATGTTTGCAGCCGTTCCGCAGCAATGCGGGCGCGGGTGAAGGCCTGACAGGCTGCGGGCAGAGGCTGCGTAACATCAAAGGCAGCCAGACACCCCAGAGCCAGCATCGGAATTTCCGGCGCAGAGAGTGCGCCCAGATGAAAAGCCCGAACCGCCAGCATGACCACATAAAGGGTTGTCAGCAGACCGATAAAAGTCATCAGGCTGCGTGCACCGCTTTCCAGTGCGGCAAGATGCCGTTCTGTGGCTTGCAGGGTTTTCTGATGGGTATCCAGTGTCTCAATGCGGGCTTCACTGGCCCCCAGAGTCAGATACTCCCCTAAGCCTGCAAGCGTGTCTGCAAGTTCAGCCTGAAAGGTGCCGCGTTGCGTGGTAAGGGCGCGCAGGCGCGGTGCTGAGAGGAGACCGACGCTCATGGGGACCGGCAGAGTGCAGACCAGCAGGCCAAGAGCCAGAATAAGTCCTGCGCTTTTCAGGAAAAGTCCGGAAATAAGCGCAAAGGCCAGACCGCACAGAATGGCGCGAGCAAAAGGGATGAACGTTTCTGTGTAGGACTGGCCGACGCGGTCGGTGTCCGACACAAAGCGGGAGAGCAGATCGCCACCCCGTTTGTCGGTCAGTCCGGCCGGGGCCTGTGGGGCGAGTTTTGTATAAACCCAGACCCGCAGGCGGCCCGTCAGGCGCAGACTGGCATCATGCGTGACCAGCCGTTCCAGATACCGTGTGGCAATGCGCAGCGTTGCAAAAAAGCGCACCCCGGTGGCGGGCAGTATCATGTTGAAGGCTTGCTGTGCCGCAAGTCCCGCAGCCCCGGCGCAGGCCGCCCCGGCCAGCAGCCAGCCGGACAGGAACAGCAGCCCGAAGTTGGCAAGGGCTGCAACACAGGCCAAGGCCAGACCGAAGAAAACAGGCCAGCACAGAGCGCGCGTGAAAAGCCCTGAGACAGTAAGAAGATTCATGCGCAGGCCCTCTGCGGTGCGGAGAAGAGTTCTCCGTGCCCGTCACTGATATGCAGGCACTGGTCAGCCAGCGCGACCATGTCGGCATGGTGTGTGGCAACAAGTACAATCCGGTTTGCAGAACAGCGCCGAATGGCGTGGGCAACACGCAGAGCACTGGCCGGGTCCAGATCGGATGTTGGTTCATCGAGACACAGGATATCCGGATTGCGGAGCAGGGCACGTGCCAGAGCCAGCCGCTTGATCTGGCCACCGGAGAGGCATGCGCCTCTTTCCCCGACAGAGGTTGCAAAACCCTGCGGCAAAGCCTCGATAAATTCCAGCGCATCGGCCTGCTGAGCAGCGGCATGCAGTTCCGCATCGGTTGCGTTGGGTTTGGCCAGCCGCAGAGTGTCGGCAATGCTCCCCATTGTCATCACAGGGCGCTGCGGCACCCATGCGGTGTGGCTTTGCCAGACTTCAAGAGGGGCTCCTGTGGTGTCACACGCGGTGATCTGACCGGAAGATGGCTGTAAAAACCCCAGTATCAGACGTAGGAAAGTTGTTTTCCCAGCGCCACTTTCTCCGGTGATGACGGTCAGAGTTCCGCGTGACAGCGTGCAGGAAAGCGCCTGAAAAGCTGGCGCTTGTCCCGGATAGCCTGCTGTCAGGTCGGAACATATCAGGTGGGCTATCGGGTGATTCCGGGTGTGTGTCAGCCGGGGCTGGCTTTCCGGTTGCGTCATCTCCGGCAGGGCGAACAGGTCAGCAAGCCTGGCGGCCGCTGCCGTTGCGTTCTGGCGGGCATGGTAGCTGGCGGAAAAAGCACGGAGCGGCATGAAATATTCCGGTGCCAGCAGCAGAACCAGAAAAGCGGACCGAAAATCAACCGTGCCAGACAGCAGCCGTGCGCCGAAAACCACGGCAACCAGAGCAATGGACAGGCTGGAGAAAAATTCCAGAACAGCCGAGGTCAGGAAGGCAACTTTCATGACGGAAAGCGTGCTGGCCCGGTGTGCGTTGGTTGCGGCGGCCATACGGCTGATGCTGGCCTCTGTC
The DNA here is from genome assembly GCF_018811985.1 of Acetobacter sp. P5B1. Taxonomy (NCBI): domain Bacteria; kingdom Pseudomonadati; phylum Pseudomonadota; class Alphaproteobacteria; order Acetobacterales; family Acetobacteraceae; genus Acetobacter; species Acetobacter sp. P5B1. Next base: position 75,703 of record NZ_JACRVS010000005.1, on the reverse strand, counting down.
TGGCCCAGAAGGCGCAGCGTGCTAAGCCCGCGCAGGGAATCCAGAAAGCTGGAGCCCAGCACAACCAGCTGCATCCATTGCCGGTCCATGATGCTTTGGGCGCTATAGCCAACCAGCGCCATGAAAACCGGAATCAGCGGGCCGGTGCAGGCCAGAATGACAAAGCTCCAGCCGTCCAGATGGAACACCATGGCCAGAATAAGCAGGGGCAGCACGACCATCATGGCGGCACGGGGAATGTACTGCGCAAAATAGGGTTCCAGCGCATCTACCCCTTCTGTCAGGGTGGTGAGAATGCGTCCTGCCGGAAGGGTCGTGCAGCCGACTGGTCCCGCACGGAACAGATGCCGCAGGGCATCGCGCCGCACATGGGCGGCAATGCGCAGTCCTGCTTCTGTCCCCGCCATATCGGCAAGCCATTGCAGAAACAGACTTCCGCCGAGGCAGGCCAGCAGCAGGAGAAGGGTATGCTGCTCTGCGGCAAAGGATGCGCCTTTGAAGGTCAGATCATCCACAAGTCCGGCCAGCAGCGTGAGGTGCAGCACAAACAGGACCGCCGCCATGCCACTCAGCGTGACGCTGCCAGCCAGCCAGCCTTTGGCCCGCCGGGCCATGCCAGCAGTCTGCCAGTCGTTTTTGGGTTGCTTGGAGTGCATGAAAGTTTGCCTGCCTGCGGGAAAGGATCACAAAGGGATAGACTTTCATAATTAATGAAAGTCATATTAAAATATTTACGAAAGTATCTGACGTCAAGGGTACGGCAGTCTGCGCGACCTGCAGGGCAGCTGCGTCAGGGCTTGAAAAGCTCAGGGATTGCGGAAGGATTGCCAGGAAAAGACAAAAAAACGGGGCCTTGAAGGCCCCGTCACTCTCCTCATCGAGAAGATGATATTTAATTTATGTTATTAAGTGTTGGGTTACTTATCGCCCGAACAGACACTGCCAGATCATGTAAGTCGCCACGCAGAAAATTACGCAGGCGAAAAAGATGGTCAGCGCCCCTTTGGACTGCGCCATGGAGCGCGCCACGCGGGTGCCCACCAGACTGCCAATGGCGCCCCCCAGAATGAACAGCCCGGCCAGAGACCAGTCCACATAGCCCGAGGCCATATAGCTGGCGGCTGTGCTGAACCCGAATGCTGAGACTGCCACCAGTGACGTACCAACAGCATTGAGAATCGGCATGCCGGTGGAGGCAATCAGGCCCGGCACAATCAGAAAACCGCCGCCAATGCCAAAAAAGCCGGAGAGCAGGCCCGTGCCTGCGCCATAGCCTGCGACTTTGGCGGCGTTATCGCGGTTGCAGCTTGCGCCTGGGCAGCCCTCGTTCCTGCGGCCACGGAGCATGAGGATGCCGACGCCGATCATAAGGATGGCAAAGCAGAGGAGAAGCTTTTTGCCATCGACAGCCTTGCCGAGACTCGCGCCAACAAACGCCCCCAGTACGCCGCAGGATGCAAAAATGGCAGCGCATCGCCATTTGACTGTATGGGCGCGGGCATGCTGCGCCAGCCCGACAAGCGCGTTGATGGCCACGGCCAGCGCGCTGGTGCCAATAGCGACATGCGGGTTGGAAACGCCCACCAGATAGACCATCAGCGGCACCGCCAGAATGGAACCGCCCCCGCCAATAAGCCCAAGAGTAAAGCCGACCAGTGAGCCGGAAAAAATTTCCAGCCCGGTCTGTAAAAGGGGATCTGACATTTTACGCTTTGTGCCTCAGGTCAAAAAAACAGGGGTGCTGCGGTCTGTAGAGCTTAGAGTTTGTTGACGGGAATTTTGATGTAACTGACGCCGTTTTCTTCCGGTTCCGGCATATGGCCGCCACGCATGTTAATCTGCACGGACGGCATAATGAGGTTGGGGAGAGAGAGCGTGGAGTCGCGCTTGGTGCGCATGCTCACAAAGTCCTCTTCTGCCACGCCGTCATGCACATGGACGTTATGGGCGCGCTCGGCTCCCACGGTTGTTTCCCATGCAAATTCGGTGCGGCCCGGTGCTTTGTAGTCATGGCACAGGAATAGGCGCGTCTGTTCCGGCAGGGTGAGCAGGCGGCGGATGGAGCGGAACAGCATCCGGGCATCCCCACCGGGGAAGTCTGCGCGGGCGGTGCCGTAATCGGGCATGAACAGCGTATCGCCAATAAAGGCGGCATCCCCGATCACAAACGCCATGTCAGCCGGGGTATGGCCGGGCACATGGAGGGCGGTGGCTTTCAGGTTGCCGATCTGAAACTGGTCCCCATCCCGAAACAGGTGGTCAAACTGGGAGCCATCCCGGGCGAAGCGGGTTCCGGCATTGAAGATTTTGCCAAAAACCTCCTGCACCCGGATAATGTCAGCTCCAATGCCCAGTTTCCCGCCAATCTGCTCCTGTAACCACGGAGCGGCGGAAAGATGGTCGGCATGGGCATGGGTTTCCAGCTGCCATTCAACTTTCAGCCCCTCTGCCCGCACATAGTCCACAATTTTCTGTGCGGAGTCGTAGCACGTGCGACCGGACGCTGCGTCATAATCCAGAACGCTGTCCACCACGGCGGCGGCCTTTGTTTCCGGGTCATGCACAACATGGCTGGCCGTAAAGGTCGCTTCATCGAAAAAGGTTTTAACAACTGGCTTTTGAGCCGGGTTGCGTTCAGCATTCAGGATCTGGGCTGTCGCTGCGGCAATAGGGGCATCCGTCATGAGGTGCGTCCTTGTTAGTTTCTAAATTAATTTAAAAGTGTATCTTCATTTTCATTAAATACGAAACCATCTTGCGTCAAGGATAGTAACCCGCGTAAGTAACGCAGCATGAGCGATCCTACGTTTGAAGCATGTCCCCTCTTTCAGGCTCCGCCACCCCTCAAGATTGGCGATATGGCCCCGGATTTCGTGGCGAGGACCACGCAGGGCGACCTGACTTTAAGCAATCTGCGCGGGCATTGGGTGATCCTGTTCTCCCACCCGGCGGATTTCACGCCCGTTTGCACAAGTGAGTTCATCGCTTTTGCCAAGGCTGAACCGCAGTTCCGCGCCATGAATTGCGCGCTGGTAGGGCTCTCCATTGATAGTCTGCCCTCTCATCTCGCGTGGGTGGATGCCATCCGGGCGCAGTTTGGCGTCGTGATTCCGTTCCCGGTGGTGGAAGATCCCTCCATGGTCATCGGCCGTGCCTACGGCATGCTGGATAGCACGGCCCAGAGTAGTGCCACGGTGCGGGCTGTTTATGTGATTGACCCTGAAGGCATCGTGCGGGCCATTACATGGTACCCCATGACAGTGGGGCGCTCCGTCATGGAACTGATGCGCCTGCTCGCAGCGTTGCAGCGTGTAGCAGAAGGCGATGTGCTGACCCCTGAAGGCTGGATGCCGGGGGATGATGTGGTGAGCCCCGCAGCTCAGACGCAGGATGCCGTGGCCGATGCCGGGCCGGCTTGGTTCATGGCGTTGCAGCAGGATGCAAAGGTATGAGCTCCCTCTCGTTCGACATGGCCAAGCAGCTGGTGGAACGATTGAAGCTGTTTGCCCAGCCCCAGCGCCTGATGATTCTGGACGCTTTGCTGGATGGCGCTCTGGCGGTGAGCGAGCTTGAGAGCACAACCGGCATTGGCCAGCCTACTCTGAGCCAGCAACTGGGCACCTTGCGGCGCGCCGGTATTATTGTGCCGCGCCGGGAATCCCGCACCATTTATTACAGCCTTGCCAGTGATGAAGAAGTGTTGCGCGCACGGGCTTTGATTGGCCTGCTGCGGGAAGACCGCTTGGCGCTGCCGCTTTTGCAGGAAGTGTCCGAGCGGCGCGCAGCACTGCCCGCACGCCCCAAAACGCAGGAAGAAGGCGGAGCGCAGTTTGCGTTCATCCGCCCCGGTTTATCTGCATCCTCATCCTGACGCGCTGGCTTTGCTGGTGATGAACCGAGCCTGAAGGGGGCAGCCCCCATCGTGAGTGGCTGCCCTTAGAGGTGAAAGGCGTTCAGGCGGGAGTGCTGCCTGATACCTTGGGGGCCGCCAGCCGGAAGAGCGGCCCGGTCAGAACAGTTGAAATCACCGCCAGCACCATCAGGGATGCAAAGGCGAATTCTGAGATCATGCCCTGTTCGTGCAGAATGGTGGCTGCGACAATTTCCATCAGGCCTTTGCATTGCAAAAGCGCGCCAATGCTCAGCCGCTGCCTGCCATTAAGCCCGGCAGCAGGAGGGAACAGAGAGACCGCACCAATTTTGGTGACGACCGAAAGCACCACCAGCATCAGTGAGGCAATGACGGACGGCCAGGTCAGGGCGTCGCCATTGATATGCAGTCCGCTATGGCCGAAGAACATGGGGGCAAGCCAGATTAGCGAGAACGTACCGACTTCTTCCACCGGCAGGCGGCGAACCCAGCTGGGAGGCATGATGGCTCCGGCAAAATACGCCCCGATCAGCTCATGCAGGCCAAGCTGCATACTGGCCCAGGAGCCTGCGGCCAGATAAACCGGCACCGCCAGCCAGATGACCCACAGCGGCGGATGCTTTAAATTGCGGGTGGCCCAGCTTCCGGCCAGCGCCAGCCCAACCAGCAGCGCGATGGCCACGAATTCCAGCCCGGTCCAGCCTTTCAGACTGGCGGACCCTCGGGCGGCAAATTGCAGGGCAGCGAGCCCGACCCATAAGGCGGCATCATCCACCACAGCCAGTTTGAGGGCCAGATGGCCGATGGGCCGATGGGCAGGGGAAAGCTCACGCACCACACCAATCAGCACCGGCAGGGCGCTGACCGCCATGCACAGCCCGACTGACATGGCCCCGATCAGCGGGGTTGTGTGCGGGGGCGTCCAGCCACGTAGGGGCAGGAAGAAATAATAGACCAGCACGGAGCCAATCACGAAAGGTCCGGCCAGCGCGACCAATGCCCCGGCCAGCAAGCGGCCGAGAGACGGAGAGGGCAGAGGGTCATTCTGATCTTTTTCTGGCGTCTGCCACATTTCCAGCCCGGCAGTGAAGGCGAGAATAAGCACCGCCACCCAGCCGATGGAATTCCCGTAAAAGGACGGAATACCGAGTTCCTGCACAGGCGCATGGGTAACAGCGAAAAGAATACCAACAAGAATCGGGATGACGGCAATAGGAATAGCTTTGTTAATCAGGCGCCAGAATCCCCATGGCACCAGAACAAATATAAGCACATCAGCAACAAGCGCTAAGATTTTCGGCATGCGTTGATCCTGCCTTTCTTTTTAGTTATTCGCTTTATTATATGAGAACAGATGGAAAGTGAAACAATATTGAAAAAAGTTAATAAATTGATATAAAGCTCTATCAGTTCTGATCTCACAGGTTTTTTTTGTGGTCTGGTATTTTCGGATATCACCGCGATACCCGGTTTTGCTGGAGTTTATGGTTTGTGAGCAGAGAGTGTATTAAAAAAGATGTTATAATTTGGAAAAAGATCTTGCTGGTTTTGCAAGAGGCCAGCTTTCGTGGGGTGGTTTGAACCAGAGCTATTTGGCTGCTAGTGTCAGCCAGATATCAGTATTACCAAAAAGTTTTTCTGTTTTTTGAGAAATGATGCGTAGGGTTGATCTATTGTGCCAGATAAAAATTCTGAAAAGACAAGTAGAACGCCAGAGCGTCTTCTGACTTATGATGCCCCTCTTCTGCTGGAAGAGGATAAGCCGACCCGATTAGGAAAACTAAAAACCCGCGTAAAAGCTGTTGGGCAGAAGGTGGGGGCAGTCCGCCAGACTGTGATGGACAAATATAAGCCCAGGGCAGCCTCTTCCAAAGCCTTCCTGAAAAAGTATAAGCCTTATCTTGATAAAGCGGTTCTGATGGTCGCCGTAGCGGCAGCCAGCGAAGTTCTGAATGACCGCGAGAAAATGGAAGCCGTTTACCGCTGGGTGCTGAAACTGGTGCCCTCATCCATTCGGCTTTTTCTGCCAGAAAAGCTTCTTTTTAATGCCATCTGGTTTGTCAAAGATGACCTGATTAAGAAATTCTATGACTACCGAGAAAGACTAGCCTCTTCTGGTGAGAGTAAAGAAGAAATACAGCGTCTGACGGATGAGGCCGATCAGTCTATTAAGGATATGGATCAGGTCAAGACCGAGGAGCAGCCACCACGCGAGGCGTCTGCGGAACACTAAGTCTGTGTTAGATTTACGATTCAGTAAATCTGGCAATTTCAAAGGTTATACCCGGAAAACAGGCTGTTGGTGTCCGCGACGGGATTCGAACCCATGGCCCCAGGATTCATCCCACTTCGGCTTTCACCGCCACCCGGTTTTGCTCCCTTTAAAAGGGGCGGGTGTTCGTGGTCTGGACTGTCCCTTTGCCTTAAGCCGTTTCCGGCCCGTAGGCACCGCCCGTCCAGTCTCTACACCTTCCGGCCCTGTTGCCAGAGCGCGGCTTGGCTCGGGATCGGCACGGCAAAAGCTTGCCAGAGCGTTCCCCGAATTTGAGCGGATACACCATGGGGTTTCCCGTCATGGCGCCCAATTACCTTAGGAATCCTGTGCTCTATCCTGCTGAGCTACGCGGACACACCCCACTGTCTATACTGAAAGCCCCCAGCAGGAGCAAGGGGAAGGCGGCTTAGCGGCGGGATGCCAGAACGGCCCGTGCCGCCAGCCCTGCCACAAAGCGTTTGCAAAGCAGAGCATCTGGCGCGCCGGTCTGTTTGCAGGAGAGTTCCAGCGCCTGCGTTTCCTGCACGGCCTTGGTCAGGGCGGGCAGCGGCCAGAGCTCCACGGCCCGGTTAAAGCCGTTGGCGCGTTTGAAAAAGACTGGCGGACGCAATCCCTTGATGGCGTCACTCCGGCTGGCACCATCCGCCATGGCGGCGCGCACACGTCGCAGGCGGTGCAGATGGGAGAGAAAGGTGCGGGCAATGGCAATCGGACTGATGCCCTCGGCGAGTGCGCGTTCAATGGCCAGATCCGCTTCCGTGCGGCGGCCTTCCGTTGCGGCAAAGGCGGCATCTTCCACGGAGACGCTACCAGCATCCCCAATGCAGACATGCACATCATCCAGCGAGAGCGTGCCGGTATCGCCCGCATAAAGGGCCAGCTTTTCAACTTCGCTGCGGGCAGCGCCCCGGTCGGCTCCGAGCCGGCCTGTCAGCCAGTGCAGAGCATCCTGATCAATGCGCACAGAGTGGCTGGCCAGCATCTGGGTAATGGTGGCTTCCAGCGTGCGGCCTTCTTCCGGGTAGCAGCCAACGCTGGCGCAGTCCGGACGTTTTTCCAGCAGGGCGCGGAGTTTGGAACGCGAGGGCAGGCCCGGGGCTTCCAGCACCACCAGCGTATCGGTGTTTTGCTCCAGCACATGGGTCACAGCTTTGAGCAGGCCGTCTCCGGCATCACGCACGCGTACGGCGCGGCGCCCACCCATCAGGGAAAAGGCCGTGGCTTCTTCTTCCAGTCGGTCGTGCGTTTCCTTGTCCAGCACGGCCACGCGGAACGGATCATCCACTGATCCGGCAATTTGTTTGACGGCATCCTGCGCCCGCTCACGGATCAGCCCGGTATCCTCGCCATGCAGCAGGATGACCCGCCACGCGCCGGGGTCTCGGGTTACGCGCGGCAGATTGCGGGCATCAATCTTCATAAGGCTGTGTCCCGCCCCTGGCCGTTACAGGCCACCGGTCTGGCTGGGGGAACCACGGCCCGTGGCCATATCCGGAATGGCGTCATCCCGTTCCTGCTCCATGGGCGCATCCTTTTCAGAATTCGGGATGGCATTGGGCATGGGGTAGAAGGCTTTGGGGCCCTGCGAGCGCGTCTGTGCCGGTGCGGCCTGCGTGCGGAACCATGTTGCCACCTGCTGAGTGACCTGATCCGCCAGCGTTTTTGCCACGCGGCCAGTAGCCGTCTCGTTGTTCAGAGTCTGGGCAAAATATTGTTCGTATGTGGAGGTATAGCCATCAAGCGCTGTGGCATCCCCCTGCGCCAGAAATTTGGGATACTGTTCGACCGTGTACAGAGCCCAGTGCGCATGGCCATTCATCCGTATACGCCCGGAGGTATTGTCCGAATGGGTATCAATAGATTCTGAACTGATGGAAGGCTGGACAACCAGTTTGTAACCATCCGGGTCTTCCGGTCCGTCACCGGCCATGTTCTGTTGCAGCGCAAGGCGCACTTGCTGGCCCATCCGTTCAGGGATGTTGGCAACATAAACGCGCTTGAGCTCCGCATTGATCTGCGGTGCATCTTCGCGCTCACCGTAAAGCGGCTGAAAGCCACACCCGCCCAGCGCAAGAGGAGCCCCCAGCAGCAGAACTGCCAGAGAGCCATTCAAAAGAGTTTGCGTGAAGCGGGGTCTGGACATCAGCCTGCCGTTACAAAGTTGACGATACGGTTGGGCACGTGAATGCGTTTGACAATCCGCTTGCCTTCCAGCAGCCGCGCCACATTGGGTTCGGCCTCTGCACGGGCAATCACGGTCGCACTGTCTTCATCCGGTGCCGCATCAATCTTACCGCGCAGCTTACCCATAATCTGCACCGCCAGCGTGACCTGTGTTGCGGCCAGCAGGCTGGGGTCGGCTTCCGGCCAGGGCAGTTCCACCACCATGGTCTTACCCGGCTCCAGCTGCGCAAACATTTCTTCCGCCAGATGCGGCATCATGGGGGCGCAGAGCTGACAGAGTGCCCGGGCGGTTTCACGCCGTGCAAAGGCCATGCCGGGCAGGTCGGGGGTTTTTTCCGCATCCGCCAGAGCGGAGGTCAGCTCATGGATGCGGGCTACGGCCACGTTAATGGTGAAGGTTTCCAGGGCTTCCGTCACCGCCGCAATGGTGCGGTGGGTGGCGCGGCGCAGGGCGTCTGCCTGCGGGGCGATCTCTGCCGGGCAGGCGTTCTGAGCCGGTACGGTTTCTGCCACCGTGCGGACAAGACGGAACAGGCGCTGTGCAAAGCGGGCGGCACCGGAAACACCGGCTTCCGTCCATTCCATATCGCGTTCCGGCGGGCTGTCAGACAGCACGAACCAGCGGGCAGTATCCGAGCCAAAGCGTTCAATGATGGCCTCGGGTGAGACCGTGTTCCGCTTGGACTTGGACATTTTTTCCACGCGGCCAACGGTGACGGCTTCCCCGGTGTCGCGTTTGACGGCACCGTCCGGGCGGAGGTCCACTTCTTCCGGATACAGCCAGTTTCCGGCGGCATCCTTGTAGCTTTCGTGGCTGACCATGCCCTGTGTGAACAGTCCGGCAAATGGTTCGCTCAGATCCAGATGCCCGGTTTTGCGCATGGCGCGCGTAAAGAAGCGCGCATAGAGCAGATGCAAAATGGCGTGCTCAATCCCGCCAATATACTGGTCCACCGCCAGCCAGCCATCGGCAGCAGCGCGCACGGTCGGGGTGTCGGCATGGGGAGCCGTGAAGCGGGCAAAATACCATGAACTGTCAACAAACGTGTCAAACGTGTCGGTCTCACGCACCGCAGGTTTGCCGCACTTGGGGCAGTCTACATGTTTCCATGTGGGGTGGTGGTCCAGCGGGTTGCCCGGTTTGTCGAACGTGACGTCTTCCGGCAGTTTGACCGGCAGCTGCGCGTCCGGCACGGCCACGGGGCCGCAATGGTCACAATGGATCACGGGGATGGGGCAGCCCCAATACCGCTGGCGGGACACACCCCAGTCCCGCAGACGCCAGTTGACCACGCCTTTGCCCACGCCCAGCTCTTCCAGCCGGGTGATGGCTTCCTTGCGGGCTTCCTCGGTGGTCAGACCATCCAGAAAACCGGAATTGATCATCGTGCCATCGCCGGTAAAGGCATTTTTGGTGATGGCAAAATCAGCCTGATCTTTGCCCTGCGGCAGGACAACCGGGGTAACCGGCAGGTCGTATTTATGCGCGAAGTCCAGATCGCGCTGGTCCCCGGAGGGGCAGCCGAACAGGGCACCGGTACCGTAATCCATCAGCACGAAATTGGCGATCCAGATCGGAAAGCTCTTGTCCATGAACGGATGGTTGACGCGCAGACCAGTATCAAAACCGCGCTTTTCAGCTGTTTCCACAGCTTCGACAGAGGTGCCGAGGCGGCGACATTCCGCAATGAACTCCGCAGCCTCTTTATTGCTCTGGGCAATATAAGCGGCCAGCGGATGGTCGGGTGCGATCGCCAGAAAGGACATGCCGAACAGCGTATCCGGGCGGGTGGTAAAGACCTCAACCGCGTTCAGGTTGCTATCCAGCCCCTGCGGCGGCTGATGCAGAGAGAAGGTGATATGCGCACCTTCCGAGCGGCCAATCCAGCGTTCCTGCATGACGCGGACGCGGTCCGGCCAGCGGTCCAGCGTTTTCAGGCCGTCCAGCAGGTCTTCTGCAAAATCGGTGATTTTGAGGAACCACTGGGAGAGCTTCTTCTTCTCGATGAGCGCGCCAGAGCGCCAGCCGCGACCGTCCACCACCTGCTCGTTGGCCAGAACGGTCTGGTCAATCGGGTCCCAGTTCACCCAGCTTTCCCGGCGTTCCACCAGACCAGCCTGCAGGAAGTCCAGAAACAGCTTCTGCTGCTTGCCGTAATAGTCCGGCAGGCAGGTGGCAATTTCGCGGTCCCAGTTCAGGGAGAAGCCAAGGCGCTGGAGGGTGGCGCGCATGGCGGCAATATTTTTGAGTGTCCAGTCCTGCGGGTGCACGCCGCGTTCCCGCGCCGCGTTTTCCGCCGGCAGGCCAAACGCATCCCAGCCCATGGGATGCAGCACGGCATAGCCGCGGGCGCGTTTGTAACGGGCAACCACATCCCCCAGTGCATAGTTGCGCACATGGCCCATATGAAGCTGGCCGGAGGGGTAGGGGAACATTTCCAGCACGTAGTATTTGGGCTTATCCGCCGGGGGGATGTCCGGCACGGTGAATACACCGGCCTCATCCCACGCCTTCTGCCACCGGGGCTCAACGCTCTGAAAATCGAAGGACGCCCCTGTGGAGGGCTGCGCCGGGGCAGTGGACGTGTTGGCAGGCTGTGTCATGGAACTCGCGCGGGTGAATTTTTAAATCAGGAAAAAACCGGCCCGCAAAGGGGCCGGGAACAGCGAAGAGCCGGGACGTTAGTCGTCCCGGTTGCCGTTGTCGGCGCGCAGCTTGCGTGCGCGGGAGAGAATGCGGGCCGCAATATCAGACGCCGTATTGGCGGCAGGCGGCGTATCCACCCATTCCGTGCCCTGCTGGACCTGACGGAATACCGTAAGACGCAGCGCATCGGAACGCAGGCGGCGGTCGAGGATGAACGCCGTCATTTTAAAGCGTTCGCCGTGGGCTGCGGGCGGGGTGTACCAGTCCGTCAGGATAATGCCGCCTTCCGCATCCGCCGTGGCGACGGGCATGAAGGAGAGCGTATCCAGCGTGGCGCGCCACAGATAGGCGTTCACGCCGCCTTTCAGCACATCCTCACCGCCAGATGCGCCCCGGTCTTCATGCAGAAGATGGTTGCGCGGGGCGGTCAGATCACTACTGGTGCGCGGGCCGCTGGAGCAGGCCGGCAGCAGCAGAAGGCCGGAAAGGGCAACGCCAGCCAGCCAGAAAGCAGGCCGTGAGCCGCTGGAGGCAGAACCGGAAGCGGAAGGGCAGGGCATGGGACGACGTGGCATAATGTCGATACGGCTCCTTCGGCGGTGGGGCGCCGATGTTCCCCGGCCTGCCTGATGCGCAGGGTCAGGTCCGGTTCATGGTCGAATGGGTCTTGGTTCTCTTCATATCCTGTCGGGGCAATCCCGCCAAGCGTCTGCTTACGCTCTCTGCGGACAAGGGGCGCAGGGGGGCTGCGTCGTCCTGTAGAAAGCCTCCCTTTTTCAGAGCATCCGTCAGCAGTTTCATCAGATCCGGCGGGAGATAAGCGTAACGGGCTTCAATGCGGGAGGCTGTCAGATCCGGCTGGAGCAGGCTAAGGCGCTCGGCATACTCATTCGCCTGTTTATACTGGCCCAGTGCTGAGGCCGCGGCCAGCGCCGGGAGCAGAATGGCGGTACGATTCGGGCTGGTGATCAGCATGTTTCGCGCTTTTTCGAGTGCCACCTCATGCTGGCCCGACAGAAAACAGGAGATGATCAGATTGTGGTCCGCTGCGGTGGTCAGCGGCATGAAGGGCACCATGTTGAAAAAGTTCATGTAGATCGGGGCCGCGGCCTTCGCATCTCCATCTGCCAGGAGGCAAAGCCCTTCCAGCAGGATGAGCAGACTGTTTCGCGGGTCCCTCAATTCTGCTTCCATCTGCTGGAGCAGGGCGACGGCTTCGTCCCGTCGTTGCAGGTACACCAGACTAACGGCCAGCAGATAACGTGCCGTGAGACTGCTCGGCGCAATGGCCAGATTCTTGCGCATCAGGTCCATAATCGGGGCCATCAGGCTGGCGATGGGGGTATCCCACTGCTCAAGGGCGCGCAGAAGCAGATAATTGGCGTGTACAAACAGGATGAAGGTTTCTTCCGGCGCGCGCGCTGCTGCCTGCCGCAGCAGATCCTCAATGGTCGTGCGGAGGCCTGGGTCCCCCCGCAGGCTGAGGTTGAAGGCCCGCAGGGCCATGCCGACGGGGGCCAGTTCAGCCACCGGTTTGCTACCCAGCCGGCGCGCTTCCGTCAGCAGCAGGGTCCAGACCACGACGGAGGACACCCGGTTGGAAAGGCGGTTAAGTGTCTCCTGTGTAAAGCTGAGCCGGTATCCCCAGACAATGACGCCGTTCAGGTGAGTGCTCAGCGTCTGCAGGGTGAGATGGGGCGTGCCATCCTCCTGAGAGGTCAGCGTAATGCTGAGAATAAAATCCGTGCCCTTCTGCTGGAAAATATCCAGGTCCTCAGGCGTGGGAGAGGGGAAGCGCTGTGGCAGCATGACCACGTCGATAATGTCATGCTGGGCTATGGACAGGCAGAGTTCGTCACGGAAGGCTTCTGTAAGGCGGACGACGGCGGGGTCCGTAATGTTGTCCGGGCAGGATAAGAAAACCAGCGTACTGATATGCTTGCTGCCATAGACAGGCTGTTCGGCAGGAGCAGTGGTTTCCCGTTCCGCCGGGCTGGTGTCTGCCCAGTGGGGGAGCCGCCTGTCTTCCTGAGCGTTGAGCGGGGGCACGGCTTTATAATGTGTGCTGCGGACTTCAGAAATCAGCCGCATGGTTTCCTCACCCGGAGGCGCGCTAACAGCTTCCTGAAAGGTGCGAATGCAGGCTTTCGCATTCAGCAGGGCTGCGCCCTGTTGTCCGCACAGCGTTTCCGAGAGAATACGCGTCCGCCATGCAGCTTCATGTAGCGGTTCCATCAGCAGCACACGACGGGCGGCCTCTCGTGCTGTCGCGGGCTCTGGTGTGGTGACCAGAAGCGCTTCCAGCTGATGCAGGACGTGCTGCCGCAGGCGGGTGCGCTGCTGCGTCAGCCAGACGGTAAAGGCCGGGTCTACAGCGGACAGATCTTCCATTAGCGGCGGCGGATTATCGGGCAGACTTAGCACAGTGCTTGGCGTGCACGTCAAAAACCGCTCGGCGTCTACAGTGGTCAGGTCGGGCTGGAGGGCGAGAGACTGGCGCTGTACATCCAGAACGGCCTCGCCCAGCGAGCTGAGCGCATCCTGCAAACGATGGATTTCCTGCCGGAGGGAGGCGCGGGCCTGCACTGTAGAGCGTTGGCTCCACAGCAATTCCGCCAGCCGGCTACGGGACACGGGCCGTCTGTCAGACAACGCGAGGATGGCCAGCAACCCTTTGGTCTTGGTGCCATTGGGTAACAGCGAGTCATCAGCAAGAGTGGTTACATCCATATGGCCCAGAAGGCGCACACGCAGGATGGCAGTTTCAGTCTTGTGAAACTCGGGTCTGTCTACAGTAGGCATGAGGTCGGTGTCCGTTCTCTATAACCGTATTATCCAAAGAATTGTCCCATGTAATCTGAATAAGATTAAGGTCTTGTTAAGGCGGCATTTATAGGGAGTATGGCCCTATAATAAAAATCTTAACGCGAAATAGAGAAAATTTACTGATTAACAACCAGAATACAGGATAGCCCCTGCTGCCGAAGCTGGGAGCAGATCGGCCCGGTTTGTGTGGCGGACAGGCCCGCCAGCCGTGTCCGCCAGATCTGGCGCCCATTGGTGGTGGGGATCAGCTCAATCCGGTTGACCGCACTTGCCAGCCCACCGGAAGACTGTCTGGCCAGAGCTGCCGCCTGAAGAGCACGTTCCTGCGTGGAGAATGCGCCAATCTGGATCATGGCATTGCCCCCTGTATCCTGTTGCCAGACCGTGGCAGCTGTCGGGGTCGTATAAGATGCCGGTGTAATTACAGGCGTTGTGAGAGCCTGTCCAGCGGCCTCAGTGCCCGCGGCGGAAGAGACAGCAATATCTCCGTCTGAGGTGTAGGGGGCCGGGGGCGCAAGGTCATCAGCAGGCAGTGGCGGAGCCGTAGCAGTTCCGACCGTGCTTGCGGCGGGTGTGCTGGCAACCGCCACCGTGGCCGGAGCGGAGGCGGCAACGACGCGATAAGCCGGAGGGCTGGCGGGAACGGCGACCTGCTGAGGTATGGTCGCACTGGGGGCTGTGGCATACGCCATCTCGGTCGTGGTGGCGATGGCCGGAACCGGGTCATTCAGATGCGGGCTCACAGCGGCCAGATAGGTCCGCGCGTAGGAGGGCAGGCTTGTGCCGCGGCTCCGGTGGTTTTCTTCACACTGCGGGCCGCAGTTGTAAGCGGCCACAAAGCCCGGAGAGCCAAAGCGATCATATAGTTCGCGGATGTACCCACTACCCGCCATGATGTTGTCATGCGGGTTGTAAGGGTCCGATCCCAGATGGTAGCGTTTGGCCAGTTCTCTGTAGGTATCGGGCTTGATCTGCATCAGGCCGACTGCCCCATGGATGGAGCGGATGGGCCGGCCATGCATGTATTGGTGGCCGCCGGACTCCTGTTGCATGATGGCGCGAATCCATGACTGCGGGATGGAAAACCGTGTGGAGGCTTCCTGAATATAGGGTCCCCACGGGTTGAGCGCCGCACCGGGGGCACGGTATGTTGAGCGTGTTGGCCCGGCACAGGCAGAGAGTGCTGCCAGCCCACCAAGAAACAGCGAGCAAAGCGTGCGTTTTCTCTTTTGTGCTGTTCCGGGGAGAAGAAAAGTCCGAACCATGCGCGCATGGTGCCTTTCCTGAAAGCCGGATGCAATCACAACCTTGAGCAGGCATATCATCGCGCTTTGACTCCGGGAGGTCGGGCAAAAAAAATCCCCACATAAAGTGGGGATTTTCCTGTGTTCCGGTCAGTGAGTTTTTGGCCGCTTATTTGGCCGCACCATCATCCGGCAGCGTGTAGGCAATAATATAGTCACCCACATCTGGAGAGTGGCTCATGCCGCCGGCAGAGATCACCACATATTCCTTGCCCGTTTTGGGGGAGCGGAAAATGAGGGGGGCTGCCACAGCGCCAACCGGCAGACGCTCACGCCACACTTCCTTACCCGTGCCGGAATCCAGCGCACGTAGATAGTAATCCTGTGTGCCAGCAAAGAAGACCAGCCCGGACGCGGTGGAAGTGGGGCCACCCAGAGTTGGCATCCCCATGGGCACCGGCAGATGGGTTTTGATTCCCATCGGACCCAGATCCTGCGTTGTGCCCATGGGCACCTGCCACAGCAGCTTTTTGGTATGCAGATCAATGGCGCTCATGGTGCCGAAGGGCGGCGTGTTGCAGGGTACCTGCAGCGGAGACTGCAGAATATCAATGCGCACACCAGCATAGGACCCAGCCACCTGCGGGCGCATGGTGCCCATGAAGCCCGGCACTTCGTCTGTTGAGGCTTTATATTTTTTGGCTTCCTCAAGGTTCACCAGAGACATGCGCAGGGGCATCCGCATGTCATTCACAAACATGACGCCGCGTGCTTCATCAATGGAGATGCCGCCCCAGTTCATGCCACCCAGCAGGCTGGGCCATTCGATATAGGGTTTTTCACCCGGCGGCGTGAACGGGCCTTCATACACCGAATCTTTGAACATGATGCGGCAATAAAGCTGGTCAAACGTGCTGACACCCCACATGGAGCTTTCCGTCAGCGGATCAGCCCCGATGGTGGGCATGCCCACAGAGAACGGCTGGGTGGGAGACAGATGTTCGCCCTGCGCTGAAGGAGAGGTTGCAACGCGACGTTCCTGAACTTCCGTCACCGGCGTGCCGGTGCGGCGGTCAAGAACAAAGATATGTCCGGTCTTTGTGGTCTGGATCAGTGCCGGGATTTTTTCACCCTGCGCGTTGGTCACATCATACAGAACAGGCTGCGAGGGTAGGTCATAATCCCAGACGTCATGGTGAACTGTCTGGAAAACCCATTTTGTTTTGCCGGTAGAAGCATCCACGGCGACAACAGCAGCGCCGAATTTTTCTTTGGCGACCGTCCGGTCTCCGCCCCAGTAATCCGGCGGTCCATTGCCGGTGGGCAGATAGACGAGATTCAGCTCTTTATCGTAGGTCGGGATGGTCCATACGTTAGGGGTTTCCAGCGTGTAGGTCTGATCGTCCGCAGGCGCGCCCGTGTTGTCCGGGTCACCAACATCCCAGGCCCAGGCCAGAGCGCCGGTCCGCACGTCATAAGCCCGCACAACGCCGGAGGGTTCTCCGTGAACAATGTCACGCACCCAGCCGCCGATAACGGCAACGTGGCCCATAACAACCGGGGTGGAGGTGGGGTGGTAGCGTTTGCCCGCTGCAGTCGGACCCATCTGTTTCTTTAGGTCTACAACGCCGTTTTCACCAAAGCCGGAACATTCCGCACCGGTGTGGGCATCCAGCGCAATAAAGCGGGCATCCACGGTTGAGACCAGAATACGCTGGTGGCACATGGGGGCCGCATCATCCGCTGCTTTTTCCTCAGCGGTCAGGCTGGCGTCTTTTGTAGCATCGTAATAGCCAACGCCACGGCATGTGACATGTTCAGCAGAGTGTGCCTTGGGATCAAACTTCCACAGCTCTTTCCCGGTGTCGGCTTCCAGAGCCGTAATCAGGTTTTCCGGCGTGCAGGAATACAGCACGTTGCCAATCTGCTGGGGGGTGTTTTCATCAACCCCTGCACCGGGACCATGCGTTCTTCTGCCCGTATGATAAACCCACGCAACTTTCAGCTTGCTGACGTTGTCTGGCGTGATCTGGGTGTAGGGTGCGTAACGCGTACCCTGAGCATTCCGCCCAAAGAATTCCCAATCATCCGGCGCGTCGGGCTTGCCTGCCTGCGCCACCTGCGGATTGGCTGATGCTGCGTTCGGGTTGCTGATCCGCCCGTGCGGGAAGAAGGCTTCTACCAGTGTCACCAGCAAACAGCCGACAATTCCAAGACCACCAAAAACGCTTCCCCGCCGGATGGGAGAAGGCGTGGCCGGGAAGGTAGCGACGGCCCACAGAGTGAGAGTGAAGAGGATGGCAGGCACAACCAGCCGAGGCAAAAGGGCCCAGTAGCCAATTTCCGGCGTGTCACACAGCGCCCATACAAAGGTGGCGGCAAAAACAACGGCCGACACAGCCAGAGTATAAGGATGTTTCAGAAAAACCAGAACGGCCAGGGCACAATAGGCAAGGCCCGCCAGGAGGTAATACGCTGAGCCGCCGAGCATCAGAAGCTTTATGCCACCGTAAGCAAGCGCCAGACCAGCAGCAAGGCTGATGACAGAAAAGATGGCACGATAAATGCCACCTAGCGGAGAATGGTGATCTGCGGGTTGACCGTCACCCATGCTGTCACTCCAGTATTGAAATCGTCCTGACAGCAGGGTGCCGGGCCGAGGTTACGACTAAATCCAGATACACTGGCTTATGATAAGAGCTTTTCCCTGTGCACCATGGGCTGTGGAAAAAATCCTTCATCATTGTTTCCAGAGGAGCGGAAAATGCTCTGTGTCCAATATGTCTGATTCTGTCAAGAAGGGATTTGGGGAAAACCCACCGAAAAACGGTGAATTTTTATAAAATTTTTCCTAGCACAAGGTCGTTCGCCTTGAGAGTAGCTTTTTTGTGAAATGGCAGGTTCTTTTCTGCCCATTCTTCTTAGTGGTGGACAGGAGGCATTTCCGCCCTCTTTCGGGGGTAACGTTCCGGTGAGAAGCCTCGCTCCTTTTCGTTATGCTCTTTCCAGATAGATAGCATTTCTGGTTCAGTAGAAAACAAGATAAGTCATTGATAAAATTATAATTTGTATGAGAAATTCAATAGAGTCGAACGCTATGTGCACGTTATATCCATATGGAAAAAATATGGAAAATCCCTCTTTCATATATTGGACATTGGATGAATTTCAGCGCCTTAAAGGGTTCATGCACAGCAACAGTCAAGCGCGATGTTTTCAAGGGTGTCTCTCAGGTCATTCTTGATGCGTCTCTTTTGCTCTCTAAGGAAGATTTGGAAATAACAGTACGGTATTCTTGTTTATAATATCTTACGTTTTCTATTTCCATTTTGATATGAACCGATATTCTGTCGGATCTTTTTGAATGCGTGCGCATAATTATATATAAATAAAAAACCAAAACTCCATATAAATTACTTAATAGTTAGATTCTATATTTATTGAACATAACGTTTTTGTGTTTTATATACTGTTGTTTTCCCAAATCATTTCAGAAAAAACATGCTATCGCATTTTGCCGCCTTTCTGGTGAGAGTCGGCATTCTTGGCGGAAGGCGGGCCCTGATGTGTCAGGGCCCGTTTTAAAAAATGTTGGGTGACCTCTCCAGCTTTCCACGCTTTAACCGGGAACTTTCTGGCCAGAGTGCTAAAACTTATCCATGGTCAGATGATGTATCGCAAACGCTGCAACAGGTTTCCTGTATTCAAACCGTTTTCTGCTTTACGGGGAGTAACGCTTGCAGGAAGCCTGCTAATCACTCTCTCTTCCGGTGTCGCGCACGCTGAAGACGCCAGCGTCTTATCGTCTCCGACCAAAAAAACCGTTTATGTTGATGTTCTTTCCGGAACACCATCCCAGGATGATCCGTCTCAGCCGGACGCCCGTGTGCTTGTGCGGCCTAAGAACTCTCCGCTTCCGGCAAGTGGTGTGCCGGTTGCCCCCTGGCCCGGGCTGGCGACGATGGATGTTCCCAGTGTGGATGAATATCAAAGTGCCAGGACCTTTCATAAACTGGAGCTGGATGATCTGACGGGCAAAGAAGGGCCATCCTGGCTGCTTCCTTCAGAAGTGGATGCCCAGCGCCGCACGGATATGGATGACCCGTATTATGTCCCCACCGCAGGGAGCGGTCATCTGGTTCCGCAAATCATGCCATTCCGTGAAAGACTTCAGAAAAAAGGCTTTGTTTTCTCTTTTACGTATAAAGGGGAAGCTATGGCCAATATCCATGGTGGCATGCAGCGTGGCATGGATTATGTGCATGAGCTGACCCTGCAAATGAACTTTGATCTGGGGAAACTGGCGGGCTTGAACGGGTGGTCTATCCATACCCTGCTCATGAACCGTGCGGGGCGAGAAGTGTCGCATGACCGGGTTGGGGATTATTATGTAAACCTTATGGAAGTTTACGGACTTTCCGGGCACGTCGTGGCCCATCTGGTCGATTTTTATGCGGAAAAGAAGTTTCTCCAGAACCGTATGGATATCACGTTTGGCCGCATGTCTCTGACGCATGTTTTTGCAACATCCCCTCTTATCTGCTCTTTTATGGTGACATGCTCGGCACCCGTAGCTCTGAAAGTCGATCCGGGATTTGCCGTTTACCCAAAAGCGACATGGGGTAGCCGTGTGCGCTTTCGTCCCACGCGCGATACCATGGTGCAGCTGGGTGCTTATCAGGTCAGCCCGCTTGCCAATAACCCCAGCGGGTGGGCATGGGGGAGTGAAAACACCACAGGCCTGATGTTGCCAATAGAGTTTACATGGCAACCCTTCCTAACGCGAAACCGCCTGCCAGGGCATTATGTTTTTGGTTATGCACATGATACGTCGCGCTACCCGGATGTTATGGGAACATCTCCGGCCAACAAGGTTGTCGCTGCGGGCCGCCTGCACAGTGCGCCAATGGATATGTTCTGGTTTGAGGGGGACCAGATGATTTACCGTAAAGGGGGCCGTAACCAGATGGCTGGTGGTTACCTCATGGCGGGGTATATTCATAACACGCCGCGTGTTTCCTCCATCTCTGATGAAGCCTATGGAGGCCTGTCCTTTAATGGTGTCATTCCGGGTCGCCTGACTGACAGGCTGGGAATTTTATATTCCTGGTATCATGTCAGTCATCGGAAAGAACTGGGGCAGATGTATGCGCAGGATGCCGGTCTTTCTCTGGGCGCTCAGGTTCTGGCACCGCAGACGGACTCTCACGTTATTGAAGCCTATTACGCAATCGACGTCGTTCCCGGTGTGCTGGTTCAGCCTGAATTTCAGTATATGATTCGTCCGGGCGAAACCTCTCGCAGACCAGATGCCGCACTGGTTGGATTGAAAGTAATTGCCAACCTGTAAGGATTGTTCGTTAACGCCCCGCTTTTTTCTGCACGATATGCGCGCCCAGAGATTCCAGCGCCTCCTTTAACGGGCTGTCTTCCATCTCCGGCAGATGGCACGGGCGCATGGCGGCCTTGGGCGTGCGGCGTGCGGTTATGCGTTGCCCGGCGGCTGGGTCCTGCACAAAACGCAGACGCGCCACCAAAGCCTGCCCGCACCATGTATTGATGCGCGCAATCAGGGCATCGCTCAGATGCTGGAGCTCCATGGCGACCGGCCCGGCACACGCAATGCTCAGAGTGCCGGCAGATAATTTGCGGGGTGTTGTGACGGCAGCATGAGCCGGACCCACAATATCAGCCCAGTCTGTAAAGAGCTGCACGCCTGCCGGGGAGCGTTTCTTGAAGGCCGGGGCCGTAACATTGGGCAGCAATGCGGCGAGACTGCGGGCCGTCATGGCCCGGCGTGGCGGTGCGGGCGGTGTTTGCGCTTTTTTGGTGGTGGCAGTTTTGCGCCCTGTTGTCTTGCCGGAGGGACTCTCCTTCGTCATAACACTCTCCGTGAAAAAGCCATCCGCCCGATCCCTGCTCGACTGGTATGACAGACATCGCCGCACTCTGCCATGGCGCGCCGAAGTCGATCAGCATGCTGACCCATACCATGTCTGGCTGAGCGAGATCATGCTTCAGCAGACAACGGTCAAGGCTGTTGGTCCGTATTACCATCGTTTTCTGGAAAAATTCCCTACCGTGCAGGATCTGGCGGCGGCGGACCGGGATGCTGTGCTCTCCGCATGGGCCGGGCTGGGCTATTATTCCCGCGCCAGAAACCTGCATGCCTGCGCACAGCAGGTCGTGGCACTGGGCGGCTTTCCGCAGGATGTCGCCGGCCTGCGCGCTCTGCCGGGGGTAGGGGCTTATACAGCGGCGGCGGTGGCGGCCATTGCGTTTGGCGTGCCGGTGGTGCCGGTGGATGGCAATGTGGAGCGCATTACCGCCCGCCTGTTTGCGGTGGAAGAGTCGCTACCCGCCGCCCGCAAAACACTGGCGAAGCTGGCTGAAGGGCTGAATGCGGACCGGCAGGCACAGGCACGTCCTTCCGATTTTGCTCAGGCGTTGTTTGATCTGGGGGCGTCCCTGTGCTCGCCGCGTTCTCCGGCCTGTGCTCTGTGCCCGTGGCGGGAGAGCTGTGCTGCGCAAAAAGCCGGTATTGCTGCCACTCTGCCACGCAAGGCCCCTAAAGTGGCGCGGCCGGTGCGTTATGGCGCGCATTTTCTGGCAGTAGATGCAGCGAAGCAGGTCTTGTTGCGGAAGAGGCCGGAAACCGGGCTACTGGCAGCCATGACGGAACTTCCCGGCACGGAGTGGCGTTCGGAGCCCTGGTCAGAGGCCGGGGCTCTGGAACAGGCGCCCTGCAAAGCCTCCTGGCAAGCTTGTGGCGTGGTGCGGCATGTGTTTACGCATTTTACGCTTGAGGTCACAGTTTACGCTGCGCGGGTGCAGCATTTTTCCAATCAGGCCGTGCAGTCGGGTTTTCTGGCGCCGGTTGGTAGTGTGGCCGGGCTTTCATTACCCTCCGTCATGCTCAAATGCATAAAACTGGGGCTTAAAGCTCTGTAAGAGGTTTCATGGTCTTCCACCACATTCCCTCCCGTAAACAGCCCAACGGCAAAGCGCGGCATGAAGGTCGTCCGGGTATTCTGCTGCTCAATCTGGGCACGCCGGATGATACGGGGTATCGGGCCGTGCGGCGGTATCTGTCCGAATTCCTCTCTGACCGACGGGTGATTGAAGGCTCTCCGGTGCTCTGGCAGCCCATCCTGCAGGGTGTGGTGCTGACCGTCCGCCCCGGCAAAAGCGGCAAAGCCTACGAGCGCATCTGGGATAAAGAGAACAATGAAAGCCCGCTGCGGGGTTACACGCGCGGGCAGGCAGAGGGGCTGCACGCCCGGTTTGCGGCTGATAATGTGCCGGTCGCCTGGGCCATGCGCTACGGCACGCCGTCCGTTGAGGCTGGGGTACGTGAGCTGCTGGAACATGGGTGTGACCGTATTCTGGCCGTGCCGCTCTATCCGCAATACAGCGCGACCACCACCGCGACTGCGAATGACCAGCTTTTCCGTTTTCTGATGACGCTGCGTAATCAGCCCGCTATTCGCACGCTGCCAGCGTTCCCGGACAATCCGACTTATATCGAGGCTTTGGCCAGTTCCGTCCGTAAGACAATGGCCGCACTGGATACGCCGCCGCAAATGGTGGTGGCATCGTTCCACGGTCTGCCTCAGGAGTATGTGGACAAGGGCGATTCCTACCTTGCGGACTGCCAGCGCACAGTGAAAGCGCTGCGTGAGGCGTTGGGGATGGATGAGACTATGTTGCCGCTCACCTTTCAGTCCCGCTTTGGCCCCACCAAATGGCTGGAGCCCTACACCGCGCCGTTTATTGCAGGGCTGCCCGAAAAAGACGTGAAGCGCATTGCCGTCATCACGCCCGGCTTCATGACCGACTGTATTGAAACGCTGGATGAAATTGGCAACGAGGTCTGTGAAGACTTCATCAAGGCTGGTGGGGAGGAATTCACCCTGATCCCCTGCCTGAATGACAGCGTGGAAGCCATTGACGTGCTGGAACAGCTCACCCGGCAGGAACTGGCGGGCTGGTTATAAGGCGCTCCTGAACACCTCGTCGGGGCAGTAAGGCACTCTCACAGTGTCTGACGCGGCGGCTTGATAACGGGCCGGTCTGTTTTGACAGGATACAGGCACGGCTCACTGGCGGCACAGCGCCAGCATTCCGGCTTGCGGGCTTTGCACACGTAGCGGCCCTGCAGGATCATCCAGTGGTGGGAATCGCGGATCATCTCTTTGGGGATGCGTCGCTCAAGTGCGGCTTCCACCGCTTCCACTGTCTTGCCGCGCCCTAGTCCTGTGCGGTTGGCGAGCCGGAAAACATGCGTATCCACCGGCACGGTCGGCTGATGGAAGGCGACATTCAGCACCACATTGGCTGTTTTGCGGCCCACGCCGGCCAGCGCTTCCAGCTCTTCCCGTGTGCCGGGAACCTCGCCTTTGTGGCGTTCCAAAAGCTGGCGAGAGAGTTCCACCACATTTTTCGCCTTGTTGCGCCAGAGGCCGATCGTGCGGATCAACTCACCCACGCCATCTTCCCCCCGCGCCACCATGGCTGCCGGATTGGGAGCTGCGGCAAACAGGGCCGGGGTCACGCGGTTGACGGAGGCGTCCGTCGCCTGTGCGGAAAGCACCACCGCAATCAGCAGCGTGAACGGCGTGCTGTAATGCAGTTCCGTTTCCGCATCCGGCCAGGCGCGCTCAAGGTCTGTCAGAAACTGCACAATTTCTGGCCGTGTCATGTCCCGCGGGGCTGTGACCTTGCTATCTGCGGCGGTGGGGGCAACAGGCTTTGCGGCCTTTGCTGTCTTGCGTCCGGCAGCGGAGGATTTGGGAAGGTGAGCCTCTGCCTCGGCAGGGGTGCGTGTCTGTCTGGCCATGTGCAAACTCTACCGCGTGCGGGGCGTTGGCGTCTATCTCCGGTTGGCCAGAACAAAGCGGCGGTCAGTGCCGGAATGTTTGCTAAATACGAGGCCGCACGATACAGACACAGAACCAGACCTCAGCCGAGGTTCGCTGTTTTCTCCCTTTTTTCGGATTGTTCTGATGAGTACCTCCTCTTCCGATACGGGTCGTGCCGTACGGGGGCCAAACCTGTTTGTCGATGTTCTGAAGTTTGTCATGCAGCGGTGGATAGAATTCCCCCGCCCGCTGATAGTCACAGTCGCCGGGGTCATGTTTGCAACCCTGCTGGATGTGCTGATGCCAGTTCTGGCCGGCCGTCTGGTGACCGATGTTGCGCAGCCTGCGGCTGAGTCCAACCTGATCCGCGACGCTTTGTGGATGCTGGCTGGCATGGCTGCCTGTGGCGTGGGCAACGTTCTGGGCAAGCGTGCCGCGTATCTGGGTATTACGCATCTAAGCACGCAGGTCATGCAGAAAATTGTCGGGCAGGCCTTTGCGCATGTGCAGCGCCTCTCCACGGACTGGCATGCCAATACCTTCGCCGGTTCCACCGTACGGCGGCTGACGCGCGGCATGTGGGCTGTGGACATGCTGGATGACACACTGCTGCTGATGCTCATCCCGGAAGCCTGTCTGCTGGTGCTCACCACACTGGTGCTGGCATGGCACTGGCTGCTGATGGGTGTGCTGCTGGGTGTGCTGTCGGCGGTGTTTATCACCTGCTCCTGTCTGCTCACACTGCGCTATGTGGCGCCCTCGGCCCGTCAGGCCAACCAGTGGGACAGCAAGATGGGCGCCGCTTTGGCGGATTCCATCACCTGCAACGCCGTGGTGAAAGCCTTTGGCGCGGAGGAGCGGGAAGAAGCCCGGCTGATGCAGGTTGTGTCTGAATGGAAAAAGCAGACTTGCCACACATGGACGCGCGGCACCAACAGCGCCAGCATTCAGAACCTGATGGTCACGGCCATGCGCGTTATCCTGTCCGGTGCGGCTGTCTGGCTGTGGCTGGACGGCAAGGCGGGGCCGGGGGATCTGGCCTATGTGCTGACCATGACGTTTCTCGTGCAGGGCTATCTGCGGGATATTGGCCAGCAGGTGTCTGTGGTGCAGCGCTCTGTGAATGAAATGGAAGAACTGATTGAGCTGTGGCGGACCGAGCCCGGCGTGAAAGATTTGCCCGTTGTGCAGCCTTTTACTATTCGGGAAGGGGAAATCCGGTTCGAGCATGTGTCCTTCCAGTATCCCGGTCAGACACGGCCCATATTTACAGATCTCAGCCTGACGATTGCGCCCGGTAGCCGCGTAGGGCTGGTCGGGCCGTCCGGTTCCGGGAAGTCGACCTTTACCAAGCTGTTGCAGCGGCTTTATCCGCTGAATGGTGGGAAAATTCTGATTGATGGCGTGGATATCGCCACGGTGAGTCAGTCTCGCCTGCGGTCGCAAATTGCCATTGTGCAGCAGGAACCCACCCTGTTCCATCGCAGTCTGGCGGACAATATTGCTTATGGTCGCCCGGACGCCACACAGGCGGAAATTGAAGAAGCCGCCCGTTTGGCCAATGCGTCAGATTTTATTGCGCGCCTGCCTGATGGGTATCAGACGCTGGTAGGGGAACGGGGTGTGAAGCTCTCTGGCGGTGAGCGCCAGCGTGTTGCCATTGCCCGCGCCTTTCTGGCCGATAACCCCATTCTGGTGCTGGATGAAGCCACGGCCAGCCTTGATTCAGAATCTGAATCTCTGGTGCAGGACGCTATGCAGCGGTTGATGGAAGGCCGCACGGTGATTGTGATTGCGCACCGTCTGGCCACGGTGGTGGATCTGGACCGCATTCTCGTGTTCGAGCGCGGGCAGGTAGTGGAAGACGCACCCCACGCGGAACTGGTGCAGAAGCCGGATGGCCTTTATCGCAGGCTCTATAATCTTCAGTCTTTGTAACAGAAACTTTCCGGGGCAAGGGGCGTTGTCTCCTCGCTCTGGTCTGCCTCGCTTAAGAGCAGGGAAGGTGCGGCCTTGTGGTGGCACTCTGTTGCAGGATCACCACACCTCCTGAATAATACGAGATAACCCGCCCCAACCCTAATTGCACATTAATAAGAGTGTTATAAATAAACACGCAATATATGTGTTTATTAAACATGTGCTTGGGAGCGTTCTGCTGTGCGCAAAGGTTTTTCGTCAGAGACTATCATTCGGGTCCGTTCAGCACAGGGGCGCGTACCGGTTTGTGGTCGTGGTTTTTCCTCTGCTCTGCTGGCTGCCACCCTGTTGTCCGGTTTTGCCGGAGGGAAGGCTTTTGCGGCGGAGGAACAACCGTCCGGGAAGGCCGTAAAGCACACAGCTCAGGCTGTGCCGCATAAAACCACGGGACAGGCCGTTCGCCCGGCAGCGGTGCATCCGGTCTCCGGCACGGCGGCTCCTGGCACAACCGCAGCTCCCGCTACGCTGACTCCCCAGCAGGTGCGCACGCTGCGTGGGTCAGTTGCGGCGCCCGGCCCGGTTGCGGCGGAGGGTGAAGAATCCGTGATTGTGACCGGCACGCGCGAGACGGGCGGCCGCAAGGCGCGTGAGAGCCTTTCCCCGATTGATGTCGTCTCGGCCAAGCAGTTGAACCAGACCGGCCAGCCCAACCTGCGGGAAGCACTGGCTCAGCTTCTGCCGTCTCTCACCATGCCGACCGGCGGGTTTGATAGTGGCGCGCTGACGGATTCCATCAGTCTGCGGGGCCTGAACCCGAATGAAACACTGGTGCTGGTGGACGGAAAACGTCGTCATACCACAGCCAATATCTATGCCGATCCCGGCCCGCAGCAGGGCTCCACGGCTGTCGATATCGACATGATCCCCATGGCGGCTATCGACCATGTGGAAGTGCTGCGCGACGGGGCTTCCGCACAGTACGGGTCAGACGCCGTGGCGGGGGTGGTGAACATCATCCTCAAAAAGCAGGACCACGGGTTCCATGCGGAATCTATCTCCGGCATTACCGCTGCGAAGGATGGTTTCCAGCAGGGCGTGTATCTGGACGGCGGGGCACAGCTTGGCAGCCGTGGTTTTGTGCATGTGAGCGGCGATTTTTATCATACCGATCACACTTTCCGCAGCGCGCCCGATGCACGCACAGGCCAGAAAAACAATTACGTGCTGGGCCAGCCGGAACAGACGCGTGAAAGCGTTGCCATCAAGGCCGGGTATGATCTGACAGATAGCATTCAGCTTTACGGCACGGGCACATATGCGCATCGGCACGCGGAATCCTACCAGAACTATCGCCTTGCCAGTTCTCTGGCCAGCTATCCGGGTTATGCGGCCATCTATCCGAATGGTTACTCGCCTCTGGAAACAATCGAAGAGAATGACTTCGAGCTGACTGCCGGTGTTAAAGGAAAACTCGCTGGCTGGAACTGGGATTTTTCCACGGTTTATGGGCGCGATTTTGACAATATTGGTCTGACCAACTCCGCCAATCTGGCTATTGAGAAAGATACAGGCCGCACCCCGACAAACTTTGACGTGCAGGGCTTTAACAATTCTCAGTGGAGCAACAATTTCGACCTCTCCCGCAAGTTTAAATTCTCAGGCTGGCCGCATGAGATCAACGTCGCAGGTGGGGCGTCCTATCGGTATGAAAGCTATTCCATCGGCACGGGCGATGCGGACTCTTTGTATGGTAGCGGGTCCGATGCCATGGCGGGGACCAACCCCGGTAATGCAGGCAACTTTAGTCGTGATGTCGTGGCCGGATATATCGATGTTTCCACACATCTGACACGCCACTGGCAGCTGGATCTTGCTGGCCGCTACGAGCATTATACGGATGTGGGGGACACAGAAACCGGCAAGGTTTCCACCCGGTATGAGGTCTCTCCGCGTCTGGCCTTCCGCGCGACTATCTCCAATGGCTTCCATGCGCCGACACTGGCGCAGGAACATTACAGTGCACTGGCGATCTCTCCCACCGCAGCACGAGGCCTGATTGCCGTGAACTCTCCGGGTGCTCTGGCCAACGGGTCTTCCCCGCTCAAGCCGGAACGTTCAACCAACGTCAGTGGCGGGATTGTCATGGAGCCGTTCCGCAAACTGCATGTGACTGTGGATGTGTATCAGATCAACCTGCGCGATCAGATCATGCCCGGTGGGCAGGTTTATGGTGCGCAGGCCGCTTCTGCGCTGACCATGAACGGCTTTAGCCTGCCGAGTGACGTTAACACATGGTCTGCGTCCTCCCTGTCTACCCACTGGTTTGCCAACGTGGCCAGCACCCGCACGCAGGGGCTGGACCTGACGGCGACCTACCCAACCCAGCTTGGGAACATTGGGCGTATTGACTGGGATGTGGCGATCAATCTCAACCGCACCCGTCTGTCCCATCAGGGGACAGATGCGCAGGGAAATCCGTTGATGAATGCGCAGAGTATTGCATATCTCACCACAGCCTATCCGCGCAGCAAGATGATTTTTGGCGGCCGCTTTACCAGTGGAAAGTGGACAGTGGGTGTGCACGAAATTCGTTATGGCCAGACCACGTCTCAGCTCACCTATTATGGGGGTGCAGGGAATACCAGCTCTCTGTCCAGCACAAACTTCCTACAGTTCCATAACACGCCGAAATTTATTACCAATCTGGAAGTCACCTACCGCGTGCATCCCAGACTGGCGCTGACACTCGGTGGCAATAACCTGTTTGATGCCCGTCCCAGCCGCGTGCCGGATAACAACCGCTATCTGGGGGCACCGCAATATTACATGAGCACGTCCCAGCTTGGCATGAATGGCGGCTTCTATTATTTGCGGGGTGATATCAATTTCTGAACGCAGAAAGAAACAGAATCCTTAAACAATCTGACCCAGTAAGGACGATTTTTTAAGTGTAGTGCAAGTTTGTTCAGTCGGCTTGCAGCGGGTGCTTTAAGCGCGTGAGGCATCCAGATTTCTTATGAAAAATGCCTGTGCATCATGGAGGAAACCCATTTTGCACAGGCATTTTTTTTGCCGCTTTCTGAGGGCTGAAGGTGGATCAGCCCATGCTGGCCAGAGCCTCAAACATCCGGGCAATAGCTTCCGCGCCGGGGTCGGGGATATTGGCTAGTTTGGAGTCCGGCACATAGGAGGCGCGGCCTGCATTGGCGTGTGTCATGCGTTTGGTGGCATCCGCGCCGTCACGCGCAGCCTGCGCGACTTCTGCCAGTGCGCCACCAGCGGCCAGAACTGTAAAAGCCGGGTGCAGAGCATCAATCATGGTACGGTCTCCCGGCTTGGCCCCGCCATGCTGCTGCATGGTGGTCAGGCCTTCCACCAGGGCCCTGGCCCATGTGTCCGAACTCCGTCCGGCGGCGGAGAACATGATGGAGAGCAGCACACCACTGGACCCACCGGCATGCCGGGCCAGAATAGCGCCGAAAGTAGCAAACAGCTCCTGCGGGTTTGCCAGAGGCAGGCGATCCACGGTCTTCAGGATTTCCTGAGCACCTTCCGCAAAGGTAGACCCGGCATCCCCATCTCCAATCTGGGCATCCAGCGCATTCAGGGCTTCCGCATTGCCAATCAGCGTTTTGGCAGCGTGGCGGATCAGTGCTTCAATTTTAGGGGATGCAGAGGGCGGGAAACGGAATGTTTCCGGCAAGGCTGGCAGAGGGCGCACGGTGGGGGCTGCAAACGGAGCAGCGCCCGGCCACGCCCACGGTTCCACCGGCGCGGTCAGGGCGGCAAGGATTTCTGCACTCAGCGGAACGGCAGTCAGGGAGAAACCGTTCATGTCCAGCGCCGTCATCATGGGGGCCGGACCAATAATCAGATCCGTGTTTTTGGCCAGATCAGTTTTGGCAAAGGCGTTGAGCAGCAAGGTCATTTCAATGGGTGGCACACTGCCCAGCATGTTCAGAAGCAGGGCGTAGCGTTCGTGTTTGCCTGAGGCATTTTTGGCGGGGAGAGCTTTGGCGAGTGTATCTGCGGCCAGCCCCATCAGCGTGTCCGCCTGTGCCAGCGTAATCTGCTGCGCGCCCGGTTCTCCGTGAATGCCTAAACCCAGTTCCGCCTGCTCCGCTGTCAGTCGGGTTGTGTGGGCCGGGTCATAAGCGTTGCAGTCCGTCAGCGAGAGGCCGATGGAAGAAATCTGCGCAGCGGCACTGCGAGCCCGCTCGGCCACGCGGGCCAGCGGTTCACCCTGACTGGCGGCATAGCCGGCAACTTTATGCACCAGAACGGTGCCAGCCAAACCACGGGCAAAGCGATTATCGGGCAGGGCAATATCATCCCCCACCACAACGGTTTCGACCTGATACCCCATGCTGCGTGCCTGCTCGGCGGCCAGTGCAAAATTCAGGCGGTCCCCGGTATAGCTTTTAATAACCAGCAGGCAGCCTGCTTTGCCAGTCACGGCCAGAATGCCTGCCAGAATGGCATCCACGCTGGGGGAGGCGAAGAGCGAGCCACATACGGCGGCATCCAGCATGCCTGCGCCGACAAACCCGGCATGGGTTGGCTCATGTCCGGCCCCGCCACCGGAAATAACGGCGACATGCTCAGGGTTACGCTCTTTTCTCAGCACCACGCGAATATCGGGATATCCATCCAGCCGGCACAAATGCTGCCCCATGGAGGAGCGGAGCAGGCCATCCAGAGAGTCTGTCACAAGTGTTTCGCGTGTGTTGAAAAAACGCTTCATAGAAAACTGGTCCTGCAAGTGTGCCAAAAACAAAGACTAAATTTTTAACTCTTTGAGAGATTTTTAAAAGACAAATACAGGTAATTTTTTAAGTGATATGCAATTTTGATGTAGATTTTGGTGTGTGAAAATTTCCGTGGCACGTTTTTTGACACTCAAAGACTTTATGAAATAATGGACTAAACCGATATTAAGGTACCATCATTATGCGGCTGTATAAAAAACTATATTATTCTCTTTCTCTTTCTCTTTCTCTTTCTCTTTCTCTTGCCTCTCTTCTGGTAACAGGCGTGGCGTCTCCGGCTCAGGCAAAAGATGTCACCTTCCCTTATCTCTCCATTCCTCTGCATGAAACCATTTTAGGAGTGCGCGGCCCTGCTGATGGTAATGCGCGGTTGCAGGTGACGGTTTATCTGCCCGATGGGCGTGGTCCATTCCCAGTTGCCGTGATTAATGCCGACGCAGATCATGTGTCTGATACGCAACCGGGGGAACGGCTGGGTTATACATTCCTGACCGGGTATTTTCTCTCGCGCGGTTACGCCGTTGCACAACCGATGCCGCAGGGGTTCGCTGGATCTTCCGGTAAGCCACTCTCAACTGGCTGCGCGCTGGATCAGACCGGACTTCTGAACGCTCAGGACATCAAAGCGGTTCTGCACAATATGTCTGCCATTGTGGAACTGGATATGTCGCGGATTATTGTGGCCGGGCAGAGTTTTGGCGGCTGGACCAGTCTGGCACTTTCCACTCTGCAGATACCGGGCCAGAAGGGGCAGATTGTATTTTCCCCGGCTTTTCTGGCGCGTTCCTGCCAGCAGGGAGATACGGCGCTCATTCAGGGAGCGGAAAAACTGGGGGCTGCCAGTCACCAGATGCCAACCTTGTGGGTCGAATCTCATCCCGATAGTCTGGTGCCAGAGGCCACATGGCGGCAGATGCAGGCCGCGTACCAGAAAGGCGATGCGCATGTCAGCGTTCTGGATGTGCCTACGATTAAGAAAGATAGTGGGTCACTCACAGGAAATCCAGAAAATTTCTCACTCTGGATACCGAAGATGGATGCCTTTTTGCAAAGGCTTGGTCTGCCTGCGCAGGACGTCCAGCCGGGATATTTACCGTCTGTTTCAAAAGCCCCGCCTGAAACGCATTTTGCAAAAATTGATGATCTGGAGGCGTTGCCGACACAGGATGACAAAGCAATTGCTCAGTATAAGATTTTTTTGAAAAAGCCGTTCCCGCGTGCTTTTGTGATTGGCGATAATGCTGCGTCATCAGAGTCCGGCGGGCTTGACCCTCGGGTAGGGGCCTTAAAGCGGTGTGCCCAGATGAGCAGAAACTGCCAGCTCTATGCGTATAATGACAAAGTGGTTTGGAAGGGCCCCTTGCATGGTCAGGTCGCGGTCCATTCTATCGTCATGACGCATCAGCAAACGGTGGGCGTTTTTCAGGTTTCTCTTGATCAGAGCTGTAAGGAACAGTTTGTTCCTAGGCTCAGGACCCATTGATTTTTGTAGGGAATTTTGATTCAGGCTCTGCAAGGAGACTGAAGATGAGCGACCTGTTTTGGCTGACGGACGATCAAATGGAGCGCCTGCGACCGTTTTTTCCCAAGAGCCACGGCAAACCTCGTGTTGATGACCGCCGCGTGCTGAGCGGCATCATTTTCGTGAACCGCAATGGTCTGCGCTGGCGGGATGCGCCCCGGGAATACGGCCCACACAAGACGCTCTACAACCGTTGGAAACGTTGGGGCGACATGGGCATTTTCATGCGGATGATGGATGGCCTGTCTGCCGAAAAAGCAGAGCCTCAGACCATTATGATTGATGCGACCTATCTCAAAGCACATCGCACGGCTTCAAGCCTGCGGCTAAAAAAGGGGATCCAGGGCGTCTGATCGGACGGACAAAAGGTGGCATGAATACGAAGCTGCATGCGGTCACGGATCAGAACGGACGACCGCTGAGCTTCTTCATGACGGCGGGACAGGTCAGTGATTACACCGGTGCCGCTGCTCTGCTGGACAGCCTTCCTATGGCACAGTGGATGCTGGCGGACCGGGGTTATGATGCTGACTGGTTCCGGGATGCCTTGGAGGAAAAAGGGATCAGGCCCTGCATTCCGGGACGGAGATCCCGCGGAAAGCCAGTCAAATACGACAAGCGAAAATACAAAAGACGCAACCGCATCGAGATTATGTTCGGAAGGCTCAAGGACTGGCGGCGGGTCGCAACCCGCTATGACAGATGCCCCACCGTCTTCTTCTCCGCCATCTGCCTCGCCGCAACCGTCATCTTCTGGCTATGAGTCCTGAGCCTAAGGTTAAAATTGTCAGACCGCCGCTGCATGGTAGCATAGGGATTGTGCCGGATACTAAAGGCATTCCCTCTTATCAGCCGCCCTCACCCCTGGCGCGGTGTACGCAGCCTGTGCACGGGTCATTAGTGCAGTATCGTCCATTTGCCAATTATGCTGGGCAGGATAGTTTTGTGTTTGAAGAGCAGGTAAACCGGGACAATACCCGGCATTCTACAACAGTTATGAATATTTCTATTCACTGAGTAGAAGGCTTCCCCTCTGCGTAATCACAGAGGGGAAGGGTAGAAACATAGTTTTATTCCGCAGGCACGTAGACGGTACCGCCTGCTTTGCGGAATTCCTCGTTTTTCTGCTCAATGCCTGCCATACGGGCGGCATCTTCCTTCAGATCCTGACTGATCCGCATGGAGCAGAATTTCGGACCACACATGGAGCAGAAATGTGCGGCTTTATGGGCTTCCTTCGGCATGGTTTCATCATGATACGCACAGGCCGTATCCGGATCGAGTGACAGATTGAACTGATCCTGCCAGCGGAAGGAGAAGCGCGCACGGCTCAAAGCATCATCCCGCAGTTTTGCCGCCGGGTGGCCCTTTGCAAGGTCTGCTGCATGAGCGGCAATGCGATAGGTAATCACACCAGTTTTTACATCATTGCGGTCCGGCAGGCCCAGATGCTCCTTGGGGGTGACGTAGCAAAGCATGGCGGTGCCAAACCAGCCAATCATGGCCGCACCAATCGCTGAGGTAATGTGGTCATATCCCGGAGCGATATCGGTCGTCAGCGGGCCAAGCGTGTAGAAGGGGGCTTCGCCACAGTCGCGCAGCTGCTTGTCCATGTTCTCCTTGATCTTGTGCATGGGCACATGGCCCGGCCCTTCGATCATCACCTGGCAGCCCTTGGCCCAGGCAATCTGGGTCAGTTCGCCTAGCGTTTCCAGTTCGGCAAACTGTGCGGCGTCATTGGCGTCGGCAATGCTGCCGGGGCGCAGGCCATCGCCCAGAGAGAAGGAGACATCATAAGTCCGCATGATGTCACAAATCTCTTCAAAATGCTCATACAGGAAGCTCTCGCGGTGGCCGTTCAGACACCAGCTGGCCATAATGGAGCCGCCGCGGGAGACAATGCCGGTCACGCGGTTAGCGGTCAGCGGCACATGCTGGAGGCGCACACCGGCGTGGATGGTGAAGTAATCCACCCCCTGTTCCGCCTGCTCAATCAGCGTATCGCGGAAGACTTCCCAGCTTAGCTTGCTGACTTCACCACCGACTTTTTCAAGCGCCTGATAAAGCGGCACGGTGCCGATGGGAGTGGGCGCGTTCCGCAGAATCCAGTCACGAATATTGTGAATGTTACGGCCTGTGGACAGGTCCATCACCGTGTCCGCACCCCAGCGGATGGACCAGACGAGCTTTTCCACTTCTTCCGCTGCGGAGGACGTCACTGCAGAATTGCCGATATTGGCATTCACTTTCACAAGGAAGTTGCGGCCAATAATCACCGGTTCCAGTTCCGGGTGGTTGATGTTGGCCGGAATAATGGCGCGGCCACGGGCAATTTCGTCCCGCACAAATTCCGGGGTCACAAACGTCGGAATAGCGGCATCAAAGGAGTTACCATCCGCAAGCCGTGCTGCGGCATCGTCAGCCGCTTTCTGGCGGCCCAGATTTTCCCGGTGCGCCACATAAATCATCTCTTCGGTGATGATACCGGCTTTTGCAAATTCATACTGCGTGACGGGTTTGCCTGCCTGCCCCTGCAGCACGGTATGCGGAGCCGGGCAGGGGGCGACGAGCTGTTCGCCCTGTGCGTTGCCATTGTCTTCCGGTTTGACTGCACGCGGGGTGGCCTGCACCAGATTGCGCTTAGCCAGCCAGGCTGCACGGGGTTTGGGCTGGCCGGTGCGGACGTCAATCTGCTCCGCATCATCCGTGTACGGGCCGGACGTATCATAGACACGCAGCGGCGGCTCATTGGCGGACGGGTCCAGCATGATTTCACGGAACGGCACGCGGATGTCCGGATGCGCTTCCGGGCTGGAATAGACTTTTCTGGAGCCGCGAATGGGGCCGGTTGTCACCTGGCCGGGGGCCGGTGCGGCGGTATTCGCAGGTTTTGGGTTGCCCGTGACGGCCTGTGTGGCGGTCTTGAGGGTGTCAGTTTGGGTCACAGCGTTCTCCTCTGCCCAGAGGAGGACAGAGGCCGGAAGCGGGCCGCTACAGAGAGGACCGGTGTACGGTCCTGCAGCGGTGAACATCTTCTGGCGCCAGTCCCTCCGCCGGTATGATCCGGATCAGGTTCCCCACCAGAAGCAGCATGCCTCTGGTGGCAGGGTCACCACGCGTCCTTGCGGACAAAGTGGACTCTCAGTTCCTTGCCGGAACCCCCCTTGGTCTATGGTCTGGAGCAGATAGTGTTCCGTGTGTTTCTGTCAAGAAAAAACCGCTTGGGCTGAGGTGTTTTGCCGGGAACGTCATGTGCCATGCAGCGTTTTGCAGCTGTCATTCAGCCTGCTGCAAACCCTCTGTTTGCAAGGGGATTGAAAAGACCTGATGGGCTGCAAAATAATAAAAAATTTCATTTCCGATGCAATCGTTGCAAAAGTGTGGTATTAAGAAGGCATGCAAGCAGAAAGAAACAAAGCTCAGGAAGCAATCGCGAACGTCGAAATCTCCCCTCATGCTCACCGTGTCTTATGGATAGCTGCAATTGTTGCTGCCATATGCGGTGGTCTTTATGGATATGATACGGGTATTATTTCCGGCGCTCTTCTTCTTATTACAAAAGATTTTCACCTGACGTCTGGTCAGGAAGAAATGGTGACGTCCGCCATTCTCGTCGGGGCTGTTGTGGGCGCACTCTGCGTCTCGTGGCTGTCTGAAAAGTTTGGGCGGCGTAATTCCGTTATGGTCGTAACAGGCGTGTTTGTGCTGGGTGCCGTCGCCTGCTCCCGCGCACCGGATGTGACGGCTCTGATTATTGCCCGTGTTTTTCTGGGGCTTGCCGTAGGCGGGGCCACGCAGGTGGTGCCAACCTATATCTCGGAACTGGCACCTGCCAGTAAACGCGGCAATCTTGTCACCATGTTTAACGTCGCCATTGGCGTTGGTATTTTCCTTGCCAACCTCGTCGGTTTTACCATGCGGGATGCATGGGGCTGGCGGCCGATGATTTCCGTTGCGGCGCTGCCGGCAGCGTTTGTGTTTGTGTGCATGTTCTTCCTGCCCAAAAGCCCGCGCTGGGCTGCTGAGAATGAAGGGCTGGCGTCAGCTGTTGAGCATCTCAGCCGCGTTCGAAACTCCCGCAAGGCTATTCGTCGGGAAATTCGGGAAATTCATGAAAACGCCTCTGGTATTGATGAAGATGAGCGTGGCTGGAAAGGCCTGATGCTGCCGTGGGCGCGTCCCGCTGTCATCGCAGCTCTGGGTATCGCCTTCTTCACGCAGGCCGGTGGTCTGGAGATGATGATCTACTACGCCCCGACCTTCCTGTCGGACGCCGGCTTTGGGAGCTCTGCCGCTCTGATGGCCAGTCTGGGCATTTCCATTGTCTATCTGATTATGACCCTGCTGGGCTGCATTTTTGTGGACCGTATTGGCCGCCGTCGTCTGGTGCTCATCATGGGGCCGGGGTCTGTCATTAGCCTGCTGGGTCTGGGTATCATGTTTGCTATCCACCCGGACAAGGGCAGCGTGGGGAGCTGGGCGATTATCGCGTTCCTGCTGCTGTTCATGATGTTCAATGCCGGGGGTATTCAGGTTGTGGGCTGGCTGCTGGGGGCTGAGTTGTTCCCGCTGCCCATGCGTGCTGCCGCTACCAGCGTGCATGCCGCCATGCTGTGGGGGGCTGATCTGCTGGTGACCTCTACGGCGCTGACGCTGGTGCAGATTGTCACGCTGGGTGGCACCATGTGGATCTATGCCGGGGTCAATCTGGCGTCCGTGCTGTTTGTCTACTTCTTTGTGCCGGAAACTGCCGGGGCAACGCTGGAGGATATCGAGATTGCTCTGCGGCGTGGCGAGTTTAAGCCGCGTGTGGGGCAGGACCCGCGTATTCGCTCCTACGATGATGAGGAAGACGAAGAAGAAACCGCTCAGGCCCCTTCAGCGGCCTAAGAGGCATTCCCTTTTACGGATGACGGAAGAAAGGCTCCTTCGGGGGCCTTTCTTTTTGTCCGGGTGGTCGCTTGCTGGGGGGGTAGCGCCTCAGCGGAAAACGAGGCCGCCATCAATCATCACGGACTGGCCCGTCATGTAGTCTGCGTCTGCGCTGGCCAGATAGGAAACAAAGCCCGCCACGTCGTCCGGTGTTTCCACCCGGCCAAGGGCGATGCCTTCCACATATTTTTTATAGGTCGCGCCAATTTCGGCCCCGGTGGTCTCGGCCATGCGGCGGTCGATTTCCGTCCACATGTCTGTGCCCACCACGCCGGGGCAATAGGCGTTGACGGTAATCCCGGCGGAAGCCAGCTCCTTGGCGGCAGCCTGTGTCAGCGCCCGCACGGCAAATTTGGTCGAGGAATAGATGCCGAGAAACGCATATCCTTCATGTCCGGCAATGGAGCAGGCATTGATGATCTTGCCCTTGCTCTTCTGAGCCTTGAAGGCCTGTGCAGCAGCCTGAATGCCCCACAGTGTGCCCTGCACGTTGATGCGGAAAATGGTCTCCACATCCTCGGGCGTAGCATCCAGCAGTGAGCCCACATGTGCGATACCGGCATTGTTGACCATGATATCGACATGCCCGAACGTCTTGCTCGCTTCCTGCACCACGGCAAAAACCTGATCGCGCTGGCTGATATCGGCCGTCTGCACGAGGGCTTTGCCGCCAAGCGCCTCAATTTCCGCAGCGACGGTGGCCAGCTTGTCTTTCTTGAGGTCCGTCAGCACCACAGCGGCGCCGTCGCGGGCCAGACGCAGGGCAATACCCCGTCCGATTCCCTGAGCAGCGCCCGTGACAATGGCGGTTTTCCCGGCCAGTTTTTCTGAAAGAGACATCGTATGATCTTCCTCTTCAATGCGCGTTTTGCGCAGCGCCCACGCTGGAAAAACCAGCGATAGTGAACAAGGGCTGAAGGAAAGATGTCACGGAATTGTGTCCCCGGCCAGCGGCTCCGGTAAAGGAGGCACAGGCCGGGGGCAGGCGGGCCTTTTAGTGCGGGCGCGCAGTAAACTGTTCCAGCCAGTGGATGGTGTAATCCCCCTTCTGGAACTCAGGGTCAGCCAGAATACGGCGGTGCAGCGGAATAACGGTCTTGATGCCTTCCACTACAAACTCATCCAGCGCACGGTGCATACGGGCAATGGCCTCGGCCCGTGTGGGGGCGTGGACAATCACCTTGGCAATCATGCTGTCGTAATACGGCGGCACCTTGTAGCCCGTGTAGAGCGCGCTATCGATGCGCACACCCAGACCACCCGGTGCGTGATACACCGCCACCGTGCCGGGGCAGGGGGCGAAGGTATCCGGGTCTTCCGCGTTGATGCGGCATTCAATGGCATGGCCAGAGAACGTCACGTCAGACTGCGTGTAGCCGAGCTTCTCACCAGCGGCGAGGCGGATCTGCTCACGGACCAGATCGACATCGCACACCATTTCCGTCACCGGATGTTCCACCTGCAGGCGGGTGTTCATCTCGATGAAGCAGAACTGACCGTCCTGATACAGGAATTCCAGCGTGCCTGCGTTCCGGTAGCCCATTTTGGAGAGGGCGTCCGTCACCGTCTTGCCGATGGCGTTCCGCTGGTCCGGCGTAATGGCCGGAGAGCCAGCTTCTTCCAGCAGTTTCTGGTGGCGGCGCTGCAGGGAGCAGTCACGTTCCCCAAAATGCACCACGTTGCCGTAGTTATCGCCCAGAATCTGGAGTTCGATATGCCGGGGCTTATCGAGGTATTTTTCCAGATAGACCGCATCATTGCCAAAAGCTGTGCGGGCTTCCGTGCGGGCGACGCTCCAGGCTTCCTCAATTTCGCTGGCGTCATGCGCGACTTTCATGCCGCGCCCGCCACCGCCTGCGGTCGCCTTGATCAGCACCGGATAGCCA
The DNA here is from genome assembly GCF_018811985.1 of Acetobacter sp. P5B1. NCBI lineage: Bacteria > Pseudomonadati > Pseudomonadota > Alphaproteobacteria > Acetobacterales > Acetobacteraceae > Acetobacter > Acetobacter sp. P5B1. The sequence goes on along the minus strand of NZ_JACRVS010000005.1, from coordinate 36,766 downwards.
ACCTGTGCGGCCACGGTCCGGGCTTCGTCCAGGCTCTTCAGCTCACCATCGGAACCGGGAACCAGCGGCACACCCAGCGCTTCCATGGTGGTCTTGGCGGTAATCTTATCGCCCATCATGCGGATATGCTCCGCCGTCGGGCCGATAAAGGTCAGGCCGTGGGCTTCCACCGTTTCCGCAAAATCCGCGTTTTCAGACAGAAAGCCATAGCCGGGGTGAATGGCTTCCGCCCCTGTGATAGTGGCGGCAGAGAGAATGGCGGCCACGTTCAGATAGGAATCCCGCGCGGCAGGCGGCCCGATGCACACGGCTTCATCCGCCAGACGCACATGCATGGCGTCTTCATCCGCTGTGGAATGAACCGCTACGGTCTTGATGCCCAGTTCCCGGCAGGCGCGCAGGACACGAAGGGCAATCTCGCCGCGATTGGCGATGAGGATTTTGGAAAACATCACTCGATAATGGCGAGCGGCTGGCCAAATTCCACCGGGTCGCCAGAGGCAACGAGCAGGGTTTTCACCGTGCCGGCTTTGGGGGCTTTGATCTGGTTGAAGGTCTTCATCGCTTCAATCAGCAGCAGGGTCTGGCCAGCGCTGACAATCTGCCCTTCGCTGACAAACGGGGGAGAGGACGGGTCGGGCGTGAGATACGCCACACCCACCATCGGGCTGTTAACAGCACCCGGATGGCGGGAGAGGTCCGCAGGGGCTGCCGGCACAGGGGCGGCAGGTGCTGCCACGGGAGCCGGAGCAGGGGCTGCAACAGCCGCCGGAGCCGTAGCCTGCACCGTTGCGGGGGCACGGGCCACCCGGATGCGGCTGTCTTTCTCCGAGACCTCGATTTCAGTCAGTCCGGTGTCGGTCAGAATTTCGGCCAATGCCCGAATGGCATCTGCGTCCACGAGCAATCCGCTCATTGGTCATCCTCATCTAGAATAAGATCTGTCATTGCCTGCAATGCCAGAGAATACCCCGCCACGCCTAGCCCACAGATTACGCCAACAGCGGCGCGTGAGACATAAGACATGTGACGGAACGGCTCACGACGGTGAATGTTGGAGATATGCACCTCGATCACGGGCAGGTCCGTGGCCAGCAGCGCATCCAGCAAAGCCACAGAGGTGTGGCTGTATCCCGCCGGGTTGATGATGATGCCGCGCGCACGCTTGCGGCATTCCTGCACCCAGGAAATCAGCTCCCCTTCAATGTTCGTCTGACGGAAGTCGATGGCCAGATCCAGCTTGTCGGCTGTCTGAATGCAGATCTGCTCCACATCATCCAGCGTGGCGCGGCCATAAATTTCAGGCTGGCGCTGGCCAAGCATGTTGAGGTTCGGGCCGTTAAACACAGCGATGAGGGGTCTTTCCATAGTGTTCCGGGCCGTAGCACGATGCCGGACAGCATCCAAGAGAAGAGATGCCCTGCACCCCTAAAACCTGATGAAAAACCTGCCTGCCCGGCGTCTGTTGCTTCGGGAAGCGCGGACTGGAAAGGGCACACATGCCATGTTTTTGCCATTTGGGCAGGGCATGCACGGGGAGAACCAAAAGGTTTGCGGGGTAGAAAGCGGTTGCTTTTTACCCCTGGCACCGGCTTTATTGGCCGGGATTAACGAAAAACGGAGTAAACAAGCGGATGTCAGCCCTGCGCCGGGCACTTCTGGGAAGTGTGTTTGTTATGGCCTCCATGGCCTCTGTCTCCGCTGCCAAGGCAGCTGATGAAGGACAGGGGACGACCAGCTGGGCCGACTCCGTTCAGCGCGCTCTGGCCGTGCGGGAGGAGCAGGACCCGACGTTCAGCACTCCGGAAACCGGACAGACTGCGCATGCGCGCCGTTTCCAGAAAGGCATGGCCAGCTGGTATGGCGGCCGTTTCCATAACCGCCGCACTTCTTCAGGCGCTTTGTTCAACAAGGCCAGCCTGACCGCAGCGCACCCCACAGCCCCCCTTGGCAGCAAGCTGCTGGTGACGTCTGAAGAGACGGGGCGCTCTGTTGTGGTGACAGTGAATGATCGCGGCCCGTATAGCCACAACCGAATTATTGATCTTTCACAGGCCGCGGCTGCGCGCATCGGCATGCTGGGCGCTGGTGTTGCCCATGTGAAGATTGAAGCCGCCCCGATTGAAGTCGCATCCGCGCCTCGGGATGGTAGCGAATCGCTGGAGTCCAACACGCTGGAGATGGCTGCGGCCCAGCCCCGGGACGGGGTGCGGGTTCTGCATCGCCCCCGCGTGAGAGCCGCACGCCACTAAGATCTGACGTTTTTAAAGCGTATAAAAAAGGCCGGTCAGGTGATCCTGAACCGGCCTTTTTTCTGTTCGCCCAGAGTGGGCGCGTATCGAGGGAGGGTCAGAACGTCAGCGGTTTGCGGCGTTCGCCCCGGGCGTAGATTTCCATCTCGGCGTTCAGTTCCGCCCCCATCAGCACAACCCACGCACTGACGAAGAACCACATCATGATGGCAATCACCGCGCCGAGAGGTCCGTAGGTCGCGTTGTAGCTGGCGATGTGGGCTACGTAATAGGAGAAGCCAAAGGCCACGATAATCCATGTGCAGGTGGCAAACAGCGCCCCCGGCATCACCCAGCGCCACAGACCCGGTGCTTTACGGTCCGGCCCAAAGCGGTAGAGCGCGGACATGGCCAGAATCTGGAAGGTGAACATAATGACCGGGCCGCTCCACTGCGCCAGAAACTCAATGGAGCCGGGCGGGGTAGGGATGTGCAGCCATGCGGGCAGATTAAGCAGCAGCGGCAGGGCCACCATGAGCGCCAGTGTCAGCGCGGCACCCAGCACGGCGGAGAGCGTCATGGCGAGTGCTGTGAGCTGGAACACAAAGAAATTTCGGTTTTCCTGCGTGTTGTAGGCAATGTTCAGCGCTGACAGAATGGATTTGGTGGCGGCCGAGGCGGACCAGAGTGCCACACTCAGGGAGACGACAAGGTTGACCGTCAGAGAGCTGTGCGGTTCGGCCACCAGTGTCTGAATGCGGTCATAAATCAGTGCGTAAGCCCCCGGCGGCAGCAGATTCCGCAGTACTTCCAGCTGGGGGGTGACGGTCTGCACATCAAACGCCAGCCCATAGATGGAAATCAGTGAACTGATGGCGGGGAACAGAGAGAGGGTGGTATAAAAAGCGCAGCCGGCGGCCACCAGCGTGGTGGGGCCGGAAATCAGGCTTTTGAACGTCAGCGTGAAAATGATTTTCCAGTCCTGCCACCGCAGGGCAGAGGGGCGGGAAAACTTAGGGCCTTGGTCTGGGGCGTCCGCCCTCGATCCCTCAGCAGGGTTCAGATCGTGCTGATGCGGAGCGGCTGGATCACAGAGAACCTGCATCGTGTTTGAAGCATCCTTTTTTGGCGTGTGGCATCGCGCCTGAGGGGGCCGAACCGTGGAATGCCGGGCGCTGGGCCGGGCTTGCTGTAACGAGCGGTTCCCTTCACGGAAGAAAAAGGCGTTCTGCAATGCTCAAGGCGCTGTGCAGACGTGAAGAAACCGAATGAAGCCGGTTTTATAGTCCTTGAGGCCCCTTTTCCACGTTTTTTTAAAACAGGCCTTTTTTTGACTTGCACTTGTGACGTTCTGGCCTCATATGCACCCCCCTACGCAGCAACGCACGTGCCACTGGCCCTCTGAGGTTACGCAACGACGTCAAGCGTTCTGGCAATCGGGGTTCCGCTGTTTGGAGCCCTTCTCTGGTCGCTGGTCCGTTAGACCGTTTCGCAACTCCTCCTCGCGTATTTACCAAAAGCGATGGAGCCTTATTTTGGGGGAATGGGTGGGATGAATCCCAAAATTGCCCGTTTTTTCGCTGAGCAAAAGCCAGCAACACCTTGCCTCGTCGTCGATGTCGATCAGGTCGAGGCTCGTTATCATGCCCTGACAAGCGCTCTGCCGCATGCGCGGGTGTATTATGCCGTCAAGGCCAACCCGGCCATGCCGATTCTAAACCGGCTGGTGGGGCTTGGGTCCTGCTTTGACGCGGCCTCCTGGGAGGAAGTGTCTCTGTGTCTGGAAGCGGGTGCCGCGCCGGATGCAATTTCCTTCGGCAATACGGTCAAAAAAGTCTCCGCTATTCGCGCAGCCTATGAGGCTGGCGTGCGGATGTACGTATTTGATTGCCGGGAAGAGCTGGAAAAGCTGGCGGCGCATGCCCCCGGCTCCCGCGTCTATTGTCGCCTGCTGGTGGATAATGACGGCGCGGAATGGCCCCTTTCCCGCAAGTTTGGCACCACGCTCGACTCCGCGCGGGAGCTGATGCTTCTGGCGCGGGAACTGGGGCTGGACCCGTATGGTCTGTCCTTCCACGTCGGCAGTCAGCAGCTTTCTTCCGATGCGTATGAGGTGGCGATTGCCCGTGTGGCTGCCCTGTTTACAGACCTCAGCGCGGCCGGGCTGGACCTGCGGATGGTTAATCTGGGCGGCGGTTTTCCGGTGCGCTACCGGGCCGATGTGCCGGAAATCGACCATTTCGCACAGGCCATCAGCCACGCCATGACCACCCATTTCGGCAATGCACTGCCGGAAATGCTGGTTGAGCCGGGCCGCTTTATTGTGGGTGAAGCCGGGGTTGTGCGCTCAGAAGTCGTGCTGGTCAGCCGCCGTGGGCGGGAAGACGGGCCGCGCTGGGTCTATCTGGACATTGGCCGCTTTGGCGGTCTGGCGGAAACGGAAGGCGAGGCTATTCGCTACGCCATTCGCACCCCGCGTGATGGCTCGCCCACCGGTCCGGTCGCTATCGCCGGCCCGACCTGTGACGGCGCGGACATCATGTATGAAAAGACAGCCTATGAGCTGCCTTTGGGGCTGGAAGCGGGTGAGCAGGTGGAACTGGATGCCACCGGTGCCTATGTGTCCACCTATTGCTCCACCCGGTTCAACGGTTTCCTACCGCTGACGGAACATTATATCTGATATGTTCCAAGGGGGTGGCTGGTCTCTTATGGGCCTGCCACCCTTGTTTTATGCCTCTCCGGCTCTGACCAGACAGGACGGCAGCCCAGCCTTGTGCGGGCCTGCCTTTGCAGATGTGCTGATCTGGCTCAACACTCCTGCGACCTTTGATGATGAGTCTGGAGAGATCTCATGAAAAAAACAGGACTGCTGCTGGCGGCCCTTCTGGCCTCTGCAACCTCTGTGGTTCCGGGTTTTGCTCAGACCACCAGCACAGCAACGCCCACCGCGTCCGCTCCCCCTGCGGTTGCCGATGCGGCGGCGCAGGATTTTGGACGGCTTTCTGTAGATGGCGGTACTGCCTCGGAAGATATCGGGCTGGCGCGTCAGGCTATTTTTGACGGGGATCTGGACGCCGCTGGCCGTCTGATTGCCGATGCCAATATGGCGCTGGAACGTGCGCGTGTGGACAACACGGCTTTCCAGAAAGCGGAAACCGAATTGCAGCCCAGCAAGACAAAAGCAACAACGTCCACCCATGCAGCATCCGCCAACAGCACGCCGGTGGCGTGGTTGCCGATTGATGGCGAGCTGGTGCTGGACGAGGCGATCGAACCCACCCCGGAAAAAAATGCGGCCGTTGCGGCGGCTAACCGTCACCTGCGGGCCGGGAATACCGCGCGGGCTGGGGATGTGCTGAAAGTTTCCGGGATTGATGCGGACTATATTATTGCCGCAGTGCCGCTTGAGCAGACCCGCAAGGATGTGGCCAAAGCGGCCAAATTCATCAAGAGCAATCCCTATAAAGCTAGTGAAGCTTTACGGGACGCGGAAAACGCCGTGCGTTATGCGTCCGTCAATGTTCAGGCTGTGCCGCAGCAGGCTCCGGCCGCTCCGCAGGCAAAATAAGACGCTGCTTTGAGAGTAAGCCCCGGTTACGTATCTGTAACCGGGGCTTTTTCTTATGCGTTTTCTAACGGAGCGGCAGCTTTGGGGATGCCGCCCTCAATCGGCAGCTCAGGGTTACGGGACCACTCGTTCCAGGAGCCCATATAAATCCGCAGCTTTTTGAAACCGGCCTGAGAGAGCGCAACATAGGTGTTGGCGGCCCGGGCACCCTTGAAACAGTAGATGATAATATCATCGTCTGGCGTCAGACCACGGGAGGCAGCGAGGTCAAGAATGTCTTCCTTGGGCCGAAAAGAGGCCTGTCCGTCAGAGACTTTCATGAAGTCATACCATTCGATCCACACAGCACCGGGGATGCGGCCTTTGCGCGGGGCGAAATCCACACCGTAAGGGGAGGAGCTTTCTGCCAGCCATTCCACTTTGTCCCGGTTGTCCAGCAGTTTGACGTTCGGGTTCGTCAGGGCATGCAGAACATCCTGATAGGTCGCCATCAGGTTCGGCTGAATGCTGATCGGGAAAACTGTCCGCTTCGGCTTGGTGGTTTCCGTTGTCAGAGCGCCACCAGCCTGTTTCCATGCCATCAGGCCGCCATCAAGAATGCCCACTTTCGGGTAGCCCAGATACTTCAAAATCCAGTAGCCACGGCATGAGCCGCCATAGCGCGTATGCAGAGCGTCTTCGTAAATGATGGCTGTTTTTTTGCCGTCGAGACCATAATCCGAGAACAGGTCAACAAATTTGTCCTGAAGGGTCTTGAGGCCATCGTCCGTCGTTTCTGCAAGATAGGTGAAAATATCCGGCATATTGACAGCACCGGGCAGGTGGCCGGCCTCAAAATCCTTTCGGTCACGCACGTCAATAAAAACGGCGTTGCCCGTGGAGATGAGCTCCTGAACCTGTTTGGGTGAAAAAAGGACAGAGTCCAGCATTCGGTTTCTCCACAACAGTTTGAGATCGCAGACTCTAACAGCCCCGATAGGACACCTGTAGGTCTGCATATGCGGTGCCGTTATGAGGCAGGCAGGACGCTATCGGGTTTGTGAAGAGTTGCGGGGGTGTCAGCGCTCTGTCCGGTAACCGGCTAAACATTTTTTCAGGATTCAGACAGTTTCAAAGCTGGTCTGGTGGACGTGTGCGGCTGTTCTTCTCAGGGGCTACGCTGGGAAGATTAGCCTTTTCAGGATAGAATTTTCTTCAAACACTCCGAAGGGATTAGGGCATGCAGTATCGTGAACTTGGCCGCACCGGCATTCTGGTCAGTGAAATCTGCCTGGGCACCATGACGTTTGGCCAGCAGAACACGGAAGCGGAAGGGCACGCGCAGCTCGATCTGGCGCTGGAGCATGGCGTCAACTTTATTGATACCGCCGAGCTTTATTCCATTCCACCACGTGCCGAGACCTATGGGGCGACGGAAACCATTGTGGGCAGCTGGCTGAAAGCCCGTGGCAGCCGCGACAAGATTATTCTGGCCAGCAAGGTTGTCGGGCGGAGTTCCTCCCCGTGGTTCCGGCCCGGTGGTGAGGAAGCACGTCTGACCCCGCGCCAGATTCGCTATGCGCTGGAGCATTCCCTGCGGCGGCTGGGCACGGATTATCTCGATCTCTATCAACTGCACTGGCCGGACCGGAAAATCGGTTTGTTTGGCGAAGGTGGCACAACTTTTACAACCGTCTCGGACGTTGATGAAGTGCCGCTGGAAGAAACGCTGGGTGTGCTGGGCGACCTCGTGGCGGAAGGCAAGATCCGCCATGTCGGCCTGTCGAATGAAACAGCATGGGGTGTGGCAAAGTCTCTGGCCTGCGCCAGAGAGGGGGCGCCGCGTGTGGCATCCATTCAGAACGCCTATAATCTGATCAACAGAACTTTCGAAATTGGTCTGGCGGAAATAGCCCTGCAGGAGAAGGTCAGCCTGCTGGCATATTCCCCGCTGGCGCAGGGCTATCTGACCGGAAAATATCTGAACGGCGCACGGCCTGCGGGGGCGCGCACCACGCTGTTTAATCGCGGGCAGCGTTATGAAAAGCCGGGTGTGGATGTCGCGGTGGAAGCCTACATGAACCTTGCGAAGGCCGAGGGGATTGACCCGGTGCAGTTCGCACTGGCGTTTGTAACCTCCCGTCCGTTTGTGACATCCAACATCATCGGCGCAACCAGCGTGGAGCAGCTCATGACGGCTCTGACCTCAGTAAAGGTGCAGATCACGCCGGAGCTGGAAGAGAAAATCAACGCCATTCATCAGGTGCATTCCAACCCGGCTCCGTAAAGGGGGGGCGGAGTTATTCCACCGCGGCCCGTAATCCGGCCCCGGCAGCCAGCGGGCAAAGGGGAATGGCGGCAGCCAGAAAGGCCCCCAGCAATTCCAGATCCGGTGCCCATGGCAGGCCGGTGCGGGCGGCATCAATGGCGGCGGCGCCAAAAATCAGTGCTGGTGTAATGAGTGGCAGCACCAGCAGGGGCAACAGCACACCGCCGCGTCGGGCTCCCAGCACAATGGAAGCCCCCATGCCGCCGATAAGAGACAGCACCATGGACCCCAGCAGCAGCCCCGCCAGCAAAATAGGCAGGGTGGAGGTGGGCAGGCCGAGCATGATGGCCAGTGGCACCGCAGCCAGCAGCAGCGGGACGCCGGTGGTCAGCCAGTGTGCGGTGATTTTAGCGAGGGCCACCAGTGACGGCGGCAGGCCCAGTAGCAGAAGCTGATCAAGTGATCCGTCTTCCAGCTCCGCGCCAAATAAACGGTCCAGCGGCAGCAGGGCTGCCAGCAGGGCACAGACCCAGATAATGCCGGGGGCCATATGGCGCAGCAGATCCGGTGAGGGGCCAAGGGCTAACGGAAACAGCGTGCCCGTCAGAATAAAGAAGAGGACTGCGCCCAGCGTGTCGGCCCCGTGGCGCAGAGCCAGCCGCAGGTCCCGGGCAACCAGAGCGCAAAACAGGCCCATCATGCGGCATCTCCTCTCAGGTCAGTCTCGTCAGCACCCCACCACCCACGGCTCTGGTCCGGCATACCGGGCAGCGCCAGATGGCTGACCTCTCCTAAAGGCAGAGGCACATGCGTTGTGGCGACCACAAGGCCGCCTTGTGCGCGGTGGGTGGCGATAGCCTGCCCCAGCAGTTCTACAGCAGCGGCGTCCAGCCCGAGGCTTGGCTCATCCAGCAGCCACAGTGGAGCCTGCGCCAGCAGCACGCGGGCGAGGGCCGTACGGCGCTTCTGGCCAGCAGACAGCAGGCGGGCGGGCAGGGTGGAAAGATGCAGGAGATCCACTGCTTTCAGGGCGGCATCCATGTCACCGCCTCCGGCACGGGCGAACAGGGCCAGATTTTCCCGCACTGTCAGGCTGGGCTTTAACGCATCCTGATGCCCCAGATAGGCTACGCGGGCCGCATGGGCCGTGCGGTCATGCGTAATGGGCTCACCATCCCACAGCAGAGCGCCGCCATCCGGGCGGCGTAATCCGGCCAGAACCCGCAGTAAAGTGGACTTGCCAGCGCCATTGGGGCCTGTGAGCAGCAGCGCGCCGCCGCGCTCCAGCGTCAGGCTGACATCATCCAGCACCAGCCGATCCCCCCGGAAAACCGAGAGAGACTCTGCCACCAGCCGGGGTGTGGCATCAGAAGAAAGCTCGGAGATGGGACTTCTCCTTATTGTTACCAGTTAAACACCGCCAAAGCGGGCCTGCTCGCGTTCTCGTGGTCGCCAGCCCGCTTGTGCCGCGCCAGACTGCCGGTATGTTCTAACGTCATCGGGATATCAAGCCGGCCGCCCGGAAGACCGGGTGAGCGCAAAACGCCGCACCTGGCGGCGTGCCGGCTCCGGAACGTATCACCAGCCATCGGCTGTGATCGGGGAGAAGGGTAACTATGAAGACGGTTGGGCACGATTCACTCAAGACAGGTCGCACGCTCTCGGTTGATGGCAAGACCTATCATTATTTTTCCATTCCGGAAGCGGCAAAGACCATTGGCGACGTCAGCCGTCTGCCTGTTTCGCTGAAAGTGCTGCTGGAAAATGTGCTGCGCTTTGAAGACGGCCATTCCTACAGTGTGGATGACGCCAAGGCGATTGCCGGCTGGCTGCCGGAAGGCCACAGCAGCAAGGAGGTGCCATTTAAGCCCTCTCGCATTCTGATGCAGGACTTCACCGGCGTGCCGGCAGTGGTTGACCTTGCTGCCATGCGCGACGGGATTGTGAAGCTGAACGGCAACCCCCAGAAGGTGAACCCGCTGGTGCCGGTCAATCTGGTGATTGACCACTCCGTGATGGTGGATGTCTACGGCTCGCAGGATGCGCTGCAGAAAAACATCACGCTGGAATTTGAGCGCAATGGTGAGCGCTATGCGTTCCTGCGCTGGGGTCAGGAAGCGTTCGAGAATTTCTCGGTCGTGCCGCCGGATACCGGCATCTGCCATCAGGTGAACCTGGAATATATCGCTCAGGTTGCCTGGACCGCGAATGTGGACGGCAAAGAGTATGTCTATCCGGACTCACTGTATGGCACGGATAGCCACACCACCATGATCAACGGCCTTGGCGTGCTGGGCTGGGGTGTGGGCGGGATTGAGGCTGAAGCCGCAATGCTCGGCCAGCCGATTGCCATGCTGGTGCCGGATGTGATCGGCTTCCGCCTGACGGGCAAGATGCCTGAGGGGGCTACCGCGACCGATCTGGTGCTGACAGTCACCCAGATGCTCCGCAAAAAGGGCGTGGTTGGCAAATTTGTTGAGTTCTTTGGCCCGGCTCTGGACCACCTGCCGGTGGCTGACCGTGCGACCATTGCCAACATGGCTCCGGAATATGGCGCAACCTGCGGCTTCTTCCCGGTTGATACGCTCACGCTGGACTTCCTCCGTGAAACCGGCCGTGACGAACACCGCATTAAACTGACGGAAGAATATCTGCGCGCGCAGGACATGTTCCGCACAGCAGAAACGCCGGAGCCGGTCTTTACCGATATTCTGGAACTCGACCTGTCCACGGTTGTGCCGTCCATCTCCGGCCCCAAACGCCCGCAGGACCGTGTGGTGCTGAAGGAAGCCAAGACAGCGTTTGAAAAAGAACTGACCTCTTCTCTGGGCGTGCCGGCGAACGACGCGAACAAGAAAGTGCCGGTGGCCGGGACCAATTACGAAATTGGTCAGGGCGATATCGTCATTGCCGCGATCACGTCCTGCACCAACACCTCCAATCCGGCGGTGCTGATTGCCGCAGGTCTGGTGGCCCGCAAGGCGCGCGCTCTTGGCCTGAAGCCGAAACCGTGGGTGAAGACCTCTCTGGCTCCCGGTTCTCAGGTGGTGACGGACTATCTGGACCGTTCCAAACTGTCTGAAGATCTGGACGCACTGGGCTTCAACACGGTGGGGTATGGCTGCACCACCTGTATCGGGAACTCCGGTCCGCTGCCGTCTCACATTGTGGACGCCATTGAGAACAACAACCTCGTTGCGGTGTCTGTTCTGTCTGGTAACCGTAACTTTGAGGGCCGGATTTCCCCCAACGTGCGGGCCAACTATCTTGCCAGCCCGCCGCTGGTGGTTGCCTACTCTCTGCTGGGCACCATGCGGAAGGATATCACCACGGAGCCACTGGGCACATCCAAGGATGGCAAGCCCGTCTATCTGAAAGATATCTGGCCTTCCAACAAGGAAATCGCGGACCTGATCGGCTCGTCCATCAACCGTGAAGAGTTTATCCAGCGCTACAAGAACGTGTCCAAGGGCACGAAGGAGTGGCAGGATCTCAAGGTGGCCACCGGGTCTGAAACCTACAAGTGGGATTCCAAATCCACCTACGTGCAGGATCCGCCGTACTTCAAGGACATCACGCACGAACCCACCGCGCCGGGCAACATTGAGAACGCCCGTATTCTGGCGCTGCTGGGTGACAACATCACGACCGACCATATCTCTCCGGCCGGTGCCATCAAGAAAGACTCTCCGGCTGGCCGGTATCTGATGGAACACGGTGTGGAACCGCGGGACTTCAACTCCTACGGCTCACGCCGCGGGAATGACCGTGTGATGGTCCGTGGCACCTTTGCCAATATCCGCATCAAGAACGAGATGCTGCCCGGCACGGAAGGGGGGCTGTCCAGGCACTTCCCGGATGGCAAGGAAGGCGCGATCTATGATGTTGCCATGGAATACAAGAAAGAGGGCACTCCTCTGGTTGTGTTTGGTGGCAAGGAATACGGCATGGGGTCCTCCCGTGACTGGGCGGCCAAAGGCACCCTGCTGCTGGGCATCAAGGCTGTGATTGCAGAAAGCTTTGAGCGTATCCACCGCTCCAACCTTGTGGGCATGGGCGTGCTGCCCCTGCTGTTCAAGGATGGCGTGACGCGCCAGACCCTGAACCTGAAGGGTGATGAGACCATCACCATCAAAGGGCTGGAAAAAATCACGCCGCGCATGGACGTCACCATGACGATTACGCGGGCTGATGGGTCTACGCAGGATGTGGAGCTTCTGTGCCGCGTCGATACACTGGACGAAGTTGAGTATTACCGGCATGGTGGCATTCTCCAGTATGTGTTGCGTGGGATGACCAAAGCTGCCTGACGATTTTCTTGTTCCATCGGAACATCAGAATGCCGGCCCGGATAACTCCGGGCCGGCTTTTTGCCTTGAAAATGAACCTGTTGTGCTCGACGCACAGGATATTCACAAAAGCTTTGGGGACGGTGCCATTCTTGGAGGCGTCTCTCTTCAGGTGCGCAAGGGGGAGCTGGTCTCCATCATCGGCCCCTCAGGGTGCGGGAAATCAACCTTTCTGCGTTGCCTGAATTTTCTGGAAATTCCCGACCGTGGCACCATTAACGCCATGGGGGTGACCATTGCGCGGGACGGCGGCCCCTGGCGGCGTGCGGATGAGCATGTGGCCCATCGGCTCCGCACCCATGTGGGCATGGTTTTTCAAAGTTTTAATCTTTTCCCGCATCTGAGCGTGCTGGATAACGTCCTGCTTGGCCCGCGTGTTGTAAAGCGTGAGACCGGACCTGCCGAGCGGGATGAAGCCATGGCTCTGCTGGAAAAAGTCGGGCTGGGTCGTGTGGCGCAGCGTTACCCTGTTTCTCTCTCCGGCGGGCAGCAGCAGCGGGCGGCCATTGCGCGCGCGCTGGCCATGCGGCCGGAGATCATGCTGTATGACGAACCGACCTCGGCACTGGACCCCATTGTGGCGGAGGAAGTGCTGGGCGTGATGCGCAAGCTGGATGATGAAGGCATGACGCAGATTATTGTGACGCACGATATGCGTTTTGCGCAGGTGGCTTCGGACACAATTGTTTATATGGATGGCGGCCACATTATTGAATCTGGCCCCCCGGAAACCCTGTGTGTTAATCCGGCGGATGATCGGACACGGCGCTTTTTGAGGACTGTTTTGTGAAACACGGCATGCGGCGCCATCTGGCCCGTTTTCTAACCGTTCCGCAGTGGATTGTGTGCGCAATGGTTCTGGTGCTGCTGGCCGGGGCAGGGGGCGTGGCCCCTCAGACTGCCCGTGCGGAACAGCCTTTGCGCTGGGCAGCCGATGCCTCGGCGGACGTGCCCTATACCTTTCATGATCTGAATGATCAGTCTCGCCTGACGGGCTTTGAATATGACCTGATGCAGTCTCTGGGCGAGCATATCCACACGCCCCTGCAATTTGTGCAGAATGACTGGGATGGTCTGATCCCCGGCCTCCAGCGCGGCCTGTATGAGATGGTGATCTGCGGGATTGAGATCACGCCAGAACATGCCGAAGGGATTGATTTCAGTGCGCCGTATTATGTGACGTCTGAGCGGATTGTGGTGCGGCGCAATGGTCCGGCTCTGACCGGGCTCGATGCGTTGAATGGCCATGTTGTTGGAACCATCAAGGCCACGCAGGCGGAGCGCATTCTGGCCAATCATCCGCAGGTGCAGGTTCGCACCTATGATGAAGAGACCAATGTTTTTATGGATCTGGTCAATGGCCGCACGGATGCGGTGCTGATCGACGGCCCGATTGCCCAGTATTACGGCGCGACCAACCCGGACCTTCTGGTGGTGGGTGAGCCGATTGGCACGGTCTCCTACGGGATTGCCTTTGCCAAAGGGAAGAATGCCGCGCTGCGGGAGCAGGTGAATACCGCTCTGGAAGCCATGAAGAAAGATGGCAGCCTGCACCGTATTCTGGCGCGCTGGAATTTGTGGACGCCGCAGACAGCGGCCTGGGCTGAAGATGCCTCCACACCAGAAATCGAGCCGACGAGCTGGAATGATTACGTAGCCGCGTTGCACGGCTCTTCCGGCTGGCACGCTAAAGTGGCGCGTTATGCAAGCTTCCTGCCGCTGCTGGCCAAAGGGGCTGTGCTCACCCTTCTGGTCTCTCTGTGTGCCATGGTGCTGGCTGTGGGATTGGGGCTGACGCTTGCCTTGCTGCGGCTCTATGGCCCGGCTCCGCTGGCCACGCTCTCCTCGCTCTATGTTGAGATTGTGCGTGGCACGCCGCTGTTGATCCAGATTTTGCTGATTTTTTACGGTCTGCCGCAATGTGGCCTGAACCTGACCCCGTTTGTGGCCGGAGTGCTGGCCCTTGGGCTGAACTACGCAGCGTATGAAGCGGAAAATTATCGGGCCGGGTTGCAGTCCGTCGCGCGCGGGCAGATGGAAGCAGCCCTCGCGCTGAATATGACGCATGTGCAGGCGCTCCGCTACGTGGTCGTGCCGCAGGCCTTCCGGCTGGTGATGCCGGTTATGACGAATGACTTCATTTCTCTGCTGAAGGATTCCTCGCTGGTTAGCGTGATTACCCTAACTGAGCTGACGCAGACCTATATCCGCCTTTCCTCGACCTACTTTGACTATTTTGGTACGGGTCTGATGGTCGGCGGGGCGTATCTTCTGCTGGGTCTGCCGTTTGTCCGGCTGGCTCGGATGGCGGAGAAAAAACTCTCTCAACCCCATATCAGGCGGCGTTAAACCCGCCTGCCAATGCGCTTAGGGCATGGCGGGGCCGAGAACTCACTATATTGTCTCTCTCAGGAGCATGCTTCACAAATGACACAAATAACCTGATAGGTTTGGGTTATCATCTGTTTCTGTCTGAGGGTGTAGGACGCGGCGCAAGAACCGGGCTGTCCGGTCCGATTATCCTGAGGGTGGCGGCGGGTTATGGCGGAATTTCTGCAAAAAAGTCCGGGATTGAATGGATCTTCTTTCAGCATTGCACAGCTTTGTCCGCGTGGCGGCCACAGGCTCCTTTTCCGCTGTTTCGCGAGAGACAGGGGTTAGTCAACCGACGATTTCCCGCCATATTGCGTTGCTGGAAGCGCATTACGGCACAACGCTGTTTGCGCGTACCACCCGCAGCCTGATGATGACGGAAGACGGGCGCAGCCTGCTTCCGCATGCGTACGAAGTGCTGGAAATTCTGGAAACGGCGGAAACCGTTCTGGGCCGGCGGAGGGCCTCTGTCTCCGGTCTGGTCCGGTTAGGGATGACAACGGCCTTCGGGCTGTATTTCACCAGCCGTCTGGGTGAACTGCTGGAACGGCACCCAGATCTTTCCGTCGAGGTTGTGATCCGTGATGGATTTGGCGATCTGGTGGAAGAAGGGCTGGATCTGGCCGTGCGTGTCGGGGACATTGCCGAAGGCTCTCTGATTGCCCGCAAGCTGGGTGTCGTCCGTAAGTGGCTGGTCGCCTCTCCGGCCTGTCTGGCCCGCTGTGGCACACCGGAACACCCCAGAGATCTCCCGGAATATCCTGCCATTGTCTATAACTATGGCGGCGGTCGGCATGACTGGCACCTGTTCCGGGATGAGGAAGAAAGCGTTATCGCACCGTCTACCGTATTCCGTGCCAATAGTAGTGAGGCCGTTCTGTCTGCCGTTCTGGCGGATATCGGGATTGGCCTGCTGCCGGAATTTCAGGTGCGTGAGGGTGTAGAGGAAGGCAAGCTCGTCCGGCTTTTCCCGGACTGGCGTATTCCCAATCTGCCCTTCTATGCCGTGCATACCGGGCCGCGCACATTGCCGCTCCGCACCCGGACAGTTCTGGATTTTCTGGTGGAAGTTTCTTCAGAAGTCCTGCGGGACGATCTGTCTAGCTGACCGGACGTTGTGGGCGGGCCACTGCCGCCCACTGCACCGCCCTTTTAGCTATGAAAGCCGGGGTCTGTGGCAACGGCTGGCGGCAGAGGAACGCTGCTGTCCATCTCGCCTTTGTAGCTCTTGCGCAGGTAAGGCAGCCAGCCTTTCAGCCAGCTATCGGTCCGGTCTACAAAATCAGCCACCACAGGCGCGTCCGCCATGCCACCATGTGACCAGTTCTCCGGGGAGCCCGGCACAGTCGCTTTCGGGCCGGGCAGCGCCGGGCTGATCAGGGTGTGAATGGTCGCAAAATCCACGCCTTTTCCAGATTTGCTTTTTTCAATGCGCGTCCATGCCGCATCCACCAATACCGGCGGAAGCTGAAAGCCCATCATGCCTAGCCGTTGCAGGGCAGGCGGGATGAATAGCGGGCTGCTCATCATACCCTGCAGAGCCTGATTGGATGTGAGGAACAGATTGTTGGCCACCTTGATGGGGGACGTCATCCAGCATTCTGTCCGGTTGCCATCCTGCGGCAGGTCTCCCACCGTAAAGTTAAAGGTGTTGTGGCACTGGGCTGGCAACTGTTCTGTTTCAGAGGTCGGGAGAGATTGCGTCGTTGCCTGCGCAATGATGAAGCCGGTGACGGCCCCCTGTTCTGAACGCACGAAGATGGAGGTCAGCACCTCTCCGTGGTCAACGTCATCCTGATAGTTCAGGACCGGATGCCATTTGCCCGCAGGAAGCGGGAGCTGCCGCCCGGCAAAGGGAATTACGCCTTCAAACTGCGCATCCATCGGCGGCTGCGAGATCATGCGCCGTCCTTCATCTGCGTTGGGCTGTGCATCCGTGCTTGTGGCCGAGCGGCCCATCATATGGCCCACTTTGGACGTCAGCGTTCCATAATAAGGCAGCCGATTGACCAGCCAGGGGGCCGGGAACAGCACGGAAAACACCCCGCACACACCGGTGGTAATCAGGGCGGTGCGCCACAGGGGCGCCCGTTGCCAGAGGCGGGTAAAAGCGGACATGCCGGGTTGCTCAGTTCACACAGTTCAAAGGCGGAAGGTAAGGCCAGTCGGGAAGACTGGCCTTACGGCGTCAGGCGGGCATGAATGGCGTCGCCATTATCAGGCGTACCATCCGCAATCTTGGCGGTAATCGTGCCGTCGTCTTCCCGAACGATGCGCACCATCTCTGCCCCTTGCTGGCGGGCCACAATCAGCGATTCACTGATCATGTCTTCAATGGAGCGCACCAGATCACGCGCGGAGGCCGAATCGCCCATGCGGCTCTGGCGGCGCATCACGTCAATCAGCAGGCCGGCATCAATGCCGCCGGTTTCCACTTTCAGGCCGTAGCTTTCAATCATACCTTCGATTTCCAGCGCGGAAACGCGGGCAATATCCAGCCCCTTCAGGGCGCGGAACACAAAAATGCGGTCCAGACGGTTGAGCACTTCCGGCGCAAAGCCTGCCTGACGCAGCGCCTCGACCGACTCGGCGCGCATGCGGTCCGGGTCATTATGCAGGCGGTCAGCAATTTCCGTCAGCGCATCGGTGGCAATGTTGGAGGTCAGCACAAAAATGCAGCGTACGGTGGAAATCTGCTGCCCGGTGGAGGCTTCCGTCACATGCCCGTCGTTCCAGGCTGTCAGGAACTTTTTGAACACATCCGGGTGGGCTTTTTCAATTTCGTCCAGCAGTACCACGGCGTCCGGCTTTTCCTTCAGGCCGCCGGTCAGCTTGCCGTAGGTATCAGACCCCACATAGCCTTTGGGGGAGCCAAAAAGCTGGGTGGCGGCATGCGGGCTGCTCATCTGCGTCATGTCAAAATGCAGCAGAGGGCGCTCAAGCTGGCGGGCCAGCTGTTTGGCCAGATAGGTTTTGCCGGTGCCGGGTGGGCCTGCCAGCAGGAAGATGCCGACCGGTTTGCCGCGCACCTGGAGCGCCAGACGGCGGCGCAGCTGCGTGGCAATATCCTCACACACCTGATCCTGCCCGATAACGCGGGCGCGCAGGTTGGCGGCCAGTTCCTCGGCATCAATTGTTGTTTCCCGCTGTTCCCGCGCCAGCATTTCTTCCAGCGCGTTGCGGTTGGTCAGTCTGGCGAGAACGTCCATCATCCACCCCCGTCGGCGTAAAAGGCCCTTGCGTGCGAGCCGTTCAGCGCGTGTTTCAAATAACAGCCCCCCGATTGTCAGCACTCCACCCAGAGCAGCCAGCACAGGCCATGCAGGCGCGCACCACTCCATGAAGTGGGTCAGGGAGGCCAGCGAGAGGTGCAGGCTGATGGCCATCTGGACACTGGCAAGCACCAGAAAGATGACCATCATCAGCGGCATCAGCCGGTTAAGGGCCGGGAGCAGGCCTTTCATTGCGCAATCACCGTCAGGCCAAGTGTGTCACCCTGATGCATGATGGGCAGGGCCTGCGGGCCAAACATGGTCACCACACCGCTGCCTATCCCGACATTACCGGGGTCAGACGACGGAATGATATCAACATTTCCGGCGACTGTAATGGGAAGAATGAGAACCGTTGGTTTAGGCTGAAGCAGCACGGTCTGGCGTGTGGTTCCACAAATCACGGTCACAGTGCCTCCTGCTCCGGTTGCATCAAAAATCGGCATGGCCACCAGCCGCAATTCCCGCCGTTTGACGGCTGCCAGAATATCGGCCTGTTCTTTTTCAGAAAAGCTGGACATGGCCAGCGCATCAGCTGCCTTGTCCGGCGCAATGAGGGAAAACTGCACGCCGGGGCGCGGCTGCGCGGTCCCGCTATTCTGGTCCGCAGCACCCCCGGAAAGAGGAGCGGTGCTCCCCCCGGTGCTGGAACCAGAATAATGATAACCGGCCCCGGCTACCAGAGCGCAGGTGGCAAGCGCCACCATAAGGAGGCGGAAATGGGAGGGTTTTTCCTCTTTTTCCGTCTGTGCCTTGTATGCGGGGTCAGGCGAATGAGTCATGAAGCAATCAGACATACCCGGGCAGGAAAGTGCAAGTTCTGAGCTCTTAGCAAAGCCCGGAAAAGAACGCATGCCCATTAATTTCTTTTTCACGAATTCGCGGGCCGGGGCGGCTCGACTCTGTTTCCGCCCTTGCAGCCTGGCAGTGTATCCCCTACATGAAGGATCATCCTTTCATTGAATCAGAATTTTGGGGGGTGGCCTTGACGGGCCGCCTTTTTTGCATTGGACGCTGATCTGCCTGCTCATTCCGGTCTTGAAGCCCGACTTGTCGCCCTTGTGGCGCCAACGCTGGAAGACCTGGGATATGAAATTGTCCGCGTTGCGGTGCTGGGGCGTGAAAGCCCGACCGTGCAGATCATGGCTGACCGTGCCGATGGTTCGCTGATCAGCGTGGAAGACTGTGAACGTATCAGCCATGCAGTAGGCGCTGTGCTGGACGTGGAAGACCCCATTCCGGGGGCGTGGACTCTTGAAGTCTCGTCTGCGGGAATCGACCGGCCGCTGACCCGTGCCAAGGACTGGAACCGGTTTGCCGGGCATCAGGCCAAGGCCGAAGTGCTGGTGCCGATTGATGGCCGCCGCCGGTTTTCCGGTGTTGTGCTTGGGGCGGAAGATGGTATTGCCCGGCTGCGGCTGGATGATGGGACCGAGGCCGCCCTGCCGCTGGAAGAAATCCGGCGGGCAAGACTGGTCCTGACAGATGCCCTGATCGAGGCGAGTGCGCAGATGGCGCGCCCGACCGAGACGGGTGAAGAAGAAAAGAGCAAGGCCGGGGAAGAAGATCCGGCCGGGCGCAAGTTACACTGATCAAGCCGCCTGCTTTGGAGAGCTGAGAGTATGGATACCTCTGTTTCCCGTCCTGAACTGCTGCTGGTTGCAGATGCTGTCTCGCGCGAGAAGGGAATCGAGCGCGAGGAAGTTCTGGAGGCCATGGAGCAGGCCATCCAGAAGGCCGGTCGTGCAAAATACGGGCACGAAAAAGATATTCGCGCGACAATCGACCGCCGCACGGGGGAAGTCCGTCTTTCTCGCTGGACGGAAGTTGTCGACACGGTAGAGAACGAAGAAACTCAGATTCCGCTGGCGATTGCCTGCAAATTCCAGCCGGAAATCAAGGCTGGGGAGTATCTGGTTGATCCGCTGCCGCCGATTGATTTCGGCCGTATTGCCGCCCAGACCGCCAAGCAGGTGATTGTTCAGCGCGTGCGTGAATATGAGCGCAAGCGCCAGTACAATGAGTTCAAGGATCGCGTAGGCGAGATCATCAACGGCACCGTCAAGCGGACCGAGTATGGCAACCTGATGGTTGAAATCGGCTCTGCGGAAGCGCTGCTGCGCCGTGATGAGCTGATCCCGCGTGAAACGTTCCGCAACTCGGACCGCGTGCGTGCGTATATCTATGATGTGCGTGACGAACCGCGTGGCCCGCAGATCTTCCTGTCCCGCACGCATCCGGCCTTCCTGGCTAAGCTGTTTGCGCAGGAAGTGCCGGAAATCTACGACGGCATCATCGAAATCAAGGCTGTGGCGCGTGACCCCGGCTCCCGTGCGAAGATGGCCGTGATCTCCCGCGATGCGTCCATCGATCCGGTCGGTGCCTGCGTTGGTATGCGCGGTTCCCGCGTGCAGGCTGTTGTGGCCGAATTGCAGGGTGAAAAAATCGACATTATCCCCTGGAGCCCGCAGGCTGCGACCTTCGTGGTGAACGCTCTTGCTCCGGCTGAAGTCAGCAAAGTGGTGATGGATGAAGAAGCTGGGCGCGTTGAAGTCGTGGTGCCGGATGAGCAGCTTTCGCTGGCCATCGGGCGTCGTGGCCAGAACGTGCGTCTGGCCAGCCAGCTGACGCGCTGGGATATTGATATCCTGACCGAGGCTGAAGAATCCGAGCGTCGTCAGGAAGAATTCCGTCGTCGGACCAATCTGTTTGTGGAAGCGCTGGACGTTGATGACGTCATTGCAGGGCTGCTGGTCACAGAAGGGTTCCACACGATCGAAGAACTGGCCTATGCTGACCCGGACGAGCTGATTGGCATCGAAGGGTTTGACGAGTCGGTCGTCAGTGAGCTGGTTCAGCGCGCTGAAGGCTATCTGGTGCGTCAGGAAGAAAACCTTGATACCAAGCGCCGTGAGCTTGGTGTGACGGACGATATTGCCAATCTCGGGGTCTTCACAAACCAGATGCTTGTGACGTTGGGCGAAAAAGGTGTAAAAACCCTTGACGACCTCGCGGACCTGGCTGGTGACGAGCTTGTCGAGATTCTCGGATCCGATGCCATTGAGGAAGATGCTGCCAATGAAATCATCATGGCGGCACGTGCTCACTGGTTTGATGGAGAAGAGGGTAAGCCTTCCGGTCAGGAAGAGGGCTAAGCAGGTCTTTCGGGCCTGACGAACAATGAGTGGTGATTTGCCCGAAGCGTATGATGATGAGAAAGGTCCCCTGCGGCGTTGCGCGGTAACGCGTGAGCAGGGGCAGCCTGCCCTGATGATACGGTTTGTGGTATCACCCTCTGGTGTGGTGGTGCCGGATCTGGACGCTCGCCTTCCCGGTCGGGGAATATGGTTGAGCGCCCGGCGGGATGTGATAGAACAGGCCCGCAAACGCGGTGTGTTCGCACGGGCTGCGCGGTGTCAGGTTACGGTGCCGGAGGATCTGTCTGCTCAGGTAGAGGCAGGTCTGCACCGGCGGATGGTGGAACTTCTTGGGCTGGCACGGCGTGCCGGGCAGTCCATAAGCGGTTTTATGAAGGTGCGGGAATGGGTCACACAGCGTCGTGCTGCCGTGATTGTTCACGCATCGGATGGAAGCGGAGATGAACTTGGTCGGCTCGTGTCGGGCGCCAGGGACCTCCCCGTGGTTGAGGCGCTTTCGACGGAAGACCTTGCAAAGGTTTTTGGGCGGGAGCGAGTTGTGAATGCGGCGCTGGCGGCCGGGGTTCTGGCCTCGCGTCTGTGTTGTGAGAATAAGCGTTTTTCGGGGGTTGCCGATGGTGGCTCCCGGGTTCGTCGGACCTTTCCGGCGGATGGGTGTGAACAGGCGGGTCAATGAGCGAAGGCAAGGATCAGGATCAGGGTAAGGGGCGTCTGTCCCTTCGACCGGCAGGGCGTTCGGAAGTCGGACGGACGGTTGATGCCGGGTCCGTGCGGCAGAGTTTCAGCCATGGGCGCTCGAAGGTTGTACAGGTTGAGGTGCGCAAAAAGCGTGGCCCCGGTACTCCTGGTAGCGCTGGTGGACGAGGTGCCGGTGGACGGGCCGGGGGTGGTCGTACCCTGACGGCTGCTGAACTGGCCATGCGCCAGCGTGTGCTGGCGGAACAGACAAAAGCGGCCGCTGAGGCTGAACGGCGCGAAGCCGAACGGCGCGAACAGGAAAAGATTCAGATCCTGTCCGCTGCTGAAGAAGCGCGTCGTCGGGAAGAAGACGAAAAGCGCGCTGCAGAAGAGCAGGCCGCAGCTGAAGCTGAGGCAGAAGATGCCGAACGTAAGGCTCGTATCGACTCCATCAAGCAGATTGAGCCGAAAGGCCCCGTTGTGTCGGCTGTGCCGATCCCGGGTGAAGTCACACTGGCTCCGCCGGTCAGCCGCCTGAAGCCTCTGGCTGAACGCGCCATTATGCCGGCGCGTCCGCTCAAACCGGCAACGCCGCGTCCGCAGCCTGCTGCTGGCGCCGGTGCGGAAGCCCCGGCTGCACAGACCCTGCGTCTGCGTGGTCGTGGTGCAGAGGGTGAGGACGAACCGCGTCGTGCTCCCTCCCGTCGTCCGGGTGGTGGGGCTCCGCCAAACCGCAAGAGCGCTGGTCCCCGCAAGGGTGATTCCGGGCGTCGTGCAGGCCGTATTGACGTGCAGGCCGCGATCGAAGGGGATGATGACAAGACGCGTTCACTCGCATCTGTTCGTCGCCAGCGTGAGCGTGAACGCCGTCAGGCTGAACTCGAACGTCTGCGTGCCGATCAGGTCCGTGTGGTGCGTGATGTTATTCTGCCGGAAACCATTACCGTGCAGGAACTCGCCAACCGTATGGCCGCCCGTCAGGGTGAAGTTATCAAGGCGCTGATGAAAAACGGCGTTATGGCGACTGTCACGCAGAGCATTGATGCCGATACGGCTGAACTGATTGTTGAAGAATTCGGCCACCGTGTGCGCCGTGTTTCCGAAAGCGACGTTGAGCTGGGCATTGAAGGTGTTGAGGATCAGCCCGAAGAGCTGAAGTCTCGTCCGCCTGTTGTGACCGTGATGGGCCATGTTGACCATGGTAAGACCTCCCTGCTTGATGCTCTGCGCACCACGGATGTGGCCGCAGGGGAAGCCGGTGGTATTACCCAGCATATCGGTGCCTATCAGGTTACTCTGAAGTCCGGCGCGAAAATCACGTTCCTGGATACACCTGGACATGAGGCGTTTACCGCCATGCGTGCCCGCGGTGCATCTATTACAGACGTGGTGGTGCTGGTGGTTGCAGCGGATGACGGCGTGATGCCGCAGACGATTGAAGCCATCAAACACGCCAAGGCTGCGAATGCGCCGATTGTTGTGGCCATCAACAAGATCGATAAGCCGGGTGCAAACCCGGACCGGGTGCGGCAGGAACTGCTGAACCACGAAATTGTTGTGGAATCCATGAGCGGTGACGTTCAGGACGTTGAAGTGTCTGCCACCAAGCGTCTGGGTCTGGACCAGCTGGAAGAAGCCATTCTTCTGCAGGCCGAGATTCTGGACCTGAAGGCAAACCCGGATCGTTCTGCTGAAGGTGCGGTGATTGAAAGCCGTCTGGACCGTGGCCGTGGCTCCGTGGCCTCTGTGCTGGTGCAAAAAGGCACCCTGCATAAGGGCGACATTGTTGTGGCGGGTTCCGAATGGGGCCGTGTGCGTGCGCTGATTGATGACCGCGGTCGTCAGGTTGCGGATGCAACACCGTCCATGCCGGTGGAAATTCTGGGCCTGACTGGCGTGCCGTCTGCCGGTGCACCGTTTGTGGTCGTGGAAAATGAAAACCGCGCTCGTGAGATCTGTGAATTCCGTCAGCGTAAGCTGAAGGAGCATCAGGTTGCTGGTCAGGTTGCTGCGCGCGGCACGCTGGACCAGATGCTGGCCCGTATTCAGGCTGGTGAGCAGAAAGAAGTTGCGGTTCTTATCAAGGCCGACGTGCAGGGCTCTGCTGAAGCAATTCAGACAACAGTCCTCAAGCTGGCGCATGAAGAAGTTGCTGTGCGGGTGCTCAATGCAACGGTGGGGCAGATCACGGAAAGTGATGTGCAGTTCGCCAAGGCGTCGGATGCCATCATCATTGCCTTCAACGTGCGTGCCACGGCGCAGGCCCGCACACTCGCCCAGCGCGAGGGTGTGGAAATTCGCTACTACTCCATCATCTATCAGGTGGCGGATGACGTGGAACAGCTGGTGCGCGGCAAGATTGCGCCCAAGCATCGCGAGAAGTTCCTGGGTTATGCCGAAATCCGCAAGGTTTTCGAAATTACCAAGGTCGGCAAAGTGGCCGGTTGCTACATTACAGAAGGCGTGGTCAAGCGCGGCTGTGGTGTGCGTCTGCTGCGTGATGGCGTAGTGATCCATGAAGGTGATCTGAGCCAGCTGAAGCGCTTCAAAGACGATGTGAAGGAAGTGGCCAAAGGCTACGAGTGCGGTCTGTCTTTCGCGGGTTACAATGACCTGCGCGAAGGTGACGTGGTCGAGTGCTTTGAAAGCGAACTGGTGCCTGCATGAGCCGTCGAAACGGATCAGGCAAGACAGGGATTGGAGGGCCGGCGGGGTATCTCGCCGGTCTTTCTCCTTTAGGGCCGTCTCAGCGCCAGTTGCGCGTGGGCGAAGAAGTACGGCGTGTGCTGGCGGAACTGTTCGCCCGCACCACCTTCCGGGACCCGGATCTGGCAGATGCCACGGTGACGGTGACGGAAGTCCGGCTTTCTCCTGACTTTAAACACGCCACTGTCTTTGTGGCCCGTCTGGGTCGCAGTGATATTGATGGGTTGCTGCCTGCGCTCAAGCGGGTTGCACCCTGGCTGCGTACACAGATGTCGCACAAGCTGCGTCTGCGTGCCGCACCAGAACTGCACTTCCAGCCGGACACCACGCTGGATGTTGCCATGCATATGGATTCGCTGCTGAAATCCCCGGATGTGCGGCGGGATCTGACGTCCGATGATCAGGACGATGAAGAGCCGGAAGACTAAGACTTCCGGGGCTTCTGACTGTTCAGCTCTTCCAGGGCTGAACAACGGGGCGGATTGCAAAATTGCTTTGAATCCGCACCACACCCGGCATCCGGGATAATTCTTCTTTATGAATCCGCTCATAGTCTGACATATCGCGCGCTTCTACGCGCAGCAGGTAGTCAGCATCGCCTGTCATCAGGTAGCATTCCTTCACGTCGGGGCATTCCCGCGCGCGGCTTTCAAAGCGGCGCAGGCAGTCGTCTGTCTGGCGTTCCAGCGTGATCTGCACAATGACGGTGGACATGCTGTGGACCGCGTTTTTATCAATAATGGCGCGATAACCCTGAATAACCCCTTCCTGTTCCAGAATTTTTACCCGACGCAGACAAGCGGACGGGGAGAGGCCAACTTTCTGGGCCAGCTCGGCATTACTCATGCGCCCGTCATGCTGGAGGTGGCGCAGAATCGAGTCTGTCATGCGGTCGAAGATCATAAGGCGATATCCTGCTTTTTTACGCATTTTATAGAGAATTATGCCGCATATGTCGCATTTTATGCGACTGATCGACAGGATATGCCATCGGCTTTTTGTTAAGGTTTTGAGATCGAAATATCCTGGGTGGTTGCTGTGGCGTCTTCCTGTGTTTCTGTTTCTCCCAACTGGCCGGCTCATCGGGCCGGCGCTGTTTTGACGATTGATCTCGCGGCCATTGCAGCAAACTATCGTCTGCTGGATGCCAGAACGCCCGGCGCGCTCTGTGCGGCCGTGGTGAAGTCTGATGCGTATGGGCTGGGTGCCGCACAGGTCGCACCCGTGCTGGAGCAGGCCGGGGCGCGGCACTTCTTTGTGGCGCATGTGGATGAAGGTCTTGCTCTGCGTCAATGGGTCTCACCCACAGCACAGATTACGGTTCTGCATGGGGCACGTCCTGAGGCTGCGGAAGACTGTGTGCAGTCTGGTTTGCGCCCGGTTCTGAATTCTCTGGAACAGGTGAGCCAGTTGCAGGCGCTGGCGGACAAGCTTGGCCGCCCGCTTGATGCAGCTTTGCAGCTGGATACTGGTATGTCCCGCTTTGGGCTTTCCGGTGCGGATGTCCGCACGCTGGTGCAGGAGCCTGAGCGGTTGCGGGGTATTTCGCTCAGCCTGATTATGAGCCATCTGGCCTGTGCAGATACGCCAGAAAACCCGGCCAATGCGGAACAGCTTCAGACCTTGCAGACCTATGCCGCTTTGTTGCCAAAAGCGCCGCTCAGCCTCGCGGCCTCCTCAGGTATTTTTCTGGGGCAGGCGTTTCACCAGAGCCTCGTCCGTCCCGGTGCGGCTCTGTATGGCATTGCGCCCAACACATCTGGCCCCAATCCGCTGGCGCCTGTTGTGAAACTTCAGGCGCATATCCTGCAAATTCGTCAGCTCTCCAAAGGGGACCGGGTGGGATACGGGCTGACATGGCAGGCGGATGGCCCGCGGCGGGTCGCAACCATTGCCACAGGCTACGCGGATGGCTTTGCGCGGCAAGGGGCTGGCAAGGGCTGTGCGTGGTTTGGCGGCCAGCGTTTGCCCATTCTCGGTCGTATTTCAATGGATTCCATGACCGTGGACATTTCCCATATCCCGGAAGGGAAGATTACCGCAGATGACACGGTCGATCTGCTGAATACCTCTTACGGGGTGGATGCCGTTGCTGAGGCAGAAGGCACTATTGGGTATGAAGTGCTGACCTCACTCGGGCGACGCTATCATCGCGTTTACGAAAAGACTGAACAGAACATCTGAATTTTCAAAAAATTAAAAGGTGGTTGCCATGAAGGTTATTGTTCTTGGTGGTGGTGTGGTTGGTGTGACATCAGCCTGGTATCTCGCGCAGGCCGGGCATGAGGTCACGGTGGTGGAACGCCAGCCGGAAGCCGGTATGGAAACCAGCTTTGCCAATGCCGGGCAGGTGTCCCCTGGCTATTCTGCACCGTGGGCTGGCCCGGGTGTGCCGTTGAAATCCATAAAATGGCTGATGATGGCATATCGCCCATTTGTGTTCTGGCCGATGCCGGACCCGCATTTGTGGTCATGGCTGGTGCAGATGCTGGAAAACTGCACGTCTGCGGCTTATGACCGGAACAAAGGCCGCATGGTGCGTCTGGCGGAATATAGCCGGGACGTGATGATGGACCTGCGGGCAAAAACGGGCATTGAATATGATGACCGCCAGCAGGGCACCCTGCAGGTCTTCCGCACCCAGAAGCAGCTTGATGGTGCCGCACAGGATATCGCTGTTCTCAAACAGTATCAGGTGCCCTACGAAGTTCTGGATCGTGCTGCCTGTGTGCAGGCTGAACCCGGGCTGGCGGATGCCGCCAACAAGATTGTCGGTGGCCTGCGTCTGCCGGGTGATGAGACGGGGGATGCCTTCAAGTTCACGCAGCGTCTGGCCAAAATGGCGGAAGAAGCGGGTGTAAAATTTCTGTATAACACCCGTATCAAACAGCTGTTATCCGAAGGTGGCCGGATTACCGGGGTGGATACCAGCAACGGTGTGCTGACGGCAGATTCCTATGTTCTGTCTCTGGGGAGCTTCTCTCCGGCTCTGGTGCGCTCTCTGGGAATGAAGCTGCCGATCTATCCGGTAAAAGGTTATTCTCTGACAGCAAATATCACACAGGCTGACCGCGCGCCGGTTTCCACCATTATGGATGAGACCTTTAAAATCGGCATTACCCGTCTGGGTGATCGTGTGCGTGTGGGGGGCACGGCAGAGCTGGCCGGGTTCAGCCGCCGTCTGCGTGCTCCGCGCCGGGCGACGCTGGAACATTCCGTAACGGATCTGTTCCCGGAGTGCTGTGATGTTCCGGGTGCGTCCTTCTGGACAGGCCTGCGCCCCATGACGCCGGATGGCACGCCCATTATTGGTCGTACCGGGCTGGAAAATCTGTTCCTCAATACCGGTCATGGTACGCTGGGCTGGACCATGGCCTGTGGGTCTGGTCGGGTTCTGGCGGATATCATGTCTGGCAAGAAACCCGATATTGCGTATGAAGACCTGAATATTTTCCGTTACGGTCTTTCATAAAACCTTTGTCATGATTTGCTCATTTTTGTGCCTGCAAGCGGGGCATGCAGGCCATGCAGAAGCGTATGGTCTGCGTTTTTTCAAAAAACTGTAAAACCGGTCAGGCAGAAAAAATGTTCTTCTGAAAAAACATATTTTCCGCTGGCGTATGACATGGATATGCCCCTTTTGGTTGGTGAGATAGCCAGCGAACAGGGATGTTCATGTTGCTCCTGATGCTTTCATAGGGTGGGCTTTGGTCGTTATGCTGCCAGACTGGTTTTTCTTGCCTTCGCGCTTTGTCTCATCTTTCCGCCGTGCCTGCCGACCGGTTCCCCTCTATGCCCAGAGGTTGACCCTTGGAGTTAGCCTGCTTGCTGTTGTCGGTGGGCTGACTGCACATCCTGTGGTTGCACAGGCAGCGGATATACAACAGTCCTCTCCGCAAAGTGCTGTGGCCATTCCCGCCCCACCGTCCGCCAGCCAGCAGCGACAGGCTGCCCGTCTTTCCACAAGCGTTGTGTTCAAACCCACCCGCACTGATATGGCGCTGATTGAGGATCTGGAGCACCGCACGTTCCTCTGGTTCTGGGAAGCAGGTGATGCGCAGACGGGGCTGGTGCCCGACCGTTATCCGTCTGACCAGACGCAGGCCAGTGTGGCGTCCATCGGCTTTGGTCTGACAGCTTATGGCATTGGGGCGGAACGTGGCTACATTACCCGCCAGCAGGCCATAGAGCGCACGCTGAATACCCTGCGTTATCTGACTAAACTCCCGCAGAATGACAGTGCAGAAAATGCCTCAGGCTATCACGGCTTTTTCTATCATTTCCTGAACAACAAGACCGGCCTGCGTTTTAATAAAGATATTGAACTGTCCAGCATTGATACGGCTTTGCTGATGCAGGGTATTCTGTTTACGGAAAGCTATTATACGCAGGACACGCCGCAGGAAGCGGAAATTCGCAGTCTGTCTAATCAGCTTTATCAGAATGTTGACTGGGCGTGGATGCGTCGGCCAGATATGCGGCTGAGCATGGGGTGGTCACCTGAGCATCAGTTCCTGCCCAACTACTGGGAAGGCTATAGTGAAGGCATGATGGCCTATATTCTGGCCCTTGGCTCGCAGAAGCATCCGCTGGAACCAGCCTCATGGCAGGCATGGCTCACGACGAATGATCGGCGATGGGGCGAGTATTACGGCCAGACTATGCTGAATTTTGCACCACTTTTCGGGCATCAGTACACCCATTCCTGGATTGATTTCCGGGGGATTCAGGATGACTGGAACCGGGAAAAAGGCATCGACTATTTTGAAAATAGCCGCCGTGCCACTTACGCCCAGCGCACCTACGCCATGACCAATCCCGGCAAATGGCAGGATTACGGGAAAGATGTGTGGGGCCTGACAGCCAGTGACGGGCCGGGTGAACTGACGCAGACTGTGGGAGGCACGCCGCGCCACTTCATGTCCTATTCCGCACGCGGGACAGGGCGTGATTATACGCAGGATGATGGCACCATTGCCCCGACGGCAGCGGGGGGTTCCGTAGCCTTTGCGCCGGAAATTGCCATTCCTGCTCTGCGGGAAATGAAACACCGTTATGGCAACCACATTTATAGCCGCTACGGGTTTGTGGATGCGTTCAACCCCAGCTTCCACACCGCAGACAAGTCGTTCTGGTCTGACACAGCCTATCTGGGCATCGATCAGGGACCGATTTTGCTGATGATTGAAAACTGGCGCAGCGGACTGGTGTGGAACACCATGAAGCGGAATCCCGCTATCCGGCAGGGCTTGCTGAAAGCAGGTTTCCGGGGTGGCTGGCTTGGGAACGAGGCAGAGGTTTCTGCACCCGCAAGCCAGCATGCCAATGCGCAGCATTCGGCTCAGAGTGGGCAGCAGCAGTCGGGCTGACTTTCGTTTGCAAAGTTAGTCAGGTGAGACCGGGTTATTATCACAGCCGGTTCCAGACTTTGATGGGAGAGGCGCTTATCCCTGATAAGACGCAATCTCGATCAGATTCTGGTCCGGGTCGTGGCAATAAACGGATGTGATCGGCCCCAGTGCGCCCAGTCGGGCTACGGGGCCTTGCACAACGCTGACGCCGCATTTTTCCAGATGTTCAACCACGTCGTCGCTCGTCACGGCGGTGACAAAACACAAATCGTTTCCGCCGGGTAGGGCATGCACGGCGGTCTCCCACCCGGTTGCGTCCTGCGGGCGAAGGTTGAGCTTCTGCCCGCCAAAACGCAGAGCTGTGCGGTTATTGCGCCCATATTCCTCGCGCTCCATGCCCAGCACACGCTGGTACCAGGAGGCGGAAATTTCGAGGTCTCTTACGGTCAGGACCGCATGGTCCATCCGGTCAACAGTAAAGCGCATGAGGTCAACACAGCTCCTTTAATGTTCAGCTGAGTTCAGCGTAGAAGTCATTCCCCTTGTCGTCGATAACAATAAAGGCGGGAAAGTCCTCAACCTCGATTTTCCACACGGCTTCCATGCCCAGTTCGGGATACTCCAGAACCTCAACCTTGCGGATGCAGTCCTGCGCCAGCCGGGCTGCCGGGCCACCGACGGAGCCGAGATAGAAGCCGCCATAGGTCTGACAGGCGTCCTTCACAGCTTTGGAGCGGTTGCCCTTGGCGAGCATGATGTAAGACCCGCCAGCAGCCTGAAGTTCGGCCACGTAGGAGTCCATGCGTCCCGCCGTGGTGGGGCCGAAGGATCCGGTTGCCATGCCTTCCGGCGTTTTGGCGGGGCCAGCGTAATAGACCGGATGGTCTTTCAGATACTGCGGCAGGCCTTCACCGCGTTCCAGCCGTTCCCGGAATTTGGCGTGGGCAATGTCACGCGCCACAACCACCGTGCCCGTCAGGGCAAGGCGGGTTTTGACGGGATAGCGCGAGAGTTCCTTGCGGATCTCATCCATCGGGCGGTTGAGATCGATTTTTACGGCCTCGCCTTCCAGATGCTCATCTGTGGTTTCCGGCAGGAAGCGGGCCGGGTCATGCTCCAGCTCTTCCAGAAAGAAGCCGTCTGCCGTGATGCGCGCCTTGATCTGCCGGTCTGCCGAGCAGGAGACGCCCATGCCCACCGGCAGGGACGCACCGTGGCGGGGCAGGCGGATTACGCGGACATCGTGGCAGAAATATTTGCCGCCAAACTGTGCGCCAATGCCCAGCTTGCGGGTGAGTTCCAGAACCTTCTGTTCCATCTCCACGTCCCGGAAGGCATGGCCAGTCATGCTGCCGCTGGTGGGCAGGCTGTCATACCAGTGGGTGGAAGCCAGCTTGACGGTCTTGAGCGTCTGCTCGGCAGACATGCCGCCAATCACAATGGCCAGATGGTAAGGCGGGCAGGCGGATGTGCCGAGGGTTTTGATCTTCACGTCCAGCCAGTCCAGTAGCTTCTGCTCAGAGCCGAGCAGGGCGCGGGTTTCCTGAAACAGGAAGGTCTTGTTGGCTGAGCCGCCACCCTTGGCCACAAACATCAGGTCAAACTGTTCATCATGATGCGTGGCGGGGCTGGCGAAAATATCGCACTGCACGGGCAGGTTGGTGCCGGTGTTCTTTTCCTCAAACATGCTGAGGGGCGCCATTTGCGAATAACGCAGGCTGGTGCGGGTGTAGGTTTCATACACGCCTTTGGAGAACGCGACTTCCTCATCGCCTTCCACCCACACGCGCTGGCCTTTTTTGCCAAAGACAATGGCGGTGCCTGTGTCCTGACACATAGGCAGCACGCCGCCTGCGGCAATGCAGGCGTTTTTCAGCAGGTCCAGTGCCACGAAGCGGTCATTGTCCGAGGCTTCGGGATCCTTGAGGATGCTGGCGAGCTGCTTGAGGTGGGCAGGGCGCAGGTAATGCGCGACTTCATGAAAGGCCTGCGCCGTGAACTCCGTCAGAGCTTCCGGTGTGATGTGCAGGATGGTCTTTCCGCAGCATTCCGATGTGCTGACACCGGCGATATCCACCTTCCGATAGGACGTTGTGTCCTCCCCCAGCGGAAAAATGGGGGAATAGGTGAAGGCGGGTACCGGGGGGCGAGGGGGCTGGCTGGTCATGATGTGCTGAACTCTCCGTCGGCCTGCCCCGAAAAGTGGGGCTTAACCGGGTGATGGCCCCTTCTTGCGAAAGGCGTCAAGACTGACAACCTGTGAGGAGGTGTCACTTTCCGCTGAGCTTTCAGCCTCTTTCCCGGCCGACGGCGCTGGGGTGGCGTCTGTTTCGGGTGCGGACTCTTCTGCCGGTTCCGCCGCCATGAAATGCAGGCTGAGATGGATGGAGGGGTCTGCAAAACCGGTAAAGGCGCGCACGGGAATTTCCAGAATGGAGCCTGCGCCGCCAAAGGACAGACCGACAGACACCTTGCCGGCTGTGCGGTCCACGTTCAGATCCCAGAACTGATGCTGCAGCACGATGGTCATCTCATGCGGATACTGTGCACGCAGACGATCCGGGATCACCACACCGGGGACGTCCGTGCGGAATGTCAGGTAAAAGTGATGTTCGCCCGCAAGGCCTTCACGGCTTACATACTCAAGCGCGCTCAGCATCACGCCGCGATAGGCGTCTTCCAGCCATGTTTCATACGGCAGCAGGCTTTCGGGCGGAAAAGTGCCATTTTCCGGGGTGTTATCGTGGTCATCCGCCATGAAAGCTCTCCTCGCTCGCGCCGGGTGGACGTGCCGACGTCTTGAATATCACTCTACCGTCAGCCATGCGTGAAAGAGGGGGGAAGTGCAAGGCGGCAAGTTATGATTCTGCAACACAGCAGGAGGCCGAAGGGTCTGCCGGATGACGATCAACTATGCTTGACCTGTGCAGGACGGGGCTTTTTGGGGTGTTGCCGGGTGCGGGACTGTAGGGGCTGAGTCCGGCTCATCTCATGGCTGTAAAGTGGGAGGGCTTCTGTTGCCCGGTGCCCTCCCGAACCGCGCTTATCGCTTATGCAGCGACAGCGAGCACCTCAGTGTTATCATTGGCACTTGTAAGTTTAGCCCGATAACGGCGGTACAATGCCGGGCAAAAGGAAGGTCTTTACCACGCGTGTCGAGCCTGTTTCGTCCCCATCTATCCGAGCCGCAAGGACCGGATTGTATTGGTGGAGACGCCGGGTACTGCCCCCGGGTCCACAACGATTATTCCACGTTCCGTTTATCACCATAGCCAAGGGGCAAGCCCCTCCGGCACTGATGAACATAAGGAGCACGGGGGCGGATTGCAAGAGCAGAGAAAGGGGACATCTGCCCGCAGCACGACGCGTTCAGTTTGGCGCAATACGGATGGCGCCCCGCCCGTTCCTGTGTTCCTCAGCCAGTGTGAGCAGGCGTTCCAGATCTTCGAGTTCAATGTCAAAGGCTTCACCGGTTTTATGAAGTGCGGCGAGGATATCCTCCCGACGCAGTTCGGTTGCGGTTTCTGTCGTGGGTGAAGGGGGCATGGCGTGATGAGGGTAGCTACGGCCAGAAAGCCGGTGAAACGCTATGCCCACACAGACCAGAATGAGCGAATTAAGCCCAACCGGAACCAGTGGAAACAGGAGGGCAGCGGTCGGTCCGGCTGAAGAGGGATGTAGCAGAACGGCTGTTAAGGCCGCAGCCCCACCGGGAGGGTGAAGTGAACGAGTCGCAGTCATCACCATGATGGCCAGCCCGACAGCCAGCCCCGCAGCAAGCATCTGATGCGGGATGGCGATGCTGACCAGCACCCCGATTGCGGCGGACAAAACATTTCCCATGATAACGGCATACGGTTTTGCCAGCGGACTTGCCGGAATAGCAAAAACCAGAACGGAAGAGGCGCCTATGGGAGCGACAATGGCGGGGAGCGCCGCGGGCGCTATCAGACCTGTCAGCGTCAGGCTGGCAAGGATGCCACAGACGGCCCCCAGGCCAACAGCCAGAGACAAGAAAGACGTGTAGTCGCCCCGTGCCGTAAACGGCAGCACGGAGGAGAAAAATTGACCCATACCTGAAGTATCCGTTCGACTTCGTTATAATTAATTTTGTGTTTTTATTGAGAGTAAGGAGGTCAGTGCTTTCTCTGCCTGCGTGTCATACTCTGGTTGATGCCGTCTAATTGAATAACATTATTAATTTATAAATTTCTCTTATGATGAGGCGGGAGAGCGCTGTTGCGTGAGATCAGGCATTTTCGCCCAGTGTATTTTGCGCTAGGGAGAAGGCATGTCACTGACCGATGCCCAGCGCGCCGAAAT
Source organism: Acetobacter sp. P5B1 (assembly GCF_018811985.1). Taxonomy (NCBI): domain Bacteria; kingdom Pseudomonadati; phylum Pseudomonadota; class Alphaproteobacteria; order Acetobacterales; family Acetobacteraceae; genus Acetobacter; species Acetobacter sp. P5B1. Next base: position 2,506 of record NZ_JACRVS010000005.1, on the reverse strand, counting down.
TGCGGCGCACGCCCAAGAAACCAGCTCCACTCGCCGCCCCACGGTGCCGGCATTGGAGGCTATGCTGTATGAACCGCAGGAAGTGCTCGACCACGGATTCCTGCGGGTGATCGACTATATGGGGGATGATTCCGCCATTGTGCAGGCAGCGCGTGTGTCCTATGGGCGCGGCACCCGCAAGGTGTCGGAAGATGCCGGGCTGATCCGCTATCTGATGCGGCATCGCCATTCCTCGCCATTTGAAATGTGCGAGATGAAATTCCACGTCAAACTGCCGATTTTTGTGGCGCGGCAGTGGATCCGTCACCGGATGGCCAGCGTGAATGAATATTCTGCCCGCTATTCGATTCTCGACAGCGAATTCTACATCCCCGCGCCGGAACACATGGCCGCCCAGAGTGCCGTGAACCGTCAGGGCCGTGGCGATGTGCTGGCTCCGGATGATGCCGCAGCGGTGATGGACATCCTGCGGGATGACGCCATCCGCACCTACCGCAATTATGAGACGATGCTGAGCACGGAAGGGGACGGCTACGGCCTGGCCCGTGAACTGGCGCGCATTAATCTGACGGTCAACACCTATACCCAGTGGTATTGGAAGATCGACCTGCACAACCTGATGCACTTTCTGGCCCTGCGGCTGGACCCGCATGCGCAGTATGAAATCCGCGTCTATGCGGAAGCCATGCTGAAAATCCTGCATGCCTGGGTGCCGCAGACGGCGGCGGCGTTTGAGGATTATCGCCGCGGTGCGGTGACGTTCTCTGCCGGAATGCTGAAAATTGTGCGCCGCATGCTGGCGGGTGAGCAGGTAGAGCAGGCCGGCTCTGGCCTGAGCAAGCGCGAGTGGGATGAAATGATGGCGGTCCTGAAGGGCTGATTTTCAGCCCATGAAGGACTCTTCATTCCATGACGAACCGTTTGTAGAGGATGAGGGCGCAAAGCCAGCATCCTCCCCTTTTCTGGCGACGTCGGATGACCTGAAAGGGCTGCGTCCGCCGTCCGACCGCCTGCCAAACTTCACCCCTTTTATTGTGGTGGCGGCTCTGCTGGTGGGTGTGTGGGCGTATCTGTTTTTTACAGCCCCGAAGGATATGAAGCCCCAGCATTTGCATGTGTGTGAAACACAGGGGCCGGATAGTCATAAGACACTCTGCCTTCACTAAAATTTGACAGAATCGTCAAGTTCCTTGTTTTCTGCGCAGGTCAGCCTCTCAGCATGAGGTGTGGTGGCGCGGCGGCACTCTTCTGTATCGTCACAAATGTCATCGTTTTTGGCGGCTGACGGGCTTTTTTGTACAGAAGATGGATTGCAGTGAGATGTCTATTTTATCATCAAAATTTTTACGCACGCTCTGTCTGGCCGCAGGTGGCGCGGCGCTGCTCGGCACGCTGACCCCGGCCCATGCAGAGGATTCTCTGCGCCAGCAACAGACGGAAGCCTGCAAGGGCGATGCGCTCAAGCTCTGCGCGCTGGCAATTCCCAATGAAAAGAAGATTACCGCCTGCATGGAGCGCAAGAAGGACAAGCTGAGCCCGAAGTGCCGCGCGTTCTTCGATAATAAACCGGCCAGCGGTAAGAAAGTGCCTGCTAAAAAACACTGAGTCTGACCGGGGGTGAGGCGGGTTAACCCGCCTCGTATAATCAGCTCGCTGCGTTGAGTTTGTCTTTAAGGGCGGCGGCCGTGGCCTGAGCAATGCGGCGGAAGGCTTTAGCCCCTTCGCTATCCGGTGCGCTGGCTACAATCGGGGTTCCGGCGTCCCCTGTAGAGCGGATATCTGCCAGCAGCGGCACTTCCCCAAGGAAGGGCACGCCCATGGTTTCAGCTTCCTTCTTCGCGCCGCCGTGGCCAAAGAGTTCTGTGTTGTGCCCGCAGTTCGGGCAGCAGAAATAGGACATGTTCTCAATCAGGCCGAGAACAGGCACCTTCATTTTCTCAAACATGCTCACGCCGCGCCGGGCGTCAATCAGAGCAATGTCCTGCGGGGTGGAAACAATCACAGCTCCGGCCAGTGGCACTTTCTGCATCAGGGAAAGCTGGGCGTCCCCCGTGCCCGGCGGCATGTCCACCACCAGAACATCCAGCGGGCCCCAGTCCACATCTGTCAGAAACTGATTAATGGCGCCCATCACCATCGGGCCGCGCCAGATCATGGCCTGTTTTTCATCCACCAGCATACCGATGGACACAGCGCTCAGGCCCCACACCTGCATGGGTTGCAGGCGACCTTCCCGCACTTCCGGCTTGGCTTCCGTGCCCAGCATGCGGTGCAGGGAGGGACCGTGAATATCGGCATCCATCAGCCCCACGCGTAGCCCTTCCTGCGCCAGACCAATGGCCAGATTGGTGGCGGTGGTGGATTTGCCGACGCCACCCTTGCCGGAGGCCACGGCAATGATGGCTTTCACATTCGGCAGCACGGGCGCGTCCGGGGCCGGGGCGGGGCCACCAAACGGACGATGCCCACCGCCGCCCGCTTTGGGGCGAGCCGGGGCGGAGGGGGC